>DINU01000003.1 GCA_002426885.1 Patescibacteria group bacterium UBA5532
CTCTTCTCTCGTGTGGATACACTGGAGGCGTTCGGAACTGATGCATCATCATCACTCGAAGCACGTATCTCGACACTCGAATCCACAGAAAAAAGCACATCATGAACGAGCCTTTCGCTCGAGGACATACCATTTTTCCAGACGATCACCGCGACGCTCGAATCACTGACGATCCATGTCGACACGATCTTCGAGTGACTCATAACATTTACGAAAAATGTCACCTTCCAGGGAACAGTCCACTTCGAAGAACGCGTGATATTCCATGACAGCGATATGGCAGGACGCGCTTCGATCCCAGCGAATGGAAAAAATGTATCGGTATCGTATACAACTCCGTATAATATCGAGCCAATCGTCCAGATTACGCCGATCGGATACGCAGGAGAATACTATCTCGCTTCTTCGAGTGTAAACGGATTTACGATCGAGCTCGCGAATCCACTCGATCATGCGGTACAATTTAACTGGCTTGCGCTCGCAGTCGACGGTATAAATGTCGTCTCATGAGATACGATTTTTGCTGAGACAGGAGCGGAAAGTACTCCAGAGGAAGTAACAGAGACAAATACAGGAACAGTGTCAGAGACAGGCACGACAGTGGAAATAGAGAGCACTCCAGAGACGAGCACAGGAGAAATCGTTTCTGAAACGATTCCGACTGATACTGGAGCGACGACTGAGGAAGTCGAGACTATTCCAGAAGAAGCAGGCACGACGGAAGAAGTGGGGCAAGATGAGACACCGATAGAAGAAGATATTCCTCTCGATACGCCGACAGAGACTTCATCGACAGAGACGACTCCACTGAGTGGAAGCGAGGGATAATCGTGTAGAATCGCGTGGGAAATCTTATTTTCCGCCGAGCAAGAGAATCACGAGATCGATCATCCTCTGTTTTTCCTGGGGATGACTCTGGGCTATCAGAAGCGTGATTGCTGTCAGTGCTTCGGGAGAAATTTTTCCCCGGAACGAATACTCTGCTTTCTGGAGAAACCAGATAAATGCAAAAGCGCCGCTGCGTTTATTTCCGTCGATAAATGGATGATTCTTCACGATGAAATAGAGGAGGTGCGATGCCTTCGATTCGATACTCGGATAGACATCTTCCTGAAATGCCGTCTGAAAGATATTTCACACAATTCCTGCAAAATTCCCAGATTCTTTTTCTCGAGCGAAAAAATCAGTCGCCTCACCCTGTTCAGTAAGGCTTTTCTTGAGCTGATGCAGCGCCTGAGTGAGTGTCTCCGTGGTGATTCGGACACTTCCCTGTGTTTGTTTTGTCGAGTGAAAACGCTCGGCATCAAATGCATCGAGTGAAAACCACGTCGCACTGAATGTTTTGATAAGCTCTAGAACATCATCGGAAGAAAGAGTATTCTGTGAAATGCTTTGGATATCTGCGAGAGCGGATTGGAAGAGGGTATAGTTTTTCTCGAGCAATTTCTTATGTATCGTATATCCTTCGATCATATGTCTCTTAAGCGTCTTAGTTGCCCACTTTCTGAACTCAGTCGCGACCTTCGAGTTTACTCGATATCCGATGGAGAGAATCATATCGAGGTTATAGTGCTCGATGGTTCTTTTTATATTTCTTTTTCCTTCTTTTTGAACTGTTGCAAAAAATGCAACAGTTGATTGTCTATCGAGCTCTTCTTCCTTGAAGATATTTTTTATATGTCGAGAAATTACCGACTTATCACGCCCGAAAACCGAAGCAATCTGATCGAGACTCGCCCAGAGAGTTTCTCGATCAGAATCTCGAGCGAACTCGATCGCTCCATTTGGTGCTTGATAGAGGATAATCTCTGGAGTTTCTTTCTTTTTCATATGGTTCGATTATAGATTTTTTCCCATATTTTCCAGTATTTTTACTGGATCTGACTGTGTATGGAAAAATTCTCGGGTAAAATGTGTGAATCACCATGCGGGTGTATCTTGGAATTCAGTTAGATTCCCCTATGGAAATCCGAGTTTGCGAGTGATCCTGAAACCTGGATTCCTGATATGTGAGACGATGAAACACCTTCGGATTATTGCTGCGACTTTTCGCCGTTTTTCTACGTGGATCTCCGCCAGTACGAAGTCCTAGTATACTTTCACTTGATAGATGATCCCCGCGTGAAAACTCCTGAAGCTTGCATTTTTCGAGATTTTTATATAGTAAATAGGTACTTTTCATAGAGATTCGACTCTATGTCCGAGATAAATTTTACTTCTTTCCCGTCCTATCATCCGATGGGGACGTATAATCCTGCAGTATGGCATACGAATATTATGAATACCTTCGCATCGAACGAACGGCGACAGACGAAGAGATAAAACGCGCTTACAGAAAACGCGCGATGGAGTCACATCCTGACCGACATCAGTGAGATAAAGCAAAGGAAGAAGAATTTAAGAAAATCAATGAGGCGTACTCTGTCCTCTCTGACTCTGAGAAACGCGCGCACTACGATCGTTTCTGATCTGCGGATTCGATGGGCGGATTCGGCTGATTCAGTGGCGGATTTTCTGGGATGGGCGGATTCGAAGATATTTTCGATACATTTTTTAATGGTGGAGGTGGAAGGCGTGCAAATCAGAGACGTGTCGGCGAAGATATCGAAGTCATGATGCGGATTTCCCTCGCAGATGCGATCCTCGGGACGACACGCACGATCGAGTACTCACGTGAGATTCTCTGCTCGCACTGTTCTGGAAGTGGCGCCGAAGATGCCGACTCTCTCACGGAGTGTGACGTCTGTCATGGGACTGGGCAAGTACGCGAGCAGTCTCGGACGATTTTCGGTGTGATCGAGCAGACGGGACCATGTCAGAAGTGTCATGGAAAAGGGAAAATCGTCACGAATCCCTGTCATATCTGTCATGGAAAATGACTTACGACAGAAAAGGTAAAAAAAGATGTCGCCGTCCCAGCAGGAATCGAATCCGGAATGAGCATTAAACTCCGTGGAGAGTGAAATCAGAATGTCGATGGAAATGGCGATCTCTATATCCATTTTGAAGTGCCTGATCAGGAAGCGAGTCTCATCCGAGAAGGTATGGATCTCCACACTGTCGTCAAAGTGACTCCCGCAGAAGCAGTTCTCGGGATCGAGAAAACGATCGATCTCCCGATTCTTGGACGCAAGACGATCACGATCCATCATGGTTCATCACATGGGACGATCATCCGGAATAAGAAGGAGTGAATCCCATCTGTATCACGAAAAGATCAGAAATGAGATCTCCTCTTTCACATAGAAATCGAAGTCCCGAAAAAGCTCTCTGTAGAGGAACGTGAGCACTATGAAGCACTTCTTATACTTTCTGGATGAAAAAAATGAGATAAATGATTTTTCGAGAAAATATTCGAATAATTTCTTGCATATGTTCTCTTTTTCTGCTGTTAATCTCGGCTGTTCCAAGAATCTCGTCGATCTCGAGTTCGCTGTCGGAGAAATCCTGAAATACTCGTGACAGACGCAGATCGAGTATTATGACACACCTGAGGATCCGAGCGTCGAATATGTCATCGTGAATACATGTGGCTTTCTCTCATCTGCTCGCGCAGAATCCGAGGAGACACTCCGACACTTCGATACACTCGGGAAGAAGCTTATCCTGATGGGGTGCTATATATCGGTAAAAGACGATGCATTTCTCGCGAGTCTCCAGAATCTCACGATGATCGTGCCATTTATGAGCTATTCTATCATCGAGGAGATTCTTTTCGGAAAGAAGTCGAAGCTGAATGTCTCAGCACTCGTCCGCGCGAAGAAAGCACGGAAGGAAGCGACAGAAAGAACACTCTGAGAGTATCTACATGCGCTCCCATCCGATCATCGCGGAGAAAAGGCATTTATCTGGCGAGGCGATGAAGTCCGTGCATACATGCATGTGCCGTTCTGATATGAATATCTGAAGATTGCGGAAGGCTGTGATAATGCGTGTACCTTTTGTATTATTCCACAGATTCGCGGAAGACAGACTTCTCGCACGATCGAGAGTATTCTTCATGAAGTCGATACGATGCTCGAGAGTGGGATTCGCGAGATCGAGATCCTTTCGCAGGATACGACACGTTATGGTATGGATTTTGATGGTGAGGCGCATCTGATCGAGCTTCTCGAGGAGATCGATACACGGATGCATGCATATGAGAAAAAGGAGAAAAAACATGTGCGGTTTCGAGTTTTTTATCTCTATCCCGATATTCTGACGGAGACACATCTCGAGCGACTCGCTTCGCTTACGCATTTTTTGCCGTATTTCGATATCCCATTCCAGCATGCGAGTCCGTCAGTCCTGAAGCGAATGTGACGACATTATGATCGCGAAAGTATCGATCGTCTTCTGGAGAAAATCCGCACTCTTTTTCCGGGCGCTTTTATCCGCACGAGTTTTATCATCGGATTTCCAGGCGAGACAGACGAAGACCTCGAGACACTACTCAGCTTCATCGAGGAAAATCGCTTCGAATCGGTCGGACTCTTCCAGTATCATGATGAGCCACTTGCGCCGAGCTCACGTCTCACAGATAAGATCGACGATGTGATCGCTCGATCCCGCCTCGATCGTGTCGTGACACTTCTCGAGCGTATATATCACGATCACTCAGAAGATGCGAAGGGAAAAATATTTTCTGGATATATCATGGAGATAGAGAAAAAAGGGAAAGAATTCATCATCCGTCGGGAGATTCAGGCGCCAGAGATCGATGAATATGATCGTGTGAAGAAGGGCGATATTCGCTCATGAGAGCTCCAGATAGGAAGTTTCGTGGAGTATAAGAAATAATCGATACATATCACTTGCTTTTTTTCATATTATGAGTATATATAAAATATTATTCATAACTTGCATGATATGGCATGTCGCGTCAAGACACAAGAGGAAGCTCCAGAAAAAGTACCCCCCATTCCTGATCACGAACGATGTGGGTGAGTAGGGCATACTACAACTCGGAAGAATTGCCAAAACTCTTGTGGCATATCGGAATCCTGCACCCCCACGAAGACGATACTCAAATAAAAATAGGCTGACCCTCCCGAAGTGAGATCGAGTGTAGAATTTTTCTTTTTTTATTTCCTGCGGGGGACGTAACCATCTTTTTTATGAATACACCAAACACACCTTGAGAATGAGAATCACAGAAAGGTCCTCAATCACCAGAGTCAGTAAAGACTGAAAGATTTCAGAGACTTGTTGATGATGTATTGTCTGTTTGTGATCACCCAGAGAGCACGGGGGTGCTCATGCATCTTGTTAGGACTCTCATGGACACAGACACCCTCACCCTTGAGGGGAAATTTCAGATATTGAAAAACTCTTTCCCTGTCAGTGTTTTGAAGTCTTACGAAAAAGAACCTTCTATTCGATGGTATAGAGTTCTAGAAGAATCCCTGAAAATGTGATGAGATACGGAGGAAATCGCGCGCATCCGCGACAATATGCCATCGCTCCTTCAGACACTCCTCGAAAAGGTATCTCAGGGTGTCTCGGAATATTTTCCGTATGATGTGGTCCCCGTCTGGAAGAAAGCTGAGGAGTGGAACAGGGGGAATCCAGATGGGATGATTCAAATACCAACACAGATGTCAAAGCTCTATGAGCAATACATTGATAGTACAATCAGATCTCTTTTGAGAAAAGACATGAAACCTTTATTATCAATAGGAAGAATCAATGGATTACTCAGTGACGCAAATGAATTTCTGAAACAATATGGGTATTCTCTGCTCGATGTAGAGAACATAAAAGATACCATGATCCGAGCATTAGCCCAAAAAGCTCTCGAGACATATCTGCGGAAGAAATATGAAAGCCCGGATTTTCTCCTGGCACATCTTAATCAAGATGATTATCTCAGAGAAATCGTGGGAGCTGCACAACTTTCAGCAGAAGACTCCATGAAGTATAGAACCGCATTGGAAAATGATACGTACGCACCTGTAAGAGTTATGATGAGCTGGTTCACCCCTGCTCAGAGAGAAGAAATAGGAGAACTACTAATGAATAGGTAATAGCATTCGATACTATATAGCAAACATATTACTTCTTACGCTATTGCATGAATCCAGAAAATACTCAGCCATCCACCCCAGAACGTCCAGAGGATACAAAACCGAGACCATGTGAGAAGCTCTATGCGCCCCTCTTGGCAATCAAAGAGATAGTCTTGTTGGCATTGCGTAATACCTTTGAGGGCAAGAGGGAATAAATATCTCACAGGATCAGCATCGAGAATGTCTCGATCTTCTCGATGATTCTTTTTATTCTTGTGTCCCAGTCCATCTTGCTTCATAGAGTGAGCGAGCGTATTTTGCGCGAGATATATCAGAAGTATTCCTATGGAACAATAAATTGCTGCAATTGTAACACACGCTCAGCTTTTTCGCTCTTTACTTTTTCGTTCTTTCTGATATCATGGGGCGGAATTTATGAAGACTTTCATTTCTCTCATTCTCGCCCTTCTGCTCCTCCTCCCAAATTGTGGGATGGTTTTCGCTGGGAGTATGGAAGATATGCCTCACGATACATACGTGGGTATGACGGATACCATGATGACCACAGAAAGTGAAATCATCGAGAGTCCCCTCTATGACTGCTGTTCCGACGAGAGCCATGAGAATGCGATCGTGCGGGATGTACGATTTACGAGTACAGTACACGAGATTCTCTCGACTCCACAGATGCTTGAGATCCCTCGTATTTCCCTTACAGAGAGCCACGAGGAAAAGAATATTCCATGTATCTTGTATCGAGAGGGCGCACCGCCAGATCGTGATGAATATACTGCCCTCATAGGGAATTCTGTAAAAAATCTGAATTAATTTTTTCCTCATTTTTTATGTGGACTTTTGAGTCTTCTGAAAAAAAGACTTTCTCAGGAAAAATATTTCTTCACTTTTTTACTTTTTTATTATGCACCGAACTCAAACGTACCCGATACAGGGTATGCACTGCGCTTCATGCGCCAATATTATCGAGAGAACTCTGAAGAAGATCGATGGTGTCGAGAAGATATCTGTAAATTATGGAAATGAATCTGCACTGATAACATTCGATGATTCTCAAGTACAACCCGAGAATCTCAGTGATAGAATCAAGCCACTCGGATATACACTCCGTGTTCCAGAAGAGCACGAAGGAATGACGCACTCGATGGGAAATCCCGGAAAACAGGAAAAAATAAAAGAACTCGAGGATATGCGATCAAAGGTACGGATTATTATTCCGCTTGCCATATTTTCTATCGGCGTTATGGGATGGGAAATGTTCGCGCAATTCGGCATTCTCCCCATGATGCCACCTGTATGGAAGGTATTTTTTCATCATCTTCTTCCGCTCTTCGCGACCTACGCACTCTTCGTCGTCGGAAAGCCGTACCTTCTCGGAGTTGCGAGATTTTTCCGATATGGAAAAGCAAATATGGATACCCTCATCGGAATCGGAACATCAGTCGCGTTTTTATACAGTTTTATCATATCAGCCTTCGAGGATGTGCTTGCTCCATATGTAAATATCGAGTATAGCTACTACGATGTGACGATCGTCGTGATCGCCTTCGTGACGCTCGGAAAATACCTCGAAGCGCGATCAAAACTGAAGACTGGCGATGCGATCGAGAAGCTTCTCTCACTTGGTGCGAAGACAGCACTCGTCATACGCGATGGAGTCGAGCAAGAAGTCGCCATCGATCAGGTGATGCATGGAGAGACGATTATCGTAAAGCCAGGAGGAAAAATCCCCGTCGATGGAGAAATCCTCGAAGGATCGTCGTATATCGATGAATCGATGATCACTGGGGAGCCGATACCAGTCGAGAAAAATATCGGATCAAAAGTCATGGCAGGGACGATAAATACGACGGGATCATTTACATTCCGTGCGACAAAAGTCGGATCTGAGACACTTCTCGCAGGGATTATCAAAATGGTCGAAGAAGCACAAGGAAGCAAGGCCCCGATCCAGGGTCTGGCTGATACGATTTCTGCTGTGTTTGTACCAGTCGTCCTCGGTATCGCCTGTGTGACACTTTTCGCATGGCTCTTCTTCGGGACAGGACCACTCGGTTTCTCCGATGCACTCTCGCTCGGACTGACTTCATTTGTCGGGATCCTTGTCATTGCTTGTCCGTGTGCGCTCGGACTCGCGACTCCGACGGCGATTATCGTCGGTGTCGGAAAATGAGCGACCGAGGGAATCCTCGTGAAAGACGCTTCGACACTCGAGACGCTCCATCATGTCACGACGATCGTAATGGATAAGACTGGGACGATCACGAAGGGAAAACCTGAACTCACGAATACGATCAATTACTCGAGTATGCGTGATGAGGAAATACTTCTTCTCGTCGCATCCCTCGAGAAAAAGTCAGAACATCCGATCGCTCACGCGCTCGTGACTGCTTCTGAGAAGGAAAAATGAGTCACGCATACAGTCGAGAAATTCGAGAGTATAAAAGGAAAATGACTCCGATGAAGTATCGCATGAGTGGAGTATTTCGCATGAAATACAAAACTCATGGACGATCTCCAGCTCACATATACGCATTCTGAGATTACTCGTGAGACAAAACAAGGAAAAACTCCTGTATTTCTCGCGACTTCCGAGGCGATTCTCGGGATATTTCTCGTAGCAGACGTGGTAAAGCAAGAAGCGAAAGACGCGATCAGTGCGCTCCATGCGCTCGGAATCAAGACGATTATGCTGACTGGAGATGATAAAAATACTGCAAAATATATAGCTGACCAGGTCGGTATCGACTCTGTCGTTGCAGAAGTCATGCCAGAAGATAAGCTCCGCACGATACACGAACTCCAGTCTGAAGGAAAGGTCGTCGCCATGATCGGGGATGGCGTCAATGATGCCCCCGCACTCGCTCAGGCAGATGTCGGAATCGCCATGGGAACTGGGACAGACGTCGCGATCGCATCTGCAGGAATTACACTTCTCGGATGAGATCTCTCGAAATGCGTGAAAGCGATCCGCCTCTCTCACATAACAATTACAGGAATCAAGCAAAATCTCTTCTGGGCATTTTTCTACAATCTGATCGGGATACCACTCGCATCATGAGTGTTTTTTCCGATCTTCTGATGGACACTCTCGCCTGTATTCGCAGGTCTTGCGATGGCTTTCTCGAGTGTCTCTGTCGTCTCGAATTCCCTCCGACTGAAAGGGAAAAAACTTTAATTTCTCACGATAAAAAAATATGCTCCACACATTTCACGTAGCAGGGACACACTGTAATGCCTGCAAGATGCTGATCGAAGATGTTCTCAGTGAAGATACGACTCTCAGAGATGCGACGGTCGATCTCGAGAAGAAGACACTTTCACTCGAGTCAGATGAAGAAAAACCCAGTCTTATAAAGAGACTGAACACAGAGCTTGCTCCATTCGGATATACACTTTCTTAACATTTTATATATGCAGAAATACACACTCTCTGTCTCAGGGATGCACTGTGCTTCCTGTGAGATCATGATAAGAAAAACACTCGAGAAAGAGTCATGAATTACGAATCCACATGTTAACCTAAAGACAGAAACACTCACATTTTCCTCTGAAGATACTGACCGTGCGTCAGTCATCGAGAAGCTGAATCAGAAGCTCACACCGCTCGGATACACGGTCTCTCTCGAGAAGAAACAGAAGGAAAAAAATACAGACGTACTCTGGATAGCACTCCCGATCGGTCTCGCATTTTTACTCGGTTTTTTTCTCCTGCAGAAATCAGGAATACTCGACTTCTGAATCTGAGGAAATGTCAGTCCGCTCACGAGCTTCTTCATCGGGATTATCGCATCAGTATCGAGTTGTCTCGCACTCGTCGGATGACTCGTACTCTCGCTCTCTGCAAAAGTCTCACACGATGATCCGAGAGAGAGCAGACGCTCTATTATCTTCTTTCACACGGGACGTATCCTCTGATTTGCACTTCTCTGAGGTGTTCTCGGTTTTCTCGGGAAGAGTCTTGCTCTGAGCTTTACCTTCTCTGCGATCCTCGGGATTCTGAGTGCGCTCGTCATGGTCATCCTCGGACTGAATCTTATGGGAATCCTCGGAAAAAATACGCTCACACTCCCATCAGGGATTTTTAACTGGCTTACGAAAAGTGAAGGAGTCACCTATGTTCCGATTCTGATCGGTGTGGCGACTTTTTTTCTTCCATGTGGCTTCACACAGTCGATGCAGATCGCATCGCTCGCGAGCGGATCTTTTTTCTCGGGGGCGACCATCATGCTCGCTTTCGCGCTCGGGACATTTCCCGTACTTGCACTCCTCTCCTTCAGTTCTGTCTCGTTTTCGCAGTCTCGATACGCTCCCCTATTTTTTGCTTCGGCTGGGGTCATCGTCGTCGGGCTCGGACTTTTTTCGTTTCTCGCGAGTCTCGCAGGGATCGGGATTATCGCACCACTTTTTAATATATAACATTTTCCTATGAAAAAAATTCTCTCTCTTTTTCTTTCACTGGTTCTCGTGACTGGGATCGTCTTACTCGTAAGAAATACCGGCACTTCGTCATGAGTTCCAACATCAGAAAATACATCCACAAGCGATGTCTCATCGAATGTCACCATGCGTGACGGAATCCAGTACATAACGATCGACGTAAAACGTGGATATTCTCCACGATCGACACGCGCCCAGTGAGGCGTACCGACGCGACTTATCGCGAAGACGCAGGAATCATACGGCTGTGAGACGGCGCTCGTCATCCGATCTGTATGATTTCAGCAGTATCTTCCTGCCACTGCTAACACAGAGATCGATCTCGGGACGCCATCAGCAGGGACGACGACGAACGGGACATGTAGCATGGGAATGTACGGTTTTCAGATAGAGTATATCTAGTCTAGAAGAGCAAAAAGAAACGTACCAACTATCGGTGCGTTTCTTTTTTTTATGGCTTTGAAATACTGTATTTTCATGCATTCTGCGGTGATATACGAGTGTATCTATGTGAAATATTTGCTTTTAGTAAATTTATACTTATAAAGGATAATATTTATTTTTATCAGATGTACTTTTATGAGAAATAGCTCTGATCTCACCACAGAAAACGATACACTTAGTAGATTGCTCGCGAGACGACCCCCTGATGATAGATCAACCGAGCAGATAGCAAAAATCCTATGAAGGATAGGAAGTATCCTCAAGGGGGATCCTGGGTGGCATGAGAAGCTAGAAGGCGTTGTCTCTCGCTTCACTACTGAGCAACAGGAGTGGGCGGCGGTCATGGTATTGGGTGGATGGCACCGAAAAATTCCCCCAGCGCTTTATCAATCTGTTAAGAATTTTCTGGATGGAACTGCTGATTCCCCTGACGGGGTCACAAAGATAATACGAGAGCGAGTTATGGCAAAACCCCCCTCATGATACAAGGCTGCTTACAGGGATAAGATGGAATCCAGGAGTTCTCCCGAAACTCCTCATGCTAGCTCAGTCTGGAGTAGCATCACGGCGCCCCATGATGATATGGATGAGATGTACTCCTGTTTCTCATTTTTAGAAAATGTCAGCCAAGAAGGCATCGATACCACGAAAGAACCAGCACGTGTGATACTACAGATACAGGAGAAATATTTTCATACCCTTCATGCCACAATTCTCAGATCATGAGATCTCACACAGCTTCAGACATTTTGGAAGCAGTTCGATCAGGTCACTGAATGGTGCGAAAAATGTGAGATTCCTTCACTTTTTCGTTTTTCTTTCGTAGAGGAGGAGGTTCAGCATATTCTTACAGAAATCAAAGAAAGTTTATGAGAAACTCCCAAAAACAAAAATATCAAAGATCTTGATGCATTTCTCAGCGATGAAATACAAAAGTGGGTAAAGGAAAATAATCTTAACACATATACACGAAATCAGCTCCTAACAAGTGAGCTCTCGGTAGCACAACTCAAGGAATACATACAACAAGATCAGCCTCGGACGAAGTCCAGAACACGAAAGCATTGTGCCTGAATCATCCGCGACAGAGTAAACCGCGGGAAAAAGTAACAGCCTTCTTCTTTATTCTATATTCTGTATCTGGGAGTGTTTTTTCGAGGAAATATTGCTCTCTCCTAGAAAATCCCTATACTCGGGGGAGATTTTTTCTCCCTATGTCACCAGAAGTCGCATCGATCCACTCGGTACTTATCGCTCTTAAAGAGCGTATTCACTCGCGAATTATCGGTCAAGAAGATCTCGTCGAGCGCCTGATTATCGGACTTTTCGCGGGATGACACATACTCCTCGAGTGAGTCCCGGGACTTGCGAAGACGCTCACAGTGAAGACACTTGCAGACGCGCTCGATATGGAGTATGGGCGCATTTCTTTTACCCCTGATCTTCTGCCATCGGATCTGATCGGAAGCGAAGTCTATCGTCCTCAGACAGGAGAATTCTCGACTCGAAAATGACCGATTTTTACAGAGATACTGCTCGCTGATGAGATCAATCGTACGCCCCCGAAGGTGCAATCTGCCCTTCTCGAAGCCATGCAGGAAAGTGCTGTCACGATCGGCGATGAGACATTTCCACTTCCTGCGAACTTCTTCGTAATCGCGACAGAGAACCCGATCGAGCAGGAGGGAACATATCGACTTCCTGAGGCACAGCTGGATCGTTTTCTGATGAAGTGTCTCGTGACATATCCAGAGCATGACGAAGAGATCGCGATCATGAAGCAGGAAACAGATGGAAAAATATTTCACGAGCAACTCGGAAAAGGATCAGGAATCCTGAGCTCGGTCGACCGCGACACGATCCAGAAGCAGATTATCGAGCATGTACATATCGACGAGAAGATATACCAGTATATCGCTGATATCGTCAGTGCGACACGTCCGACTACGAAGCCGATACTGGCGCAGTATGACTTCGCGAATATCGCGCTCCATGAGGAAAAAACTCCGCTCGATACGATCGCACAATCACTCGAAAATATCCAGAAATATATCGATTACGGGGCATCCCCTCGTGCTTCGATCGCTTTTATCCGGACGGCGCGAGTCCGAGCAATCCTCCGAGGACGTGATGTCGTCCTTCCAGAAGATATTCAGGCGCTCGCTCCTGACATACTCCGCCATCGCATCACCCTGTCATATAGAGCGATCGGGGAGCGCATCACAACTGATATGATTATCGACGAGATTATAAAAAATAAAATTATTCCGTAGTATCTATCTACGCTGTTCTCTCGGACGAGACTTCTGTATTACGCTGGGCTGTGGTCTCTGGCGACTCATCAGACGGATAGAGTGCAGAGAATTCTGCATCGAGATTTTCTTGCGCCTGCCCCCTCTGTACGCGATTATTATCCCTCTCTTGAACGGCTATCATCTCTCTTCCATCGGTGGAATGAAATTCTTTTTCTTTCGAATTTTCTTCTGGATTTTTCTGTTGCTCTGGATCCTTGGCTCCTTCAGGATTCGTCCTTTCTTCACGTCGTGTTTCTCCTGTTTCCTGACTACTATAATCATAGGCGAGAGCTTCTGGATTTGACATACAAAAAGAAAAAAGATATGCATATTCTAGCACATTTCTCGTTGTTCGGCAAATCTGCATATGTTGATTGATTTGTGAGGAATGAATATCTATTTATAAAGAGGAAAATATTCACTGCTCCCCACAAGGCTGAGAGAATATATTGACTTTATAGTATAAATATATATAGTTCACACTTGGTTCACTCCTCGTGATCACTCGCTCCTTAACATCAGAGTAGACAGCTTTCTGTGCTTGAAGTTTATCTGTACTGCTCGGTCTCGTGAGAGTGCCGATCAGACCGTATTCCTCGAGTATAGATGTTCTGTCTATTTCTTTCTTCTTTTCCTACTTCCACTTTTTTCATTTTTCATCTCCTCCTCACTCATACCAAAATAAAAAAACTACAAAAAAAGACTCCGTCTTCTCGAGTTACTCCGATGATCATATATCCTGTGATTCTCGGAGTGGCTCGATCGGCGAGTCACACAACAAGCCCCGAGGAGGGGCAAAAAAATGAAGAATTCGGTGTTTGGGCTTTGTGTTACCGCACTATGCGCGGTAACATTTATATTCAACATGATTACCCTTTCCACCACGCCCCAGGAGGGGTGGTGGTGGATGAGACTAGTTCTCACGGTCATTACTTTTATCATGGGGGTGTATGCCCCCATGGTATTCAAAGAAGACGAGGAAGAAAAGAAAGAAGAATAGAATAATTTTTGCCACCCCTCCGGAGGGGTGGCTTTTTTGTGTCAGATGAGTGACGAGGAGGAATCCATGAGATCGGGGAATGAGATCGAGAAAAACCGAGCACTTGCTTCGTCATCGAGCCCATTCATGAACACATCCCACACTCGAGTTTTTCGCGAAGCATGAAGCCATCGAAAAGAGATCCCGAGATACATCTCGGGATGGTAAAAAATGAAGAAACTATCGTCCCCTTCCTGCAGACCGCCGAATCGGCTGTGGATTATTTGTCTGCGAATGAAACGCGCCCCCACCTCAGAACTTGCTCCCATTCGAGAACTTCCCTCCCGGAGCATTGCGTGGTGGGATCGGACGAGGCTTCGGAGTCTCTTCGTGATCGAGCTCCGCCTCAGTATTTTCCTCCTCTGAAGCTGTCGGCTTCTGATCGGTATCAGTCATATGAGAATTTACGTATGCGTATTATAAGAGGATTCCCTATTTTGCAACTCGGAATCTGTATTTTTATTGAACCATTTCACGAGAAATCCTGGATACTGCTTCTGGGTCGTCTCATGAAAACTCGGCTCAAACAAAGGAAAAAAAGCATCTCCCGCATATTCTCACGGAACACACGAGAGGATCACGGTGTCGACGAGATTCTGCTCGAAGAAAAGCGCATAGATCTCTGATCATCCGCAGATATAACACCGCTCCTCTCCATCGGCGACAAGCTGAGCGATGAGATCATGAATATCAGAGAATACTTCTGGTGCGGGCTGATTATTTTTCTCGAGAAAAAATGGGCGCCGACTCAGGACGATATTGCGACGTCATGGGAGACATCTCCCGATCGATTCGAACGTCTTGCGTCCCATTATGATCGGATATCCCAGTGTTTCCTGCTTGAAGAATTGCTGTTCTTCGGGGATTTTCCACGGGATTTTTCCCTGATTTCAGAGGACGCGATTCTCGGACATGGCGGCGATGACGATAATATGCATGGTGTGAATTATTTTTTCTATCGTATGGAAAATTCAGAAAAAACAATATTTTCATCCCCGTGCAACAAACTCGTTTTTTAGTATATTATTGACAGATGCAAAAAAAATAATCTACCTGTAATCTTGGTGGGGGATCAACGCTCTTTTCAGGATGATGATTTTATGTAAACTAGAGCTGGGAAGAAATGCTTAGCAAAACTGCCGTATCAGATCATTGGGATAAAAGATACAAGCATATACGAATCCATGTACTATCAATACGCATGTCACGCAAATTTTGTTATGCTAAAGGCAGAGTGGAACCTCGAACCGACACGACCAAATGTTTGATATCTAGCAACCGTCACTACTGCTTGTAATCCATAAATATGTCTCGATTCTGATCGACATGGCTCCAGATAAGTAATGCGCTTATTGCAATCTCATATATAACGATATATGGCTCATTTATCGATAAATGAGCCATATCCTCTTCGTATGGTTTCGTGGTATCATTGTGCATTTTTTGTGGCGTTTTTCTCCTCTGAAATATTTGCTACTTACAGAGAAAATCTTATTTCTTCGCATATATTATACTATTTTCTTCTGAGAAAAGAATTATCATGTCTATGGATATGTTCCTCCTGTTATAATTTGTAGTGTGGGGATATTTTTGTTATTGGTATCCTCCAGGAAGTTTAGCAGTACGCCCAGTCTATGCTAAAAAAACGAGAAAGTGTTTTACTTTTCCCCCCTTTTCCCTACAATCAAGTCATCTTTTTTAGAAATATGAAAAAAATCATCATCCTTTTTCTCGCATTCTTCGCGATAAATATCTCACACGCATCAGCCGAGACACTCTCCGATGACCGCGGTTGTCGCGAGGGATTCGTATGGGATGTCGGACTTCGCACGTGTACCAATCCGCTCGTCCGAAGGACAGAAATCTGGAAAATTCTCGACACGCGCGCCAAATGTCCACGTGAAGTCGAGGCGACGAGCTGTCTCCTCGTGGAATTCCCAGGGAATTCTGTCGGGACGGTCTACGCTCCGATTCGAGGATTTTCTGGATCGGCAGACATGCAGTATCTCCTTCGCGTCGATATCTGGAGAAGCTCGGTACCATACCGACTCTTCCGTATTCTCCGTGAGACACCCGCAGAGTAGAGAAATAAAACTGATCTGATTATCTCGTCTCGCGCGAGCAAAAATCTATGTGAAAAAAGTCCCAAGAAACACGCTGAAGACTTTTTATCGCTTCGCGAAGGTAGGAATCCATATTCGTGAATAAGCCAAGAATCTGGATTTTTCACGGAGAGCCAAATCCGAGAAAGCTGGATCCTGGAATACGCCCGAGATGATAGAGACGAGTATATTCTTCAAGTCACATAAAAAGGCACTAATGATATCAGAAAATAGGCTATGAACGAAAAAAAAGAATCCATTGCGGATTCTTTTTTCTTACTCATTCGAGATGACTGGAAGTGGTCAGGTATCTGTCTTCTTCTCATGGATCGTATACGAGAAGAAAAAAAGCATGACAAAAATACCAGCCGCAACGAGAAATGGAAGTCCACTTCATGGAAAAGTATAGAGCACTCCCGCCATGATCGGTCAGAATATCTGTCCGATCGACTGGATCGAAGTATTATATCCCATGACTTTCCCCACCTGCTTCCCTGCCCGATGTACGAGCAGTGAGCTGATCGATGGCTGGAGTGATCCCATTCCGATCGGGAAAAAGAGTACCCAGAAGTAGAGCCACGTCGAGCTCGTATTCAGAGCAAAGCCGATAAATCCGACGGCAAGAATCACAAAAGCCATGTGAAGCATCTGCACCTCAGTCAGATATTTGCGGACATATTTTACGAGCCATCCCTGATACAGGACTGCAGTCAGTCAGATCACTGCCATCGTGTAGCCGATCTCAGAAGTCGTAAAATGAAATCGATCTGCCATAAGCTGAGGCGACATAGACTGCATCGCTGAGAAGCTCAGGAGTGCGCCGAACGAGATGATGAAGAGTGAGATGACGACGCGCGAGAAGCGGAAGTCCGTGAGATCGACGTCAGTCACATGCTGATGTCGCTTTGGCTCCTCGAGAAAAATCCATATCATGACGACATTCAGGAGGATGATAACACAGCTCACGAGCAGGATCGTATGAATGCTGACGAATCTCAAGAGGAGTCCTGAGAAAGCTGGCCCGATAAGGAATGCGATCCCGAACATAGCCCCCATATATCCCATATTTTTTACGCGCTCTGTCGGACTCGAGATATCGGCGATATACGCTCCAGTCACCCCATATCATGCCCCACCGAGTCATCCGATCAGTCGAGCCAGAAGAAAGAGGAGAAAAATCGGAGTCATCCCCTGAAATGCTTCCCCGAGAGACGAGAATCCGATCGCACCCGATTCTCATGCGAGCGCCGAGACGGAGCTCTCTATGGAGATATTCCAGATACTGACGAGCAGGATCGCATATCAGAGAAAATTAATCAGACTCGTATAGGAAAGGAGTCGTTTTCGTCCATATATATCCGAGAGTTTTCCGAAGGTCATCCCTCAGAGAAAGACACCGATCGCATAAATCGCCTGACTGTATCAGGTCCACGAGGCACTCATCCCGAATGCACTGATGATTCACGGAAGAAGTGGGATGAAGAGGGACATTCCGAGGATATCGAGAAACGCGGTCACGAGAATCAGTGGAAGCTGAGATTTTTGGATCATAGGGTAAAATGAGAAAAATATACATGCAAAATCTTTCGAATTCTATCGAAAGATTTTTGTTTGCAAAAAACGTATAACTTGGAAATAAAGCGATTATTTTCTTCTTGGTTTTTTATCTTCTCGCATATAGACCTCATAGTAGATTCACTTCACGACGAAGAGCGTCAGGAAGGATGCGGCGATAATTCCGAAGATAATAGTGAATCCCATACCCGACCAGAATGGATCTTTCATCGCGATCGGCACCATACCAAGCGCGGTCGTGAGTGTCGTGAGCGTCATCGGCTCCAGTCGAGATGATCCCGCTTCCACGAGCGCCGTAATTCCGCGCATTCATTTCTCGAGATTCTCATTAATCGCAGAGATCAGGATGATTCCGTGGTTCACAGCGATTCCGGTAAAGGCGATAAATCCGATACCAAACGGGATGGAGAACTGATTGCCAGTAAGCAGGAGTCCGATCATAACGAATGGAAGCGACATGATCACTGAGTAGAGGATAATAATAGGCTGCAAGAAACTATTAAACTGGAGTGTCAGGATCGCGAAGATCACGATAATCGCGAGGAAAAATGATGAGAATGTCGCGATGATCAAATCAGAGTTTTCCTCATTTTCTCATCACTGAGAATAGGAAATGCCTTTCGGGAAATTATACGTCGAGGCGAATTTATTCAGTTCTGCTTGTTTTGTGAGTATGCTTTCTCCGTCGGCAAGATCAGCATCGACCGTGATCTCGATCTTACCATCGGCACGGACGACGCTCGCGATCGCATTTTTTACACGCGTATCGACGAAGTCTCCGACACGATATGATGCCGTCCCGAGAGAAAATGGAATATTTAAGACATCTTCCATTCGAGCTCATGAGAGAAATGTATCTGTCTTCAGGATGACGTCCATATCTGATCCATTATTCTCGACTGTTCCGACAGTGACACCGTTCATATTCTGTGTCACTGCACTATATATGACTGATGGCGAGACTCCATAGTCTGCGAGAAGATCTTTTTTCAGAGAAAATACGAATTGTCCGGGAGTCTCTGTCGAGCTCGTGCCGACATTTTTCATGCCATCCATGGATTTCATATGTGCCTGGAAATCCTGAGAAACTTCTATCAGATCAGGAAGATCAGACGTCTCCTCAGCGACGAGCTTCAGCCCGACTGCTTTCCCCCCGGGAGGACCATTTTCCGCGACAGTACTTGTCACCTTAAATCCTTCTTGTTCGAGGGCAATCAACTTATCATAAATCTCCGCTTCGAGCTCAAATACAGAACGCTGTCCTTCCGCTTCACGAACTTGAAGTTTCGTGAGCTGAACACTGATACTTGCAGTATTTCCATTGATCGATGTCGCGACGTACTCGATCTCTGGATACCCAGAGAAGTACGATGTCCACTCTCAGACACGCTCTACCATGGCATCTGTCTCGAGTCAGACAGGTCACTCGATGGTGAATGTCGTCGATCCATTATCGCTATTCGGGAAGAGATTCATTCCGATCGCTGGAGCGAAAGCAAAAAAACCAAACAAGAAGAATACTACCGGGAGAAATATCGAAATCCGCCGTAATTTCGTATGTTCGAGGAAGTTCCGTAGGACTCACTTATACCACTCAGTTACCCTATGAAGGACACGAATCCGAAGTGGAGCGCTCGTCTCGAGTGTAAGTGTCTTCCCTTCGCGCTCTAATTCAAGGAGTTCTTTTTCCATTTCATCTGCATATTCCATCACGGAGTCACTCTCGATATATGTTTTTTTCTCACGAACAAAAAGGAGATAGAGTGCACTATTCACGGTAAGAGCGAGGACGAGTCCGCTCGCAAGGACTCAGAAAATCGTAATCGGAATGTATGCGAGGAATTTTCCCATAATGCCCGGAAGCATCATCATCGGGATAAATACGACGATCGTCGTGCTGACTCCTGCGATAATCGGGATCGCATATTCACGCAGTGCGAGCATGATCGCAGAACGTGGAGAGTATCCGATACGGAGCTTCGCACTCGCAGCCTGGACGATGACGATGATCGTATCGACCGCGATTCAGAATGAGAGGATAAATGAGAAATTCGTAAGGAAGTTCAGAGAATATCCGAACTGATTCAGGATGATAAACGTGACGAGAAATGCAAGCGGAAGTGTCAGTGTCGCGAAAAGTGAGTCCTTAAATCCGACGAAGAAAAACATTGCCACGAAGACGAGAATCAGCGTCGTGCCACCCTCGCGAAGAAGATCGCTATAATCATCTCCGATCATATCCGCGAGATCATTTCCGTAGATATATCCATAATCTTGGAATTCTTTCTTCTGAAAAAGCTCAGCGATGCGCGCCTTCGCGCCTTCACTCGCCGAGAAGATGCTCGCCGAGTCAGACTTATTTACTGTCAGTCCGACATAGGTATATGGTATACTTCCTGTCCCGAGCATGAGTGTGTTCGAAGAAGTATCCTTGTAGGTCCGTTCGATTGTCGCGATATCCCGCAGTCGGACCATATCTCCCGATGGGAGTGTGATCGGAGTATTAAGGAATTCGAAGCTTGTTAAATTCTTTCACTCGATACGATAGTCGTATTTTTTTTCTCCGAGGGAAAAGTTGCCGATCGGCTGATCGACATTATACGATCGTACGATACCTGCGATCGAGGAAAGCGTGAGTCCGAGTGCATCGAGTTTTTCCTTCGGAATAACGATCGATACATCATAGACGGTCGAGTCCCCTGCTCCTCCGACGGTCACATTCGCGCTCGAGAGACTTCCTGCACCGAGATCGACGGAGCTGACTCATGCGACTTGCTCGAGCTCTTTCTGGAGTTTCACAGCATGATCGATCATGAGTGCCCGAGAATCAGTATTTTTCTTATTATAAATGAAGACTGAGAAAATCTGGTCTGTATTCGTCTCGATATCTGTCACGACGGGCGTGTTCGCATCCGATGGAAGTGAAACACGAGTGACAGCATTCCGCACATCACTGACGACATCTTTCGAGTTCGCAGTCGTCTTCAGTGTGAGAACGAGCGATGAATATCCGAGCCCCGATGTGCTATCGATCGTGTCGATACCTTTTATGTCCTTGATTTCTTTGTAAATCTTATCAGTGACAAGCGAGTCCATATCCTCTGGGTTGGTCCCTGGATATGACGTCGAGATAGAGATCATCCCGAGTGTGACCGCTGGGCTTGATTCTTTTGGGATCGTGATAGCGGCTGAAAATCCGAGTACGACGAGAAGGATAACTGCGAGGTAGGAAACTCGGTATTTTCGTACCCAAAAACCAAAGAATCATTGCTCAAAATAATTTCTCAGTTCTGTAATTCGTAACATAGAATAGAAGGTAAATAGCTGAATGAGGAAAAAATTATTTCGTTTCCTTTACGAGTTTCTGTTTTTCTGGATCAAAATTCTCGATACTCGTCATGATAATCTCGGCATCTGTGGGAAGTGAAGTCAGAACCTCGATACTTTCTCATCGAAATGCACCAAGCTGAATAGAGACAGCTTCGGGAAGAAGCTCGCTTCCGCTCCGCGTCAGAAGATAAATCTGTCATTCGTTCTCACTCACGATATGGATCATATCGAGCGGAAGTGAGAGATCGAGGGAAGAAGTCGTCGATCCACCTCTGACAGTGAAAAAGACTTTTGCTGACTGTCCGATCATCGATTCCCCGGCTGGGACAGAGATACGTGTCGTGTAGAGAAGATTCGAGTTCGCGATACGCGAGACAGCAATAATCGTCCCGGAAAGTGTCTTTCCACTGACCTCGATCGAGACGGCATCACCGACCTGAATCCCGTATGCGACAGCTTTCTCTATATCGAGTGAAATCTCTGGCTCGAGCGAGACCATCTCGACGGCTGGAGTCCCTGCGTTCAGTGACTCTCCCGGAGAGACCAGAATCTTCGTGATTTTTCCGCTGATTGGTGCATCGATCGTGAGTTTTCCATAGTTCGTCTGTGCCTGCAAGAGGCTGATCTGTGCATTTTCGATTCCGACATTTGCCTGAGAAATTCAGAGATCGCGATTTCTTCTTGCAGTATCAAGTGTGCGCTGAGCCTGATCGAGTGCGAGTTCTGCACTTCTCTGTGCATCCTGGAGTCCGATCAGTGTCCGTACATATCCGATCGATGCCCCACTTGCGCTCGTCTCTATATTTTTCTCAGCGATCGCGAGCTGTGCCTTCAGAGATGCGAGATTTATCTCTATCGAATTCAGTCCCGTTACTGCCTGAGATTTCCATGCAGAAAACCCAGAGTTACCTGCAGTAATCTGCGTCTTGTAGCCAGTATAAAGGGAAATCCATCCATCGATCTGAGTCTGTGTCAGTCCACCTCCGACGAGTGTGTTCTGAAACATCGTGATCATAGAGGAGTTAAAATTCCGAGCTGCCGTATAGACTGCGGTGATTTTCGCAGTTTCAGCCTCGACATTTTCTCGTGTGATTACGAGATTCTCATCAGCACGAAGTGCTCCGATCGCCGCATAAAGATCTCCCCAGTTATTGTCAGAATCATTTTTTATATTTCCGAGCTGTGTCCCGAGAAGTGGCTCATAGACATCATTATTATGTTCCCAGTATTCACTGATTCCGAGAATCTTGTCTCCATCGTAGAGCATCGCTGTGACTGTCTTATCGACCTCATTTGCATAGAGATGAAAGTTTGCATCAAGATTGGTGATCGTATTTTCATAGTCTTGATTTGCGGCTTCAAGATCAAGACGAAGCTTATCGATATTCAGTGAAGCGACGGATCCAGTATTATTCGGATCTGCGTTATTATAGTCGAGCTGTGCCTGCTTCTCCTGCTCAGCGACATCACGAGTCAGGGTATCGTATGCTCGCTGTGCCTGAGCGAGTGCGGTCTCCGCATCAGCGACTGCACGATCGAGTGAAAGCCGTGTCGTCTCGAGAGAGGTGCTCTGAGTTTTTACTCATACTTGCGCCTGTCTCAGCTGGATACCATACATTCCGACGGTGTCTGAAAGCTTTACGAGTGCCCATCATGCCTGCGTAAAATCCCCTTCTTTCAGAGGAATTTCCTGGACTTGTCCGACTCATTCACTCGAGAGTGTCAGAGTCGATCCAGCAGTGAGTCGTGCAGAGGACTCGACCGTGTACGTTCCGGAAGATGCCGAGAGATCGAGCGTCTCGATGTAAAAAGCGGTTTTCCCAGAGCTTGTATCAGTCCCTGAAGAAGTTCATCCACATGATGTCAGCGAAAGAAGAGAAAAAAGAAAAATAGGAAAAAAGAACTTGCGCATAAAGAAAGCAAGAGAAAAATAAAAAATTATTGATTCATTTCTGATTTTATGTACTCGATAAAGTGCTCGAGATCGTCTGCTTTTATGAGTCACACCATCGTATCATGTTTCGTGAATATGAGGAGGGTGTCATCAGGAGCGATCTTCAGAGTATCTCGAATATCTTTCGGGATGACGATCTGTCAGCGTGAACCGACTTTTGCAGAACCATGCATCTTCACGCACTGATGTCGGCATATATCAGACTGCTGAGGATCAGATTTCTTTGAGTCCTCATCGTCTGTTTTCGGAAGAGACATAAAAGTATGAAAAGTATGAAAAGTGTATTTCCGATGAGTATACTATAAAATTACAAAAAGCAAGTGATTTTTTCTTTTTATACTGTGAGAGATTGTCTTGCGAAGATTCTCGCTCCTATATCGAGGAATATCTATAATGTACCGGGTCTCTTATTACTTTTCCCACACCACGAAAGCAGAAAGCCGGAAAAAGAAAGAAAATAAATTTTGTAAAAAGAAGACCCATCCTATAATAAAACCATTCATTTTATTATGTACCTCATGACTCTTCACTCTTTCTCTTCTCGAACGAAGATGCTCGTATGATTTCTGGGAGTATTTCTCGCATGAGGTGTGACCTATGCAGTGATAAATTACTCGGAGTGTTTTCCGAATGGATGTGACATATATCAGTCACAGGCAAATGGATGGACATCTCCGAAGACAACGACGACGAAGGATATCATGACTCCAGAAGGATGTAGACGGATTACGAGGACGAATGCAGTCACAGATACGTATTTTATCCCGACGAAAACACTGGCAGAATGGGTCAGTTTCAGAGATAATCCTCCATCAGGAGTCTCTATCGGGACATGTGGTATTAATGGAGTCTGTGGAGCATCAAAAGGAACATGTTCTGCAGGAACACTCAGTAACTACAATGCATGATCATGTGGTGGAAATGCGACATGGAAATGTCTCGGAAGTAACGGAGGAACTACAGCTTCATGTACGTACTATAATACTCCGAGTCCAAATATGGGAAATGTGTGTACCTATCCATGTTATTGGAAGCGAGCGGCGCGATGGCACAATCGACCTGCAAGTCTCGGAGGAACAAGTGGAGGAGGTATCTGGTGTAATCCCACCGTTACAGCGCCTATGCCTCCTGCTGATTGGTGAGTGGACTGGCCTATTCTTCAGTACTATTGTAGTGGGCCAAAGCCAACATCCGCAAACGGTATCAATACGGTTCTCATTTACTACAATAACTGTGAGGACTACCCTCAATTGGATCAAACTCGATGTGATGTTATGTGTAGAACTACAGTCAGAGGAAGGGTACAGTGTGATGGATCGTGTGGATGACCATGGCAGTAATCGTGAGGAGAAAGAAAAAAGTGCAGACACCCTGCACTTTTTTTATATTGCATTTTCCTGAGAATCTCTAGAATTATCGCACTAACGTACTACAATGCCCTTTCTCCCCTTTCTTCGAAGTTTCTTCTCAGAAGCTTTCTTCCGCACGCTCATCGCGTGGGTACTCCTCATCGGACTCCTCTTTTTTTTCCACTCATTTCTCTGACTCTTTCTGATTACATTTATATTCTCATATATTTTTTATCAGCTTTCTCATGCGCTTGCGCGATTTCTCCTTCGGAATAGCCCGAAGAAAGGAAGGTTACTTCTCATAGAAAAATATCTGAATTATATCGTTAGCGTGGTGTATGTGATCTTTGTCATGCTGATTATTTTTCTCCTGATAAAAATCGTGCCGATCATCATAAAAGAAGTCGGCGATCTGATCCGTCATGCGCCAATGCTCGTATCCAACATGAATGATATGGCAGTGAGAACAGAAGCGGCTTTTAACATCGATCTCGGACTGAATACCTACCTCGCCGAGAAGATCAATACGCAAAATATCGAACAGATCGGGAGTGTCGTCCTGAAAAATCTGAGAGATATCAGTGGGATCGTGATCCAGATCTTGATCGGACTGTTGCTCTCTTTTATTTTTATTCTCGAGAGAAAAAGTATTATTCGGTTTTTCGATACTTTTAAGGATGGAAGTTTCTGATTTCTCTATGAAGATTTTGCGTACATCGGGAAGAAATTCGCGAATAACTTCGGATTTATCATGGAAGCGCAGGCGATAATCGCCTTCGTAAATGCGATCCTTACATCTGTGGGGCTCATGCTTATAAGCTATATTCATGGATGACAGCCATTTCCGTATATTCTGACGCTCTCGTTTATCGTCTTTATTTTCGGATTTATCCCAGTACTCGGGACGTTCATCTCTGCATTTCCGATACTGCTCATCGGCTACGGATACGGCGCGATCACCGGCGATCAGTATGTGATTATCCTCGCATGTATCGGCATGATCGCTGTCATTCATGCAGTCGAGGCGTATTATCTGAATCCACGAATCGTCTCGTCATACATGCATTTTCCTGTTTTTGTGACATTTTTGACACTCATCGTCGCGGAGCATTTTTTCTGACCGATCGGACTGATTATCGGCGTTCCACTTTTTTCGATTTTCCTCTCACTCATGAAGGACTTCGACCGCTATATTCAGAAGGTACATGAAACAGTAAAAAATCTTCCCGCAGAAAAATGCCCCCAGAAATAAGCACATTTCAGAGAGAAAATATACACCCGGTCATTGTCGTGTTCTGACCGACTGGATCAGGAAAAACATCGCTCTCGATCCGTCTCGCGAAAGAGTGCGATGGAGAGATTATTTCTGTCGATGCGCGACAAATATATCGGGAAATGGATATCGGAACTGGAAAAGTCACGCCCGAAGAAATGGGCGATATTCCACACTATATGATCGATATTCTCTCGCCTGAGATCGCTTTTTCTGTCGTGGAATTTCAGGAGATGGCGAGGAAAATCCTCGCTGACATCCACGCTCGTGGAAAAATCCCGATCCTCTGCGGTGGAACGGGACTCTATCTCGATAGCCTCATCCTGAGGCGAAGTTATGCGAGAAATGAACCAGACTGGACGCGACGAAATGAACTGAAAGAACTTTCAGAAAAACGTGGAAATACAGAAATCTGGGAGATGCTTCGTGCGATCGATCCAGAATCTGCGATGAAAATCCATAAAAACAATATTCACGGTGTTATTCGCGCGATCGAAGTATTCGAGTCGACAGGACGATCAAAAACAGAGATACAAGACGTTCCAGAGCTTCTTTTTCCAACACTTTTCGTGACGCCATACGATGGGAATCGAGAAAAGCTCTATACGAAGATCGATACTCGTGTGGGAGAAATGTTTCGAGAATGACTCATCGATGAAGTGAGGCGCCTCCGAGAAAAATATCCGAATGCTCCTGGGCTCAAAACGATCGGATATAAGGAAGTGATCGAGTGTCTCGATGGAACGATCGATCTCGAGCAATGTAGAGCGCTCGTCGCACAACATAATCGGAACTATGCGAAACGGCAGATCACCTGGAATGCGAAGTACTCGACACTCGGGAAAATTCTGACGATCGCCCCATAAATATGAGTATGGAAATATTCGACGCACTGCTCGACTCACCTATTTTCCAAGCCATGAAGCATTTGAATTTCTACCCGTATTTCCTACAGTATCTGAAAATCTCTCCTGAAATCTCAGTCTTGCTTTTACATCTCACATATACCCATGAAAAAATGTCCTTTCTGCGATAAAGAAATCCAGGATTCTGCGAAAAAATGTCGATACTGCTGAAGGTGGTTGCAAACGGAGGAAAATTCCCGACCACCGACACCACAGGAATCAGAAGATACTGAGATCTCATGAGATGAAAATCAAGAAGAGAGGTATATAGCTGGGATAGGATGATGGCTCTTGTTGCCTCTTTTTAGTCTATTTGTATCGGTTATTATTGCATTCCTGAGAATTCAGGGGATCCTATCGATACGATGAGAGGTCGTGGGTGAAGTCATGTACGTTATGAATCTATTGATACTTTTCTATGCGGTCACGTGATGACTCGCGATCTACTTGATAATTCTTTTTTTTAAGAAAAGTAAATACACGCCGAAGGTGTATATAACCTTTTTGGTTATAAATTTTATAGTACCTGCATGTATTGTGTACTTCACATACTCCGCTTGATGAGATCCAAATGCGTTCATCCGACCCGTGGGAAGCTCTTTCATATCACTCATACTGTGGTGACTCTATTTTCAGAAATCTATCCGAGTCAAAAACACCTTTATTCACTAGTATACAGCAAGGAAAGGCACCCAGGAAGATAGAGAAAAACGACTACTCACACTGCGTACTTCGCCTCTCCATAAGTTTTTGTCGTGCGTGATCGGAAGCATTCAGTATTTTTCAGATCGGTTGCGGTATGTGTGTATCTTCTAGTTTGAGCCTTTGCTCTTCTCGTAATTCCCTCAAAACTTCTGTGACTCTTTCTGGATTTCTTACTTCCTCGCATGTCAGAGCTGCGATAACGCGCTCTTGAGTATCCTTCACTACCGGTTGAGGTTTCTGTGCGCTTAATATTAGTCCTCCAACAAGAAGACCTACTACTCACATTGCTTTATGCATATACCATTCATAAAAAAATAACAGATAGCCGTTATAGATAAATAATTACTATTGTCAATTTATTTTCATTTTTATCCCACGAGAATTCTCCTCGCGAAACCCGCAAAAAGCATTTTCCTTTTTTATTTTTCTCCATACAATACGCGGAGATTTTTACTCAAAAGCCAAAAATATGAACCACTTCGAACGTTCACTCGAACTCCATAAGAAATACCGCGGAAAACTCGGAACGGTCTCGCTCGTCCCCGTCGAGACGCGCGAAGATCTATCATGGGCGTACTCTCCGGGCGTCGCCGAGCCATGTCGTGCCATCGTAAAACATCCCGAGACACTCTACGACTATACCCTGAAGTCACGCACCATCGCGGTCATCTCAGATGGATCCGCTGTCCTCGGACTCGGAAATATCGGACATAGGGCGAGTCTCCCGGTCATGGAGTGAAAATGTATTCTTTTCCGCAAATTTGCGGAGATCGATGCATTTCCGATCATCATCGGGACGCAAGATATCGACGAGTTCATCCAGACAGTAAAAAATATCGCCGACGGATTCGGCGGGATCAATCTTGAAGATATTTCTGCTCCTCGCTGTTTTGAGATCGAGGAACGGCTGAAGCAAGAGCTCGATATCCCAGTCATGCATGATGATCAGCATGGGACGGCGATCGTCGTACTCGCAGGGATTATCAATGCACTGAAGATTACCGGAAGAAAAAAAGAATCCGTAAAAATCGTGCTGAATGGCGCAGGTGCCGCGGGCGTCGCGATCGCGAAGCTCCTCTATCTATATGGGATGAGTCATATTCTCGCCTGTGACTCGAAAGGGATTCTCCACACTGAACGTGAAAATCTCGATATTTCGAAGCAGAAACTTCTCGAGTTTACGAATGCAGAAAATCGCACCTGAGATCTCAGTGATGCGCTCGTCGGGGCAGATATATTTATCGGGGTCTCCGCTCCATGAGTCCTCACTCCTGCCATGATCCATGTCATGAATCCTGATCCGATCGTCTTCGCACTCGCGAATCCGACGCCCGAGATCATGCCAGAAGTCGCGAAACAGGCGGGTGTCCGGATCATCGGGACTGGACGATCTGACTATCCGAATCAGATAAATAATGTCCTCGGATTTCCGGGTATTTTCCGTGGAGTCCTTCGTTACCATAAGAAAGAAATCACCGACGAGATGAAGATCCGTGCATCAGAAGCGCTCGCGAGCTATATCCAGAATCCGACTGAAGATATGATCCTTCCTGATCCACTCGATAAGTGAGTCGTCGAGGTCATCGCAGAGGCTATGCGATAATTATTTTCTCTATGAAAAAATATCTTCTCATTCTCGTTCCCCTGTTCCTCTCTGCATGTTCGTTCTGGGAAAAAGAAATCCCGCTCGAGGAGCAACCAGAATATTTCACAGTCGATGCAGGAAGTGGATTTCAGATTCTCTATGACTCATGAATGACACAGAGCGCACGAGACGTCTACTCGAAGTGAGACATCGTGATAAATGGCTCGTATTTCTCATACTCAGGCGGAAGTGTGATTCCAGCAGGGCTTTTCGCGGAAAATGGAAAAATTCTCACGCCACTTCGTGACGACGATCCGAATCTCTCGCATGTCGTCCTCGTACATTCTGGAGCGGAGTGAACCTGGATATTCTCGAATGAGCGTATGTCAATCGGGGCACTTGCAGATGCTGATGTGCGAAATTCACTTTTTGCCTTTCAGGCAGGACCGCTCGTGATCGCATGAGGTGTGAGTCAGACATTTACCGGGAATCTTGCGATGACACCATATCCTCGTACATTGCTCGGGATTCTTCCGAGTGGCAAGACCTATTTCTTCGTCTTTCCGCATCCGAAGACGCTCGAAGAAGTCGCCCAGACACTCCAGAACGATCCTGATTTTCTCGAGAAAAATATCACCGTGATAAATCTCGACGGGTGACCATCGAGTACATACTACGATGGCGTGCAGAGATGGAATGAAAATACGAAACTTCCTCTTTTTATCATTATTCAGAAATAATCTATGATTCGAGTCTATACTTTTACTGTCTGTCCCTACTGTATCCAGGCAAAAAATCTCCTGAATTCTCTCGGAGTGAAGTATGAAGAGATTCCAGTCTCAGATGATGAACTCGCCGATCTTGCAAAAAAATCCGGAATGCGAACCGTCCCGCAGATTTTCGTATGAGATGTCTGTCTCTGAGGATACAGTGATATCGCAGCGCTCCATGCGAAGTGAGAGCTCATCGGGAAGTTACAGGAGTTATAATTCGGGTATGCAGTTTCTATTATAGCCCATATCCACGAGTTTTTCATATGCCTGCCAGACGTCCTCTGGGATTTCTTGGTAAATCTGATATCCTTTTTCGGGGTAAAGTTGGATTCTTTGTAAATCTCCGACCATCACATGGATGACTGTTTCCATCGGAATTATATCATTCGGATAATCGAGAAAAGATATCTGTGGCGATGTCACGATAAGCTTCTTATCGGGCCAGTTTTTTCGGAATGTCGCATAACTTCTTCGCTCCATATATGGCTTCTGTACAACGATAAATGACTCAGGATTTAGATTTTTTTCATGCAGAATACGCTGTGTGAACTGTATATTTTCCCCTGTATTGGTCGACATATTCTCGATGAGGATCGCGCCTCGAGGCACACCCATTTTCTCTGCGATACGCGCAAATATATCGGCTTCTGGCTCATCCCATACGCCTTGCGTGAGATTTCAAAGTCCCCCAGAAAAGATCAGAATCGGTGCCCACCCGCCAAGATATAATTCTGCTCCTCTCTCAGCAACTCTCGTATCATGACTCCCAAGCACGAGAATAGCATCGGATCGCCGAAGTGTATGATGCATGCGATGATATTCCCATATCTTCAGAGCGAGATGCTGTGTCTCTGTATCGATCATAAGGAAAAAGGGGAAACTACTCTCACGCGATGTTACGGAGGAGTGCATGTATAGAATCCATAGAGCCGTCATGCGTGATCACGATGTCGAATTTATTTTTATAAAGATCAAGATTTTTCTCGATATTTTCGTTTAAGAAGCCGATCCGAATGATCGTGTGCATATCACGATCATCGACCATATCGAGATCACCAAGCGAATCGCCAAGAAGAATGACATTTTTTCGTGAAGCGACAAAAGTCTTATATCGATCAGTGATTCTCGTAGTCGACTTATTCATCATATGAATCGGCTCATTCTCGAATCCTGTTACACGCCCATCTGCATCGAAGATAAAAGTATTCGAGAGGATATGGACATTCGACGTCATTCGGTCTTCTTGTGCGAGTATCCCTCTGATAAGATTCCCGATTCCCGCAGAAAAAATCAGAATCGGGATATTTCGCGAAGCGAGAAAATCGAGAAAATCACACGCCCCATCACGTAGTATTTTCGGAGATTTCGCAAGGAGATCATCGATCACACCAGCATTCATACCAGATTCGATCAGAAGCACGAAATGTCTCTCCCACCATTCCTGCATCTTCTGGAAGCGAAAATCATACGAAAGTGAATGATCGATCTCGATCGGACGATACTCGTCAAAGAGCGCATATGCCTTCTCGACATAATCGTCCGAGAGATACCCTCATGCTCGAATGAGTGCGATTGCAGCCGGAATATATGTCTCATTCACAAAACACTTGGTCAGTGTCCGATCGAAATCAGAGACGATCTGGAGGGTATTGATTCCCTCTCGGCGAATATTTTCTATTTTTGCTTCGAGTGCTTCCCGATCCTGAAAGTGGATATTTTTCATAGTATGACGTATCGAAAATATACGCAAGTATATGAAGAAATACCACATCTGCAAAGAAGAGTAAAAAATACCCACGTTTCCGTGGGTATTCGGTTCTGACTCTGTGAACTAGAGTTCATTTATATCACTGAAAACTGGTGGAGGACTCGTGATGATCTGTGGATTATACTCGATCACAAAAGGATATTTCGTATAGGAAGATGCGGTCGTATCATTCGTGTTTGTGAACTTCCGGATCAGTCCAACGCGGAATCCACTACATGTTCCAGTAATATCACATGTTCCTCAGCCGATGATGCGCGTCGGATTTTCTGCATCGTTATACTTGTATGGTATCATTGTCCCTGTCTGTCCGCCGACAGTCCCCGCATCGATCAGCGAGTAGCGACGTACATAGTCGAAGTCGTATTTCTGTGCGGTAGAAGCATCACATGTAGTCGCAGCGACAAAACGTGGACATGCGAGTGGATTCGCACGGGCTCATCCGATCGTATTCTGACTGATGATATTTCCGTAGAGATAGAGCTGATTACGAAGAAGGTCGATCGAGATATGTGAGTCATATGTCGTTGCCCAGGTTTTTCCACTTCCACTGAGGACCGCCTTATCGGCATAGAGCGTCCCGACGATATTGGTCACACTTGGGTGAATGTAGATATTTCCACCACTTCCATATCCATCACTCATGACGATGATCCCGAGTATTGCGCCAGAATTCGTGTAGCTCATATTTCTATCGATATAGAGATCTCCACCATAGAGAACGAGTGTCTTCGGGGAGCTAATATACTGATAGTCTGTATGATTACTGATCGCGAGATTCTGACCGGTGAGATAGAGTATGCCGTTTACGACATCCTTTCCGACTGGAAGATTTCGGATATTCGAGGCGACTGCTCTGCGAATACTGTTACTTACGGCAGCGAAGGATCATGAACCGATGATGGAAGTGTATTCCGTCGAGACGATATTCGAGGCTGTCGATCCAGCGACATTTCCGATGACATTGATCTGATTCTGATATCCCATATCATCCTCGGTTCAGAAGTAGGAATCTTTTCCGATGATATTCCCATTATAGACGACATTTTTCCCATCGATCTGATACTGGAAGTGTGTACTCAGATATATCTCAGAGATAGGAGCAACACTCACACTCTTCTGGATCAGACGTGTGTAAAAATGTGGGAGCGCATTCGGAAATGTGTGGACTGGAGCGGTAATCTCTTCACGTGATACGGTAATCTCTGGAGTCGTCGCGGTCGTATCAGTCGTACTTCAGAAGAGAGAGAAATCCTGACTCTTCGACCCAGAGAATGTGACCTGAAACTGGTGATTCGTCATATCTGCATCAGGACGCTCGCCATTTTTCGTGATACGAATACTCGAATCCTGGACACCTCCCTCGATAAATCCTCCAAGCGTCAGATCGCCTGAAAATGCTGATACATAGAGTGGACGGAAATAGAGTGGAATAAGCTGATCTTTTCCTGTGTCGTAGGTAAATGGCACTGGCTGAACTCCAAGAGGTGGATTCGCATCCTCTACATGTGCATCGATGCGAAGGAGTCGAAGGATCGCGAGCACATCTGACGTCTGACCATCTGCGGTCGTGTACCCTGATGCAGTCGGTGTGTAGACTTTGAAGTGGAAGACATATCTTCCGTCTATGTCTGGTTTTATATTGGTAAATTCTACCGTGCTCATTTTACCGATATCAAGTGTCTTCCACTCGAGTTCTCCGGTGTCATTCTTCATGATGCCGATATCGACAGATGATCCACCCGTTCGGTCAAACTGATTCAGGAAGAGACTATTCTCGAGCGTAAGCTTCAGATCGATCGATCGTCCGAGGACAGGATCTGGAAGGAATGGATTCTGGTACTGATCTCTGAAGTCATATCCGAGTGTGCGGACGATTCCGTCTGCGATATTATTTCCGCGATCTGCAAGTAATCCTCCTGGTTTTGTCAGTCCACCATCATCGTCACCATCAGTTTTTCATCCTGGATTTGTCAGTCCAGCACTTCCATCTCATGAGCGATTATTTTCATCGACGATATTCGTCACCTGGTGGTTAATCACGATCTCATATTCTCGATTCTCTCCGAGTGGTGTCGCTTTTACATAGAAGTATCCGTACTGGATCGTCTGATTCTCAGCGACATCCTTCGTATAGACCATGAATCGATAGAGTCCCGCTTTTCCGATCTGTGTGTCATCAAGTGTGATCTGAACGTTTATAAATGGAAGTCCCGTACGTGGCGTCTCTCATGTGATACTCAGATCGGTCGCTCCCGTGACATAGATGATATTTTCTGCTGTCGAGAGGCCAGTCTCTCACTCGAGTGGAAGTGTCTCTCCGAGCTCATCAGTGATACGATCGAGCTCGATCATGTATTCCCCGATCCCTGAGGCACCACTCCAGTTTTTCTGGATATTATCCCAGTTCGGATTATCGATATTTCCCATCTCCGTGACGGATGGTCCTCATGGCACACGTGTCTGAGATCCATCCCAGCGACTCGTCATATTATCCTGAAGATTGATGGTAAATGTCTGCTTCCCGGCATAGTACACTCCTGTCGAGACGAGATTATTCTCATCATCGAGAAGGACTTGTGGATTTTCACTACCGATTTCTTCATGTCATGGATATGCCTGACCTGATCCGACGATACTCGTGACAGGGAGTATCTTATCGATATATGGACCATGAACATCGTCCGTATCATACTGGACCGTATAGGTACATTTTTCGATCGTATACAGGTAGTGTTTATCTGTATTATCAGTCATACGATTTGCGATCTCACGAAGCTTGATGATCGCATCTACGAAACTCTGTCCCTGTAGAGAAAAAATCTTCTGCTTGATAGAGGCAAGTTCTGCGAGATCATCCGCATTGGTGTATTTTTTTTCTGCGATTCTCTGATCGATCAGCGAAGATTTGATCGTCATGACACAATCTCGCTTGATCGACTTCGGATCATCTACACGTACAGTCGTGTCGCATGCGACATCTGACGCGCTCGAATTATGAACTACATCATAGAATGGCGCTTCATCAGGATGAAACGATGCCTGAAGATGATTCAGAGGTCATGAGAGCATTGGATCGTTATTTTCACATCCAGAATCCCCATCATAACAGTATCCTGTCGCTTCGATATCACGATTGGTCCAGATTCCATTATAGACTTCTCCATTATCCAGGTACTTCAGTGTGTCATCTTTGGCAGTTGTCTTAATCGTATCGAGAAGTCCTGTCAGATCCTCGATATACCCGGTCGGCGCTAAGACGGATCCGACTCGATTTCATGAGGCATCACCATATCCAGCACGAACACAGATCGGCTCGACTGGATCCCATTTATACTGCTTCGTATCCGAAAGTGTCACGATAAGTCCCATATTTGGAGTACTGGGATCTGCTGGATTACATTGTGCATTTTTATCGAATCCTGGACCCCACCCAGGAGCGAAGAGCTTCCCATCGAGGACGACATTATATCCCGCTTGCATAGGGACACATCCACTCCGAGAGTAGATCGTGTATGAGCCGGTGACATTGCCCTCATCATCATAGATAGAGTATGACTGAGATCTATCGACACATCATTTATAACAGATATTTCCATACTTCGGCATGGCTACTGGTGATCGACCTGAGTAGTTCGGGTTGCTCGGACAGGCTTCTGGAGCTCCAGAGTCCTTGAAGACGGTAATATTCTGATTAATCGTGAGGATATTGACTCCTGTCGGCTTCTCATAGTCTTTCGTACCGATATAGTCCGTGACAAAATCTCACCATGCGAAGGTGATCGCTGGGACAGAAATCAGCGAGAGTGAGAGCAGTGAAAAGAAAATCTTTTTCATAAAAGGAAGAAAAGAAAATTATATCGATACATGTCCAGAAACCTGGCTTGGAGGACTACTACGCGTTGGGGTTTGTGTATTGTTATTGTTATTATCGATAACATCTGGAATTATGACCTCCGATGGAGCAGAACTTCCAGAAGTTTTCGGACATTCCCCTGCGTCAAAATTTCCATCATATGTGACGGTCGCGGTCGGGTCGGTAAACCCGCGTATATCACTCGGACCATACCACTCATCCGAGTTATCATCATCGAAAGTGATCGCCGCATATGCGACAGAAAAAATAGCGACACATCAGACTGCGAGAGAAATCCGTGTAAAAAGTCAGGAGTATTTCATACGAAAAGAATAAGAACATTCGTATGCTATCATATTTCTTATGCTTTCGCAAATTTTCGATCTTGAATGACTCGGGATGAAAAAATGTATTACCCTGAAAATGACGGAAAATGCACTTGCTTTTATTTGCAAAGAGAAAAAGTCTTATTATAATCACTCTATTCATTTTCTTGTATGAAATATATCGCCTCACTCCTGCTCCTCTCGGTCACATTTCTGAGTGCATGTGGTGTGGAAGTTACCTCGCCCGAGACGAGCTCTGGAACAGAAGTCTCATCATGAAGTACAAGCACTGGGAATGCTATCGGAGTGATCACGACACAGACCACAGAGGAAAGTGGAGTCACTATCTCTGTCACGACTGTATCCGATGCAACGGGTACGACTCTGACTCCAGAGGAAGTCGAATCCCTCCGAAATGAAATCTTTAAGAACTAATTATGAAAAGACGCACACTCGTACTCATACGTCATGGAAAGGCTGTCGAAGCCGAGGAATTCGAGGGAGATGACTTCGATCGTCCCCTGCTCGATAAGTGAGAAAAAGATATCGAGAAAATATGAAAATTCCTCCGCCTGAGTGGAATCCGTCCGAACAGGATCATCACATCTCCTGCGAAACGAACGATCGAGACGACAGAGGTCTTGCGTCCACTTTTTAAGGGAGAAGACTTTCAGGTAGAAAAAGATATATATACCTTTGATCTTCCTGACTTTACACTCTTCCAGAAGATTATCGCACCACTTGATGAGTCCGATGAGACAGTTTTTTTTATCGGGCATAATCTCTCACTGACTTATTTTGCTCAGTTTCTCATAGGTACTTCGGGACCACCACTGAAAAAGTGAAGTGCACTCGTACTCCGATCGAAGGAAAAATGTGGATGGGATAAGATTACGGAAGGATCGATGGAGCCTATATACTACGTAACGCCGACATTTCTCCGAGAGGAATAGTCGACATATATGGAAAATCTTCCTCATCATAGGGAAGATTTTTTCGAGAATCTCAGAAATTTTTTTCTTCATTATGCACTGTATCGTATACACCGACGGATGATCGCGTGGAAATCCCTGACCTGCTGGATATGGCGTCGTGCTGAAAAACTGAGAGAGTCATACCATCGGAAGGTGGTATCATTTTCTCGGGAAAACGACGAATAATGTCGCAGAATACGAGTGAGTCAAGCGTGGGATCGCCGAGGCAATCCATGCTGGAGCAGAAAGTATCGATCTCAGAGCTGACTCCGAACTGATCGTGCGTCAGCTCTCCTGAGTATATAAAGTCCGAAATGCGGATCTTTTTCGAATATTTTCTGAGATTCGAGCGATGATCGCAGACTGGTGAGGCAAGATCACATTTACACATGTATATCGCGAAGCGAATAAAGAAGCGGATGCACTCGCGAATCGCGCCATGGACGAGGGAATGGGAAAATAACGCTACGAAGATTTTTATTCGGAAATCTTTTCAGGGTACTTGTATCAGAAAAATTTTTTATATACTACTTCCAAAGAGAAAATTTATATCCTCATATTTTTCCGATGGGATTCTTCAGAAAAACATTCCGCATATGGTGGCAAAAACCACGTAAACTCGAGGATATCGAGGAGAATCGAGAAGTGACTTTCTTGGAACTTTTTTATGATCTTGCATATGTCGGAATCATATATCAGATTACACATGGACTTATCGACCATCTCAGCGTCGGCGGTATCATCATGTACATATTCCTCTACGTCATGATATTTTTCGCATGGGTAAATGGAACGTGGTATCATGAGCTCCATGGAAATAACGATCTTCGGACTCGCGTGTTTACGTTTTTACAGGTTTTTGCACTGACATTTATCGGGATATTTGCACCGACCGCATTCAGTGAAGGGGGTGCTGATGGTTTTGCGGTAGCGTATATCGCTTTTATGATCATAATCACATGGCTCTGGGCGAGTACGGGCATATACGACAAGATGCATCGAGTCATCTCGATGCCCTATAGTCTCGGATTTTCGTTCACGATTACGCTCTTCATTATTTCGTTATTTGTACCCGCGCCAGTAAAATTTTATCTCTGGTTCTTCGGGATTGCTTTTGCTTTCTTCATGCCGATCGTATTACCACTGGTGATCCACACATATCCACAGCACCGAGAGCTCGGACTTCGCATTCGTCCATCACTAGCAGAACGATTCGGACTCTTGACGATTATCGTGCTCGGTGAAGTGATCGCATCGATTATGCGGAGTGCATCGCATCATGAGTACCTCACACATGAAATAATACTGTATATATTTGAGAGTCTTGCGATCGCTACGACGCTCTGGTGGCTCTATTCTGATCTAGTTGCGAGACGACTCCCGATACAGAAAGATTTTTCACGCATGGCATGGATGTATCTCCACTTTCCAGTTACTCTCAGTATTGGCCTGGTAGCTGGTGGACTCTACGCTCTTCTCGAGGATCCAGAAAATATCACGAGTCTTGATAAGTGGATTGTTATCGGACCGATCGTGACGTTTCTGCTTTCTCTGAAGCTTCTCATATACACACTTCAAGGCACCAATAAAGAAAGTCAGATCGTCTATAGAAGATCTGGAGAAGTTGCTCTGCTCGCGGGTCTCTGTATTCTGATCGTGGGATTGCTCGATATACCGATGGCGATGACTCTGGCACTCTGCATTTTCTTTCTTCTCTTTCCGGTCTTCTTCGCTATTCGGTCATGGATTACATATAGGGTATCACTTCAGGAAAAGAGTGCTTCTATAAGCACTGAGAAAAAGGCGTAAAATGACTTCTAAATAACACATGGTTATCTCTGGAGAAACACATGGATGTGGGAGAATACTATTCCATGTTATTTTTTCGTTTTCTCCTGCAGCCATCTATCCTTTGCTCATATGGCAACCACCCCCAGACCAGTGACTCATTCGTCGAATGATGAGAAAGCGCTTCTATAAGCCTGTGGAATTTGGGATATAAATCTTATAATATCATTGTATGTATCGGGTGAAAAATCCTGTTCAAGAAAAGCAAGCATCTTTCTTAGCTCTACAAGGATATTCACACAATCCTCAAGGGATTTTACAAGGACAAGATTGAAGGAGAGTTCGGTTTTCCAATGAAGTGAATCTGATTTGATAGAGGAAATACGTCTTAACAATCTTCAGAGCATATTTTCCTTTGGGATGCCTCTATATGTCCGTTCCTCATCATCAAGTGCTTGCAGTGCGCGCTTGAGAACATCGAAACTCTCTTCTGTAAGTGTCTTTCTTGCCATGTTATAGGCATTATTTGCCTCTTCTAGAAAAGGAATCTTTACTTTTAGTTCAGAGATTTTTTCTTCAAATCCTGGAATTATTCTCTCCAGATCTGAATACATGCCCATGCGTGTTATTTTGTCTATTAAGCCTAAAAATACATCTAGAGTTCTTTCGGTCTGAATATTCTTATAAAAACGTTCCACTGCTTTGAGAGATATCGCTCGATCAAGCTTATCAATCTCCTCATCTGTTATATTATCAACCGTAATATTATGATTCCGCGCATCTTGGATTGCATTGCGAAGATTATGAATTAGTCCAGCCCCATCGATAGGAGTTCCGAACAATCCATAATGGTCTGATTGTATATAATGATCAATTCTTAGGCGATACACTCGTATTCGTTTCAGAAGTAATTCTGTTCGAAATCATTCCATGAGTACCTGTGACCTCGGAACTCTGCTATGCTCTTCTATCCACTGAAGCTGGGAGAAGTAGTCATTCAGTTTCTCTAAGTTGCCAGCAAAAATCAGATTTTCATCCTCTACTCTTAAAAAATGTTCTACCAAGTGCATCAATCAGCTAATATGGATCGAGAGAGCATCCTGAAATTCTATGGTTTCTCACCGCTCAATAATGCCTTCCTCTATAATCCTAAGCACTCAATTTCGTACTTCTTTGGGAAAATTTAGGGGTGACGTTGTGGGTGGTGTATTGCATTCAGTGGCTTCTTGTCAAATAGCGGGGTTCTGATTTTGATTCATGATTAATGTTGTAAGTATTAAAATCGATATAATTATAGATAATATTATATAAAATGCAAATATTGTGATGGAACTTCCCCTTCCTGATTCGTAAAAAATCCATATAATCCCGACATTCTGACTTTTTTCATGAAGCAATTTTCTTTTACCCTCGAAGCGATCGATCACGGAGCGCGCGCTGGAGTCATCGAGACGCCACATGGCGCGATCCATACGCCGACTTTTATGCCTGTCGGGACACAGGGTGCAGTGAAGGGCATGACACGCGAGATGGTGCGATCGACTGGCGCCGAGATCATGCTCGCAAATACCTATCATCTCTACCTCGAGCCGTGACATGACACTGTCCGTGAGTTCGGCGGAATCCACTCATACATGGCGAATAGTATGCCAGTTTTGACGGATTCCTGAGGTTTTCAGGTTTTTTCTCTCGGATCACAGATCGAAGAGAAGAAACGTGAAGGAAAAGAAAGTCTCGTAAAAATTACCGAGGACGGCGTTCATTTTCGTTCACATCGAGATGGATCAAAACACTTTTTCTCGCCTGAATATGTGATGGAAATCCAGGATGCGATCGGCGCCGACATCATCATGGCATTCGATGAGTGTGCATCAGGAAATGCGTCCTACGACTACGCGAAAGGTGCTATGGATCGGACACATCGATGGGCAGAGCGGTCTGTCACACGATGGCGTGAGCTCGGGAAAATCCGAGAAGAAAAAAATCTCCATCCGCAAGCACTTTTCGGGATTATTCAGGGAGTTATCTATGATGATCTTCGTCGCGAATCATGCCAGCATATCGCATCACTCGATACGCCTGGGATCGCGATCGGTGGACTCTCCGTCGGTGAATCGAAAGAAGATATGTATCATATCCTCGACGTTCTCGCACCGATCCTTCCCGTGGAAAAACCACACTATCTCATGGGAGTCGGGACGCCCGAAGATCTGATCGAATGAATGGCTCGTGGGATCGATATGTTCGACTGCGTTTTACCGACGCGACTTGCACGACATGGTGTCGCATTTTCTTCACTCGGAAATCACAAGATTATGAATGCGAAGTATCGTACCGAGAAGTCATGAATCCCCTGCATTCCAGAGCTCGCGACCAGTATATCAGAAACATACTCGCTCGGATACCTACATCATCTCTACACCGTCCACGAGATGCTCGCTGGCATGCTCGTATCTCTCCATAATATCGAGTACCTTCTGAATATCACACGCTCTGCTCGTGAAGCGATTCTCGCTGGACGATTTCTCGAGTGGAAAAAGATGATCGAGGAAAAAATGGCATCTCTCGGATCATAGAACATTTTTCACTTCGTCATACACGAAGATATTATTATCTCGAGAAAAAAATCAGAAAAACCTCCACATCTATCCACGTGGCTCATATCTATGAAGCGTGAGGAGGCACGAGTCGATCGTCCACTGAAGATGGAATAGAAAATTTCCCTCAGTCGAATGCACCATATGAAAATGCTTCACTCTCTCAAGAAGCTCTATCAGGACTTCTTTTTGTTCTTTGGTAAGTGTGATTTCTCCCTGCTCAAGAGCTCATCGAAGGGACTCGATAAAGGATAACTGTGCGAATGATCCGCCACGGAATGCAGAACCATAGAGCTCATTCTCGTAATCCTGCTCCGTAAGAAAGTTATACATCCACTCGGTCGGAAGTGTATCAGGATCGAGGAGAATCGCAGGAGTGGACTCGTACTCGAGCACGAAGCCAATGAGACGATAGTAATGGAGCTTTCTCCGATCTGTCTCCGTCAGAATATATATCTTCTCTTCTTCCCCGGACATCTCCGTCTGCATCTCGATCTGATGGGGGTATATCGGCGTCTCTATTCCGAGAAAGAACTGAGAAAAGAGGAGGAAAAATCCATACATGGAGAACATCTGAGAAAAAATCGAGTGATTAACTCGGAGCTATGGTACAGGATTTTTATATCAAGGCAAGAAGAAATATCTTCCCCGAGGTAAATGACACATTCCCAAGAATATCCCTCATGATCGAGAAGGGAGTATGTGAGAGGAGGGGAAAGAATTATCTTTTATTCTGAAAATGCTCGTACTTGTATTCCAAGCTTGTCTAAAAAACCTCCCCATTTTCCCCCACACCCCTCTACTTTGTTGGACTACCCCTCCCCGATAGCATCCATCTCGTCACCGACACTAATGATGAGGTCAGGAGTATTTCGTGTTTCCATTTCCAGATTATGTCACAGTATCCTAGAAATGCATGGGATAACGAGCTCTTGAATTTTATCTCACCAATCTACTCTCTCGTATCCAATCCTCCACATCTTTCTTGGTAATCATCAACTCAGAATAACCCATTCTCTCAACTTTTTTATTATATTCTTCTATCTGGTATTTATTATCATAACAAATCTCGGAGATGCCCCCCCCTGTTCTCTGAATGCCCTTCTTTATTTCTTCCCTTTCTTCCTGTAATGCTGCTGGGGAGACACATGTGAGATCGATCTCAAATCAAGAATCTTGTGCTCATAGAAGATATGAGCAGAAACTTTCAAAAGAGCCAGCCCATCATTCCTGCCCTTCTTTCAACATTTCTTCAAAAATGCAGGCAGCAATCATGCCCTGTGTCGCATCACCCATAGCTTCCATATCATCCTCTATCGTGACCCCCTTCATCTCCTTCAAATCAGAAACCAGTTGTCTGATATAAAATTCCTGAGAATGAAACCAATCAACAATATCCTGTCATCCCCCACCATTCTTTAGCCATTCAGATCGTATTCGAGTCTTAAGAAGCTTCTTTCTCGATGGAAGCGATATCCGGAGTTCCTCTAGTAACTCGGGTGCTCACGTCTCTGGAAGAAGAGCAAAAAGTCATTCGTAAGTTTTCATTTTTGGAAAGAATTGAGTATCACGAAAAAAATTCATAAGAGCCTCTTTTTGAATCTTTTTCAATGTATCGACATCTCCCTTTATTGCCATCCTCAGTATCACACCGATTGTTCTTAATTCTCAAGCATTAAAAAGTGATAAGTCGTTTACCATATTACCCATCCTCCTGTCATCAAGTGATACTCACACCTTTTCTCGTGTTTCCCCCTGTATACCAGAAGCTCACCCTCATTCTTGAAGCCCAGCAGGATCCTTCTTGAGGGATACCTCTGCGTCACCTCGATTTGTAGTTGCATTCATAGTGAAAAGTTTATGGAATAAAACTCGTAAGTTATACGCATTACTCGATCAAATACAAGTTTATTTTCTGATATCGCTGGGGATCGAGCAGAAACTCCTCTTTGTGAGCGTCTCGCACATGCGAAAAACCGAGTAAAATGATCTCCCAAAGGATCGAGACATATTATAGAACATGAGCTGAATGTATTTCCCTTTGAGAAATACATTTTTTCTCTATACTTCGCTCAGTACCTTATCTCGGAGATGTCTCGCCGAAAAATCATCGATCTCAGCCCGCGCACATCACAGACTCTCGATCTGACTCATTTTTTTATCACGCCTGCAGTATCCGCTCCATACGACCGACGATACCATTTTTCTGATATCATGACTGGGCTCCGAGATATCATAAATGTGTACACTCCACAGGAGTTACAAGTCGATCGATTCGAGACACTTGATGCACTCGATCTCGCGAATCCTGAGCTTTTTGTACATGCGCCCGTCGCATGGTGGAAATTCTGGAAAAAAGAGACTTCCCGTGAGAAAGTCATCGATCTCGTTCCGAAGCTAAATATTCCATTTGGCGGACTCGATATCCGGTGGATCGAGGGGCGGACGATCCTCTCATCCGGTGAAAATCAGGAACATGAAAAAGTTCTCTTTTCTTTTACGAGACCACACACATATCCTGATCTCTTCGTGCGCTCGCTCCCATGGGAACGGAAGATTCTTCGGTTTTTTCGTGTACGAAAACGTCTCTGGAAAGGAACGGCATATACGCTCGGGATTGTCCTGCTTTCGTGACTTCTTTTCGGGATTCCTTTTTTCGAATACATGAAGTATTCCTTCCAGGATGCAGAGTATCGCCTCGTGCATATCCTCTCTGCGACTGGAAATACTGATATTCGGGATGACGCACTTCAGGCACGAACGACGTTTGAGCGAGCAAATATTTTTCTCTCGCCTTTTTTCCTTCTGCTCGATAATCCACTCATCCAGGTCGATCAAGTGGGGAGCATACGCGCACTGATACATGCGGGACTCTCGGCGACACGTGGGATCGATGCGATCGCGCGGACGCTTCCGCCATGATTCGTGGCACCGACGGAGACTGGTGCGACGAGTGAGACTGATCCGCTTTCGCCGAGTTATCGCGCGCCGGCGGAAGATATTTTCCCTCTGAGTCGCTATGGTATCTCGAGTCCGACGCGGTGGTACAGAGAGAATCGTGGATCGATCATGACTTTTTTCGATGAGGTAAAAAATGCGAGCCAAGCGCTCGAGTCCTTCTCGACTATCGGCGATGCAGAGAAAGATGCTCGGATTCATGATCTCGGTCTGACACTCGGGCGATTTGTGAAGTACAGCCAGTTTCTACGGGATCATGAGGCAGAAATCCTCCGCATGCTCGGAAGTGAAGGTCCAGTGCGTTATATCGTCTTTAATCAAAATCGTGATGAGATCCGTGCAAACGGTGGATTCCCGGGGACGATTTTTACTTTTACACTCTTTCAGGGAAATATCCTCGAGTATCGAAAAGATGATGTCTACTACTACGACTGGAATCTTTTCCCGAATGCGGAAGTCCCACCTGCGGGACTCGAGAACTTCGAGACGTTCTGACTCCGAGATGTGACATACTATCCGATATTTCGTGAGAGTCTCGAGAAGGCGAATAGCTTCATCGAGAAATCATGAGAGTCGAGCGTCACGACTGGGATCGCGATCAATCAGGGGATGATCGAGGAGATTCTCGCTGTCGTCTGACCGGTCTCTGTCTCGGGCGTCGTCGATCCATTCACGAGCGAGAATTTTTCTTCTCTGATGTCGACACTCGTCGAAGCGAAATACGCGAAGGAAAAAACACCGAAAGATATCCTCTTTACCTTCGTCGAGGCACTCGAGAAGAGGGTCCTGACGGAAGGAAAAATCGATGACGTCCTCGCGATCCTCGAGAAAAATCTCCAAAATGGAGAAATCCTGATTCGCTCTCGTGATGAAGAGACGGACGCATTTCTGAGGTCTTTCGGTATTTTCGATACATTCGTCGCGGATCCAGAGAACTGGGTCTATCCGATCTTTACGAATGTCGGCGGAAATAAATCCGATCGCTTCGTCACGCGATCGATCCGCCGAACCACAGAAGCCATCGGCGAATGTGAGATAGAGAATACTCTCACGATCAGGAGTACACATAGCTTCACCGGATCCGATGAGGCGCGCATCATCTCATACATGGATCATCTCAGCATCACGGGCACGACCGTCCGAGAGAAGCTCCTCTCCATCGAGTGAGATGCGACAAATAAAGCATTTGTCCGGATCGTAGCTCCATTCGGATCATCACTCACAGATGATACAGCCGGTGTGACGAGCGATACGTCGCGACTCGACTATGCGATGTTCGCATTCGAGATCGATACGCCCGTCGGTACGACGACCGAGCGAACGATCCGATATATTTCGCACCCGACGAGTTGTGAAGCGATAGGAAAGATATACAAACAGCCGGGACTCAGAGTGGAGGGTTATTGAGACGTATAAATTTTACTCCTAATTCTTTCTACATAACCTGGTTAAGGCTTACATATTAACTTATTTTTAATTTTTTCGTTTTTAAAAATAGAAGAGGAGTTGGGGTAAATTCCATTTTTCCAAAACTCCTATTTTTATGCAGATAGTTTTTCTTGAATCGCGTTACTTAATTTTTTTTGAACTGAAGTGAATCCATCTTTTAATTGGGGATTAACAATCGGTTGATCATTTCCTGGTTTTACAGAAAAATAAAGGTATGTGTTGCCATGTTTTTCACCATCACTCCCTTCTTTTTTCGACTCATAAAATAATTTATTCCCAACTCGAATTGTTTTAGAATCATAATTACCCCTTTGTCCTAATTTGATGCTTAGAATTACAGGAAAATTATCTATCCTGACAACATACGGATGATTATATTCTTCTTTAATATCTCCTCCTGATATTTGTGCTAATTTTGTAATTTGTTCAGCAGATAAAACTCCCCCTAATATTTCTTCTAAATCTATTCCAACCCAGTTTGTGTTTCCCACTGTTGAAAGATGATATTCTTCTCCTTTTCCAATAAGTGCTCTTTCTGCCCCCATTGCTTCTGCTAATTGAATTTCTGGCTCATTCCCGACACGGGGGGCACCAATCCCCAACACGAACTTATCGCTTCGTTGTTTAACAGTTACGTTTGTTTTCAAGAAACAACCTTGTTCATCACAATCATAAGCATGGTTCCAATTTCCACCACTTGCCTTTATTTGTGCAATCATATCTTCTACAAATTGAGAGAGATTATCTCCCTCTCCGCTCGAGCTTGCAAAAGCTACTCCTTCTGTGCCATACACATCTTCAATATCCCCCAGCTGTTGTTGTTGAGTAGCATTGCTTTTGGGGGCAACACCCTGTTCGTAGGCACGAAGCATTTCTCCAACATTTTCGAGAGAATCACAAATAATACCACTTTTATACTCCGTTGTCTCTCGACTTAAGATAATTGAAAGTGATTTTTCTTCTCGTACAGCTTCTGGAATCTTTTGTTTAATAAATTCATCAAGCATTGCTTCAACTTGTTTACGATTACCGCTTATTTCTCCAATAATTCTTTGTCGGTTACTATCATTAAGAGTTATACCAACTTTATCACCAGTTTTCTGAATAAGGTCAGCTAAACTAATAGCACTAACACCTATTTCAAAACCACAAAAATTTGCTATTCATGTATTTAAGGTAGAAAGTACTATGTGCCCAGCTAGATGATGGTATCCTGGGTTTTTGCCTGTATCGCCAATAGGATATACAATTGATCCTCTTTGGTAATTATTTCCAGCATGTTCGCCCCTCAAGGTTACCCATGGATTTTGTGTATCAACTGGGCATTTACGTCCTTGATAATCAATGAGGTAATCTAGTGAATCATCTCTCCCCCCGCTTGGGCCGTTTTCCATAATTAATTTCTGAAAAAATAGTAATTCACATTATTACTATTTTTATAATTATGTCAAATATTTTTTGTTCCAATCCACCACACATACACTACCCCCCTCTTTCCCCCGAATACTTCACCGAGTAGGAAATCATCGCGATCATCGCGAGAAACGCCATTCCAGAGCCAAAATAAAAAGGTGTACTCGAGCTGACATGATCATAGAGGAGCCCTGCGATAAGATTCGCAGGGAGCAGTGTAATCCCGAGGACAGCGTAGTAGAGGCCATAACTCGTTCATCGCACCTCTTTTCCGACGATATCCGAGATCATCGCCTTCTGTGTCCCGTCTGTCAGCGCACTATAAAATCCGTAGAGAACGAAGAGAAAGAGGAAAATACCGATCGTATGAAAATATCCGAAACAGAAATACACGAGTGAGAAAAGTGCAAAACCGAGAATCAGAAGATTTTCCCTCCTGATATGATCAGAGATTTTCCCGATCGGGACAGCGAGCGAGACAGAGACGACATGAAAGATCATGTATACAAAAGGAATATACGAGGAATCGATCCCTGTCTCAGTCGTCCGAACGAGGAGCAGTGCATCAGCAGAATTCCCAAGTGTGAAGAGAAAAAGAATCCCGAGAAAAAAGTAGAATTTCCGCGGAAGTGCCCGAAGTGAAGTCCGGACAGTGCGTGATGACTGCTGGGCGGGAGCTCCTGCTTCGCGAATGAAGAGGACGATCGTGATAACTCCGAGAATCGCCGGGATCGTCGCGAGGAGAAATACCATGCCATAATCGAGCGGAAATACGAAGAGCACGAGAGACGCGATAAGCGGTCAGAGTATCGCTCCACTATTATCCATCGCCTTATGAAATCCGAAGCCCTTCCCAACTTCATTCGCGCTGATCGACGCCGTGATGAGACTGTCACGCGGAGCATTGCGAACGCCTTTTCCGATGCGCTCGAGAAAACGAAACCAGAGAATCTGCATCGGTGTCCCGATAAAAGCATAGAATGGTGTCACGAGAGCGGTGATACCGTACCCGAGAATCATGAAGGGTTTATTTTTTCCGATTTTGTCACTCCAATATCCAGAGAGAATCTTCAGAAGTGAAGCCGTGCTCTCAGCGACACCTTCTATAAGGGAGATCGTCGTCTTCGAAGCTCAGAGTGAGAGGAGAAATAACGGCATCACACTATAGACCATTTTCGTCGAGGTATCCGTAAAAAAGCTCGTCAGTCCAGTGAAGAAGATATTCGGACTGAGTCCGAGAATACGTTTTTGCATGAAAAAAGAAGAAACCATCGGCATTGTAACATGTTTTCTATCTGGATGCAAACAGGGGGAATTTTTTCTTTTTTTATATGTATAAAACTATGAATCAGACGAAAACCGAAGAAATCAATCAAATCCTTGCTCTCGCAGGGAATTTTTCTATAATCATGGGGATTATTTTTCTTTCTCCGATGGCACCCATGAATATTACCTGTCCGAACTGTGGACACACCTTCTCGCTCGACGATGTCCAGAAACATGAGATGGAAGAGCTCCGTCAGGAAATGCAGAAGAAGCTCGAAGTCGAGATAGAAGCCGAGATGAAGAAGCGTGCTTTCGCATGGGCGCAGAAAGAAGTCGAGCGGACAAAACTCGAAGCAGAAGAACGCGGAAAACAGCAGTCGATCGAGCTCGAGACACTTCGAAAACGTGATGAAGAAGCACGCAAGAAGGAGGAGACTTTTCTCCGTGAACATGGCGAGTATGAGAATCTGAAGAAAAGTGTCGAAATCGAGAAAGAAAAGGCACGTCTCGAAGAGCGGAAAAAACTCGAGGAAGAATTTACGAAACAAGCGCAAGAGAAGACACAGCTCGAGCTCGAGAAGGAACGACTCGAATACGAGAAGAAGCTCCGTGCGAAAGATGAGCAGATGGAGCAGATGAAGCGCGCGATCGAGGATGCGAAGCGGAAGTGAGAGCAGTGATCGATGCAGATTCAGTGAGAAGTCGGAGAAGGATGACTCCGTGCACTCCTCGAAAGCACTTTTCCATACGATACGATCACGGATGTCGAGCGCGGTATCAAGTGAGCCGATATTATCCAGGAAGTCAGGAATGATCTCGGGCAGTCCGTCGGGATTATCGCCTGGGAATCGAAAAACACGAAGGCATGGAGCGAAGGCTGGATCACGAAAATGAAGGAAGATCGTCTCCGTGTCAATGCATCACTCTCGATTCTCGTGACCTCGGTCATGCCGAAGTGAGTCGAGCGATTCGGTCTCTACGATGGGATCTGGGTCGTGGACTGGAGTTATGTTCGTGAGGTCGCGTCGATCCTCCGATCCCAGCTCCTCGAGATTGCTATGATCGAGAACTCACACGAAGGACGAGAAGAACGCCTCGAGGTCGTTTTCCGATATCTGACTTCCGCGAAGTTCCGAGATAAGATGGAAAATATTATCGATGCGTTTCAGCTCATGCAGGATCAGGTCGCTGAAGAGCGTCGTGCCTTCGAATCACGCTGGAAAAAACGTGAAGAGCTCCTCGATCGTGTCCTTCGAAACACCTCAGGAATGTATGGAGAAATCGGAGGTATCCTCGGCGCGAAACTCCAGAAGATCGACTATCTCGAGATCGGGGAATGAGAACTATAGTATAAGTATACGGAATGAAGCTAAAAAAATATCAGCTTTATCATTGCCTCGCACGAGTGGAAATCTATGCTGATCTTGAATTCCTGTAAAGAATCAAATACAATGCCAGGGAAGCTGGATTCTGGGATAAAAACCTGGAATGATATAGTCGGGAATCATTCTCTCATGAATGAGGGTGAAACACTGGGACAAAAAGACAAGCCTATGAAAAAGTAAAAAACTCAAATTCTCTGGAAAGAGCCGAATACAAAAATTGTGAATTCCGAGATAAACCTGGAATGCTAGATCTTGATCTTATTCAAGTAAAAATACTATATCTGAGCGAGAAATCGAATTCTCACCCCTACAATCCTATCAAATCCCTTCCATCAGTTCCAAAAATTTCTCTGGAAAAAGCAGAACCCAGTCATGATTACCTTCCACATATTGAGTTGCTGAATTTTTTATGCGTCGAGAAAATTCCTCTGCATGTGTACGAGGAAAAAGTTCATCAGTATCTCCCCAGAGAATATGCGTCGGCTGTGTAATCTGCTCGAACGCCTGCGTCTTTCCATAGATCGAGAAGGTGGTTATTTTCCATATTTTCCGAGAGGAGGAAAGCCGACCTAAGATTCCGGAGCAAAAATCAGAAAGCGCCATGAGAGTGATCTTCTTATTTTTAAAGAGAAAAAAACCACGCCATGTCTTCTGAGCAAGACGAAACAAGAAGCGTCTCGAGGAATAGCCTGGTAAAATCCCCGCGGAATCGATGAGTATGAGCCTGGAAATTCTCTCGCTTTTCGATGCGAGATGCAGTGCGATTCCACCACCAAAAGAATGACCGACTAAAATACAGTTCTGTATATCGAGAATATTGAGAAATCGAGAAAAAAGATTCGCAAAATCATCAAAATTCCAGAGTGTATCGGGCGTATCAGATCTTCAGAAGCCAGGAATATCTGGCGCAATAACAGTATATTTCTCTGCAAGAAGCTCAATATTTCTTCTGTATGTCATCGCTCGAAGACCTCCACCATGGAGAAAAAGAAGTGACTTCCCTGCTCCACATACGAAGTATCGGATACGAATTCCATCGATGACGAGAAATCTCTCTTCGAAGTCTTTCTTCATGAAATAAAATTATTTTACCACGCTCTTTGTGGTATCTGCCGTAAGTTGTGCTTTTACATTTTTCTCGAGACGTTCCTGGAGTCCATTGTTAATCTCGATCAGGTCTTTTACTTGCTCGATCTCCTTCTCGTCTTTCAGAGTTTTTAGTTTTTCCTTCAGAGCATCTTGTTTCTTGTAGATTTCTTTCAGAGAATCCTTTTTGGTCTCGATCTTCTCCGACTTGATCGCCTCATCGAATATCAGCTTCTCTGGGAGTGTCTCCTTCGTGACATGCGTCTCTGTAATATGTTTCGGGATAAATTGTTTCTCATCGACGCGTCGCTGATTTGCAAAAGTCGGTGAGACAATCTCTATATGCGCGTCGTGTAATTTATCCATGACTTCTGCCTTCAGAAGCGATGTCGAGCTGAAATACTTCGTGCTGTCTTCGAGAAATCCATGAATCTCATACGTCACCGAAAAATCCCCAAGATTCGTAATGTACATATATGGATCAGTCAGTCCAGCTCCGTGAGCCGCGTCCTGAAGCGCCTTCTCGACTCGATCCCGCGATATATCATATCCAAGCGATACTGAAGCAGAGATGACAGTATTCGATTTTCGGATCAGTTTCACAGGATTATTCGCGATGAATAGATTCGGGATCGTGGTAAAGTTACTATCCTCGAGCTGAATCTCCGTATGAAACACGCTCTTGCGAATGACGCGGCCATGCAGATTTCCGATCTTGATAAGATCACCATTTCGGAAGCGATTCATGGAATTATTCATGATTCCAGCGATCAGATTCCCGAGGATCGTCGTCGAGCTGAGGGCGATGCCCGCACTCGTGATAATCCCGAAGAATGTCAGTATCTGTCCTTTTAGTGCCTTATCGACTGGAAGAACGAGGATAAAAACCAGGGTACCGACAAAAATAAGAAGAAAAGCGATAACTCCTTTTGTGATATTTTCATTCGATGTGATGAATGTGATCTTCTTAAAAATCCAGGAATTCAGGGCGAGTAAAAATATCAGGGCTACGAGCACGATCGCTGGCTGAAGTACAAGTTCGAAAATGGTAAAAGAAGATTCCATCGAGAGAGGACTGAAGTTCTAGCAGATAGACTCAGTGTATCAGAACTTTTTCTGGAAAGCAACTTTATGCTCTATTATGACAGCGTTTTTACCACCGTGATATTTCTATCTTGATACCCAAGTTTTTGGTAGAAGTTATGCGCGATTTTATTCGGGACAAAAACCTCGATCGAGATGAGTGTACATTTCTCGTCTTGAAAATATTTTTCTATTGCGTGCATCAGTGAAAAACCTATTTTTTCCCCACGATATCCTTCATCCACAAAAAGCTCCAGAATCACCCCGCATTTCGTCGGAATCATCTCGAGCTCTTCCTCTTCTGAAGTATCCTCGATAATCCCTGCGATCATACCGACGGGAATATTCCCACGCTTTGCGATGAAGATTTTCCCCTGTTTTTCGGAAATCTTCTGAAGTAATGTGGGGAAATATGTGGGTCCGTACTGAGGCAGTCGGCGGAGTCTCTCGAGTGGATCGATCGCGACAAGATAATCCTGTAGCGCTTCGAGAAATTCTATAAGCGCCACTGCGTCGTCTCCATACTCGGTAATCTGTATCATACAATTACATAAGTGGAGAGAAGAGATAGAGAAGTTTCTCGGCTATTTTTACGATTCGCTTTCTTTTTTTCCAGTCTACAAGAAGTATCTGCTCAGCATCTTTCAGATCCTTGTGAAATGCAGACATAAGCTCTCTTGCAAGCCCCTCGCTATACACGATGACATTCGTCTCGAAGTTCAGGTCAAAGCTGCGAATATCGAGATTCGCAGTTCCGACGACAGAAACAAGTTCATCGCAGACGATCGTTTTCGCATGAATAAATCATTTTTTATATCGATAAATCTCGACTCAGGACTCGAGCAGATCCTGATAGTGCGACTGTGAAGTCATATTCACGACACGAGAATCTCAGATATACGGGACGAGAAGGCGTATCCGTACACCACGAAGCGTGGCTATGGTGATCGCATCAAGAAAAGATCTGTCCGGGATAAAATACGGGGTCGTGATGCATATCTCCTTCTTCGCGAGAAGGATCATCTGGATGAGAGAGTAGAGGATATTCGGATGGTCTGAATCGGGTCCACTTGAGACGATTTGCACAGATTCGTTCCCATAACTTTCCTTCATATCACGGAATGGAAAATATTCTTCTGAGAATCCAATATTCTGATTCGCACAGAAATTCCAGTCAGTCAGAAATGTATACTGGAGATTAAACACTGCAGGTCATGTAATACGCAGATGTGTATCACGCCAAAAAAGTGAATTCTTTTTCGTATTTATATACGAATCCGCGATATTTATCCCACCGAGAAAACCATCTATTCCATCTATGACGATAATTTTTCGATGATTTCGATAATTCATTCGATTTGCGAACTGTACGAGATTCAGTTTATAGAATGGAAATGCCTCTATCCCAGCACTGCGTAATTTCTTGACCAGTGTTTTTCGGATAAATTGACTCCCATAATCATCGTACATAAAACGAATCTTCACTCATTCATTTGCCTTCTGGATAAGAATATCAGCGATATCATTCCCGATCGTATCATCCTCATAAATATAGTATTCCAGATGGATATGATGTTTTGCTTGTTTCAGTGCATCCAGGAGTTCAGGAAATTTTTCTTCGCCATTTATCAGAAGCTTTACTGAGTTCTGATTCGAAAAAATACCACTATGCATGAGAAATTGTGCAAGTGGGAAAAAATATGCAAGGGCATCTTCCTGTCCGATAAAAACCTTGCGTCTATATTCTTGGATTGCATCTTCCAGTTCTGGAAAAGCCTGTTTATCGAAGTCAATCTTCTTCTTGTAGAGTTTTCTTTTTCTGTAATTTAATCCAACACTCAGATAAAAAATAATCCCAATAACGGGGACAAGAATGATAAATAATAGATACGCAAGCGTCTTACTTGGTGCACTTGACTCAAAAATAACTCGCGCACACACAAGTAAGACGATGCAAAGATATAGTACGGAAAGAAAAGCAAGAGACATTGAAATGCGTTTAGTGCAAGATATTCTCTTTATTTCTCGATCGGCTTGAGAAAGTTATGAAGTTTTCTGACTTTGAGAGAAAGCATAATATTAAAGACTCCTGATACGATAAATCCGAGTGCCGTCCACACGACGAGAGTCATACCCGCAAAGACTGGATTTACGATGAGAATACATGAGAAGACGACTCCGAGGATTCCGAGAGCCATGAGCCATCCCCATCCGCTTACGTTATAATGCTTGAGATCGAAAGAAAATCCGATCGCACCCAGTGATCGAAAAAGAAAAACAAATCCGACATAGAGTGGCAGAATGACCATAGTAAGCCCGAAATTCGAGATAAGGAATATTCCGAAAAGGAGTGTAAAAAGTCCGAGCACGAGTGACCACCCCCAGTTTTGCATTTCTTTTCTATTTACGACTGCGAAAACTGACTCGAAAATACCCGAAAAGAGAAATGACAGACCAAAGAAAAGAGCGAGTCCCAAATATGAATCCATAGGATAAAAAAACATCCAAATACCAAACGCCACAAAAAGAATACCGACAATCAAAAGCAGATACCAGTGCTTCATTGACTGCATCATGTGAGAGATAGAAGTTTCCATAGGAAAAAAGGTGAAAAAATAAAAAAGTGAATATTGGTATTGGAAATACCTCTGAATTATAGGCAAACTTCCCTTTTTGCAAATATCCTCAGTATATTTTCCTTTTCATTCATATTTTTGCTATTATAAGGAATTTTCTTCTGAGAAAATCCCCACTATAGAGCCACGCCGAAAAAGAGAAATTACTTTATCGCTGGCAATCATAGAGAAAATACTCGGGCTTCTCATCACGAAGCTGACAGACATCATGAAGCCACGAGAATTCCTCGAGATTCGCACAGTTCCGAAGGACGAAAATATGAGTAAATCCCTGCGCCAGAACTGGATCGATCAGATGTCCGCTCGATGAGAGAAAATCTTCGATAATTTTACTCTCAGGATTGAGAGAATTCGAGTACAGCGCAGGACCCATCTCGATATTATCTGCACTGACTGCAGAGAGAGGAGAAAAAAATGACGCCATCGGATTTGCGATCACACGTTTATTCGTCCAGTCACACCCCATATAAGAATGCCACGGAAGAATCAGCGTCCTACTCTCAGGAGCACTCGTGAGGAGCTCCGCACGAACAGTGCTAAAACTCTCTGGATACTGCATCGTAGAGAGTTGACCCCGAAAGCCAAAAAGCATTCCCGGACTCCAGAGTACGATCCCGAGAACGAGCAATCCAGAGAGAAGCATCTGAAAGAAACGATCACGAATCCGATCGAGAAGCCATCCAGTAGTGATCAGAAAACCGATTCATTCTATGATCATCAGAAGTCCGATCCATTTCTGTGGCTCACGATACCCACGAAATAAAGGTGCATGCTCGTACATCCAGTCAATAATCGGACGACTCCATGACGTCGCGATTCCGAGTCAGAGGATGAATGCGACGAGGCTCATCACGATGAGAATCACACCCATCTGTGTTATTTTTTTCTGCTTCTGAAAAAAGAGGAAGAGAATCCCAAAAAATGAAAAAAAGAAAAAAATCCCTCAGAAAATATACCAGTACGGACTTATTCCTGATGGGATCGCAAGATGGAGTCATTCTCACCAGAATCCATACAGAAGCAGATTGCTCATCTCCACGCCAAGTGGTGGAGTCGCACGTGACAGAAATGCGAGCAGATTCGCATCGGAGAATGTCGCGACATTCGCGACGGCATTCGAAGAAATATCGAGAAATGGAGCACTGAGCCAGCTCAGATTCAGCAGGAGTAAAATCCCGCCGACCATCAAGAGCGAGACAAACGTCGTGATGGTACGCAGTCGGAAAATCGCGTACAATGTGTACACAAGACCGATCATATACGTCGCATGTGGAAAGGCTGCCCACGAGATTCCGAATATTACTCATGACGTGAGGAGATTTTTTCTCTCATCTTCTGTGAAAAACGCTCGAAAAAGAAAATACACCCCCCATCCGAACGTAATCACTCAGAATGCGATCAGTGGCTGTGTCATCATCCGCTCATACATAAATGGATTCAGCATGAAGTAAGTCGCTCCGAGTAACTCGAGGAGAAGTGTTTTTCTATAGGAAAAAAGATGAGAAATCGCCTGCGCAAAAGTACGACCGAGATATCCAGCACTGAGGAGCGTCACCCCGAAGAATGCAAGAGAGGTAAAAGAAGAACCGAGAACAGTATTTCAGAAATATAAAACCCACTCGGTCATCGGTCTATATCAGAGAAAAGGCGCATTCGGAACAAAAACATAATCGAGGAGATTCAGCACTCCTCCACTGAAGAGTGTCGCTCACATCACGATGAGAACGAGCAGAAATATCCAGATATGTGGGAAAATACGTGCCATACAAGAAGAGGTTATTCATTTTCATGTCGTATTCTTCTCGGCTGAGAGAGATCGATCGGAGTAAAGAGAAGGGCTGGAAAAAGAAGAAACGCAAGAAGCTCGATAACACTATACTTAATCGTCAGCGTCCATCCATCCGTCTGAAGCATGAACCACACCATCGCCACAAGAAGAAGAAATGGCATAACGAGGATAAAATATCTCGAAAACCCTCGAAGTGCATCGACATATTCTGTGAGAAATTGTGGCGTCCGCACCTTCGAGAAGAAGTATCCGTATATCCGTACAATCGTACCAGAAAGAAGCTCACTTATAACTCACAAGACGAGACAATAATAGAGAAGGATCGAGAAGAGCTGTGCCTGATTCTGATCAGAAATCCCGAGAAATAGTATCACCATCCCGAGAAACACGAGCGCAAGAAGAAAGAGTATACGTGCATCGAGAATCCGAAAAAGTGTAAAAAGCCAGAGCGTACACATCGTCCAGATAATAATGCTCGGATGAAAAAAGAGAATCCCGAGTGACGCGATCACAATCGTAAGAATTGCCGGAAAAAATGGAGCAACTCCATCTCTCTCTCGTGTCGTACCTATAAAATCAATCCCAAATATCCAGACCGGAAGAAACAGGAGTGGAGCAAATGTCAGAAAATGCGAGGACAGTATGCCTCACTGAAATACGAGAATACACTCCAGAATCACGAATATCGCGACGACAATCCAGAGGAGAAGGAGTGGAAGGGGGATTTTATATGGAAACATGGGAGGAATATATTCGAGAGTAAAAATATCTCGAGCAAGAGTATAGTGAAAAATGAATTCTTTCAAAGGCAAGGGAAGATTTTCTCATTTTTACCAAGGAAAAAATCGTATCTCAATCAGATATTTTCCTTTCTGAATTTTCTGATGTGCAGAGTCATGAATGGAAGTCATGTACAGTGATTTTATCACCAGAGAGAGATAAAAATCACTCCGAGAAGGATGATGCATGTGGCAAGAGACTTCTGTAAGAGGTCTTGCTCTCTGAAGTACCAGCCTCCGATAATCACAGAGAATATCGCAGAAGAAGCCCTCATGGCACTCGTGTACGAGGAGAGAATTTCTGATATAACATACATCTGAGCGACGATGACAGAGGTATACAGTATAACAATGGTCACAAGTGCGATTTTCATGTCAGAGAGACGCTCGAGTGTCGCCTTGGTTTTTCCCTTCATCTGACCGATACTCAGAAAGAAGACACTCAGATTCATGAGGATAACCCAGAAAATCGGTGATGATGCGAGGACTCACATCTTATCGATCGTGACGGTAAAACCATAACATGCGATCGAAATGAGATACATTTGTGAGCCTTTGTTGTGAAATATTTGCGTAAATGGTGTGTACCAGTGAGCATTTTCTTTCTTGAAAGAGAGAACATAGACTCAGACGAGGATCAGAATCAGTCCGATCGCACCAGAGAACGAGGGTACTTCCCCGAGCAGGATGAATGAAGTCAGTGCAGCATTGGCGGTCACGAGTCACTTCAGCGGAGTAATGTATGATATCTCCCCATGTTTTAGCGCATTAAAAGCGAAGAATTTCCCTCCATAATACAGAATCGCCCCGAAAATAAATACCCACCAGAACCCTGGCGCAAGCACAGGAATTCCTGTGTGAAAGAGCGGAGGGACGAGTAGAAGTGCACTGACAAGCGATACGATTCCCGCCAGCACATTCGCGTCGACATGTTTTACGGTTTTCTTGATAAAGATATCCTTCCATGCATTCAGGAAAGAGAGAAAGAAGAAAGCGATAACATAGATCATGTACTGATTCTGTCTGAAAGGATAGGATATTCCCGAGGGAGGGAAAATTGAAAAGAAGGAAAACACTTAATCCCTCTTATTCATTATATTATTTTACCACGATGGAGAGCATTTTATTCGGGATAAATATCTCCTTCACGATCTCTTTTCCCTCGAGCCATTTCGCGATATTCGGATCAGCAGAGACGACTGCGGAGACTTCCTCCTGTGAGACGCCCGTAAGGAAGGAAAAAGTTCATCGTAATTTTCCACCGATTTGGACCGCGATCGTCACTTCGTCATCGATAAGCATGAAGTCGTCATATTTCGGCCAGGAAGCGAAGAAGAGAGACTCATATTTATAGCCGAAGATTTCCGCGAAAAGCTGAGTCTGCATGAGAAATTCTTTCTGATAGTCTGCTTCTGTCGTCTCCGATGCACTTCTTCCGGTGATCTTCGAGATATAGAGACTCCGCATCGGGACGCTCTCATCGAGCTCTCCGAGGATCTGATCCGTCAGGACATAGTCACGCGTGTACTCCCCTGTCTTCACACTTCCATCTGGGAAGAGGACCGCAAAAGCATCTTTATAGAAGAAGTCGACTTTCCCTCCCGCATCGCGCGCGATCGTCCGGTAAAAATCCTGCATCAGACGTGCTAGCTCTGACGCACTCACTTCATGTTCGGTTTTTCCGAGCTTCTCGAGTACGACTCTCCGCACTTTTGTCGGCTCGAAATCCTGATCCTTAAAATACACAGCCGTGTCAGCGACCACAAGTGGCGCATCTCGCTCGATACCCCTGTATGCCTCGAGCTTCTGGAGTGCACACTCCATCGGAGTCGCCCCTGTCTCTTCCGTATCGATCAGATGGGGGAATGATTCGATCACGACGGATGGATCCAGTGGGGAAAATGCCTTCTGAGCGCGGGAGATTTTCCCTGCATTCCCTGTCGCAAAGTAAATCTTCGGAAAATGTGTCGATTTTTTACCCTGCTCTTTCTGGAAATACTCAAAACATTCTTCTGCTATATGTGGCGCGAACGGATGAAGCAGTCCAAGGAAAGACTCTTTCCACTGATCTCGAAGCTCCTCATCTTTCGGAAGTCAGGTGTTCATGACGATGATAAGCTGAGCAATCGCTGTGTTAAATTTATAATTATCGATCCCTTCCCCGATCTGCTGGATCGCCTTATGAAGCGTCTTCATCGCGAGCATGTCATCCTCGGCGTATTTTTCTTTTCCTTCGATAAAAAGCGTATAGACTCTATCGAGGAATCTCCGCATTCCGATCATCGCGGTCGTATCCCATGGCGCCGAGTCCTTGAAGTCCGCGAGATACATCTCATACATACGAAGGCTATCTGCTCCGTATTCTCGGATAATATCATCTGGATTGACGACATTTTTCAGAGATTTTGACATCTTGGCGACGACTCGCTTCACGAGCTCTCCTGTCTGTATCTCATAGAATTTTCCATCTTTTTCCTCGACGAGATCGACTGCCACGAGTCCGCCATTTTCTCGCTCATAGGCATATGCGAGGATCATCCCCTGATTTCGGAGTCGGTAAAATGGCTCTGTGGTCGAGACGACACCGATATCGAAGAGAAATTTATGCCAGAATCGTGCATAGAGCAAGTGGAGTACTGCATGCTCTGCTCCTCCGACATAGGAGTCGATACTTTTCCAGTACTGCTCGATCTCGGGAGCGACAAGTGCTCTGGTATCGTGTGGATCCATGTATCGGAGATAATACCAGCAACTTCCCGCCCACTGAGGCATTGTATTGGTTTCGCGTTTTCCAGAGAGATTCTTCGCGAGCTGTACATGGACGAATTCTGGGATATTTGTCAGTGGAGAGTTTCCGTCTCCAGCAGGTTCGAAGCGCTCTGTCTCAGGCAGACGAAGTGGAAGATCGTAATCGCAGACGATTTTCCCGTAGATTCCATCGTAGATCTTACTCACGACTTTCCCTCCGATTACGAGTTCACGTATATTCCCTGAGCAGTTACATGTAGCTCCAGCGGTTCGCTCCCCATCATACGGTGGTCGCTTCAGGACGTATGCCATCTCGGGATCGATCGCCTGAGTAATATCATGAATATGAGGAATTTTCTTCAGATCTTCTTTTGCGAGGTGAATCAGTGGAATCGGCTCACCCCAGTAACGCTGTCGAGAGAAGAGCCAGTCACGGAGTTTATAGTTTACTTTTTTCTGACCGAATCCCTGTGTCTCTGCAAAATCTGTCAGCACTTCGCGAGCCTTCTCGGAAGTCAGTCCTGTGAAATCTCAGGAATCTACAAGGATTCCGTCGTCAGTGAGAGCCTCTTCTCAGTGATAAAATAACTTCCAATATCGTGAATGTCCGTGCCATGTAATCTCTTGTTCCACTATATCTTTCTCGACCCATTTCAATGTGTGTTTTCCTGTATCGACTTCAGATTCCCTCCGGTTCTCTGATCGAAGTATCACATGAAATACTCTTCATGTGGTACTTAAATTTCTACCACTTCTGTATCATAGAAATTGCGAACGAGAAAGGGGAACAGGAGAAATGACTTCAAAATCAGAGTATCCTGTCTCCTCCAAGAGTTCACGAGTAATAGTATCGAGTTCGGATTCTCAGCCTTCCATTCATCATCACACAAAGTGAACATGTCTGCCATTTTCTTGTTCTTCGATCTCAAGAAGAATTTCTCATTTTTCATTTTCCACGATGATATCCACGATTTTTCGCTCTACTATATCAAGTCATTCTCGTACTCTACTTTCTCATGTGTATGCATGCTGATATGCGATACTCTGTTGTATCGGTAAATTATACTTCTTCGCGAAAGCAAAATCGCGTTCATCATGTGCTGGGACCGCCATCACCGCCCCCGTTCCATAACTTCCGAGGACATAGTCCGCGATCCAGAGCGGAACTGACTCATTATTATATGGATTTACGAGATACGATCCAGTGAAGACACCGGTTTTTTCTTTACCATCGGCGGTACGATCCTGATCCGATATCTGAGCGGACTTCTGGATATACGCCTCGCACTCCTGCCCCTGCTCCTCGGTGATGAAGTCCTGTACATTCGGATGATCAGGCGCGATCACAGCATAGGTCATCCCGAACACAGTATCGATACGAGTCGTATAGACGCGGATGGAATGCTGGGGGTTTTTCTGGATTTTCATGAAAATCGCTCGCTCGCGGATCGTCGCATCTGTCAGATCTTCCCCGTACGACTTCCATACTTTTCTGAGCTTCTCGAGCTGAAAATCGAGGGGTGTATCGAGAAATGTACATCAGAATCGCTCATAGTACGGTGCGAGCTCCTTCGTGCAGTCGAGATAAAACTCTACTCCGTCGCTCATCTCCATCGCATAGGAAAGGAGCTCGTGTCCGAGTTTTTTTCCGCGATATGCAGGATCGACATAGAGTGCCCCGAGTTCATGATACATACCATACTGTGCCACTCGCACAAATCCGACGATCATATCATTTTTCTTTGTGACGAAGAATTGCTCAGGCGCGAAATCGACAGTATGCAAATCCGTCGCTTTTCGAATCTCGAGAATCCGCTCGAAATCTTCTGAAGTTGCATGAGAAAAAGAAATATCTGAAAAATCTCATTTCATCTCTTCTTCATTAACTTTCGGAATGGCTCCGAATTTACTATCTGCAAATGAGGGCTTTGCCGGACGATTGAGTTCACCTAGATTTTTCTGGAGAGGTAGCTCTCATTTTTTTGTTGTCTTTTTCATCTCGAACTCACATCCCTCACTTTTCCCGATCCAGTTGCGCTGCATATCTTTTATCCCCTCGGGCCAGTCGAGATCATCGACATCCTTGAGAAGCCGATCAGCATACTTCGTAATCGCGAGGACCCACTGACGGATTTTTCTTTTTTCGACTTTTGTCCCACAGCGCTCGCAGGTGAAATCAGAGAGAACCTCTTCATTCGCGAGTCCCGTCTTACAGCTCGGACAATAGTTAATCGGGAGATCCTGCTCATATGCGAGCCCTTGCTCGAAGAGCTTCAGAAAAATCCACTGTGTCCAGCGATAATACTCTGGATCCGTCGTGTCAATCTCGCGTGTCCAGTCATAGCTAAATCCGAGTTTTTTCAGCTGTCCAGAAAATGTGTGAATATTTTCCTTCGTGACGATCGCCGGGTGGATCCCTGTCTTGATCGCATAATTCTCAGCCGGAAGTCAGAAGGCATCCCACCCCATCGCATGCAGAACGCGAAATCCCTGCGCATGCTTGTATCGCGCCATGATGTCATTCGCTGTGAATCCCTTCGGATGCCCGACATGGAGCCCTGCTCCACTCGGATATGGAAACATGTCAAGCGCGCAAAACTTCGGAACCCGAAAATCTTCTGCACTTTCTGGATTCGCGACGTTATACGTCCCTCTATTTTCCCAGATTTTTTGCCATTTCTCCTCGATGGCTCGATGATCGTATCCCATATGAAAAGAAGAATATAAAACGCTCTATTTTTACTCTAAAAAGCGAGAAATACAAGGAAAAATGACATGACTCAGAAAGAGCATAATCACTTTAATTTGACTTATATCAAAAATATATTATGTTGACCCTTATGTTTTCTGAGGAAAAATGCGAGAAATAAGCGCAACATTCATATGAAGCAATGCACTCCCGATACGAGAAAACGGGATATTTCGGCTTCAGACAATCACACAAAAACGGATTCTCATAATTCTCTGAGTATGAGAATCGCTGATAGGAAAGCTCGAAGTAGCACTGGGAACAGAGGTCACGATCCAGTGAACAGAACACAATCGAGTAGAGCTTTTCGGGCAAAAAAACAAACTCACGATTCTCTGAGTCTCCGAGCTTACTATCTCATGAAATCAGTGAGAAATTACCATAGGTGATATACCAGAAAATGCGAGAATCCATGCATGTGAGAATCAGGGCACGATAGGTGTCCTCGGAAATCGTAAAACGCATGACTGGGAAATAGATGTGTCAGGAAATCGTGGCGTAATCGTCCTTCGGCAAATGTGAAATGGCTCTGTACAAGCAAATCAGAACACGGGGGAGATTCAGATCGAAAATGCATGAGATGTGGACATCTTCAAGAATGCATGAACGATTATCTTCCGTGGAAATGGATGGCAGACATGGATAGATGGCTGATCCACGGAGACGGGGAAAATACATCTCGATAACCTGCGTGGGATCGTATCACTCCCGAAGGACACAGGGACGATCATGCGACCATATATCGGACAGAAACTACTCACTCATATTGGTCCTACCCTGAGAACTGTGACGCAATATATCCACGCGATGTGAAGAAGTATCGTCTCTCATATTATACACATGACATCCGAAAGATGACCGAATACTACGAACACGGAAGAAAGTAACTTCGAGTCCTCGTAAAATATTCATCCAGATTACTCTTCTTGTATAAAACTCTCTCGGATTATTCCGCGAAATTATAGAGATTTAGTCCGATATCGGTATCTTTTACCTTTATGACACGTGTGTCCAGTGGTGTGATAAAAAATTCTCCCGCTCATCGTATCTTCGCATCGAGCACATGTCCTGCAAGTGCTGTATAATCACTCCGACCAAGTGTCGCATGGAGATGAAGTATCGGCATATCCTCCACCAGAGAGATATTTCCAGAGAGATTCGCGATCTCCATCTGCTCATGAAATTCCCGATCGACATACTGCTTCGTGTGCGGATCGAAGAATCGCAGTACCACTTCATTCACAGCGCCAATCCCAGTGATCTGTCCTGCGGTAATCCTCTCTCTGAGGATGAAATCCGTCATGGATTCTACGAGAGACGCCCCATCAGCAACACTGAGAATGAAGACCCCATCTACACGTCTCGCAGTCCAGCCATTTCCATGTATATTCTGCATACGAAAAATATGGTAAAAAAATCTACTTTCTCCCGAAATCATCATCATATCGGACGATATCATCTTCGCCCGTATAGTCACCACACTGTACCTCGATAATCACGAGCGGTTCTGTATGGGTATTCGCGAGTCGATGGAGATGTCTCGCTGGGATATAACACCCTTCGTTCGCTCGGAGGAAAGAAATCTGCTCAAAATCGCGGAATTCCTGTGATCGAATATCGACCGTCGCGACTCCAGATACAACAGTCCAGTGCTCACTTCGTTTCTCATGACTCTGCAGTGAGAGGCGTTTTCCTGGTTCCACGATGATTTTCTTTACTTTATAGAGCGGATTATCTTCGAGGACGTAGTAGACTCCCCACGGACGATTTCCGACCTCGATATACTGTCACTCGGTGACTGCGCGCGGAAGCTCAGCGATCTTCTTCTCGAGCGACTGCTCATCTTCCTTATTCTGGACTTTTTTCAGCATATCACTCGAGTTGTGTGTCTTCGCACCGAGTCCATCGACGACACGAATCTGTTCTCGTCTGAGAAGCTCTCACTCTGGGATTTCTCAAGCAAAACGATCGCCTCATTTCGTGAAAATAATCTCATCATATTTCCCGCTCGCTTTCGCCTCATGAATCAGCTGTTCCAGAGTCTGGCAGACTGACTTATCAGCATCGATCGAGAGAACGACGCGATCGACTGGTTTTACATTCTCGACGATTTTCACACGAAAATTCTCATCCTGAAAACTCTCGACCCCACGCTTCAGACGCGCTTGTGCGTCGTTATTTATGATAACCCAGAGCTCATCAGCACCCGCCTCGGACTTCGAGAGATTAAGACAGTCGATGTGTCCGGGATGGATCGGATTCGCGTACATAGATGTGATGGCGAGTGTCGTCATAGGATTTTATGAAGAAATAATAAATGATTGTAGTGTTTTCTTGAATTTTTCAAGGGAGAAAACTTCCGCGCGTGCGACACAGTCATGTTTCATAGAAACAAAAACAGATGTATTCGTCGTCTGTATCACGTTTTTTAGTTTTTTCTGAAGTGTATCTGAGTCAGAATATCCCGAGAGAAGAAATCCCGTCTTCCCATCGAGAATCGTCTCGCGCAGTCATCCTTCATCGACACCGATCACCGGAATTCCGCACGCCATGCTCTCGACGGGCGTCATCCCGAAGTCTTCATTTATCGGTATATAGATCACCGCGAGAGCACCTCGAATCAGTGAAATCAGCACAGCATCATCAGGTGATTCGATCGCCTCGATATTCGGAAACGCATGAATCTTCGCAAGAATCTTCTCTTTCTCAGGATCATTTTTTCCATAGGTAAAAATCAGTCGCTTCTCGGGCATCTCACGAAATGCGTCAATAATGACATCGACTCGCTTCGGCGGAGAAAGTCGCGCAAAAGAGAGAAAATACTCGTGCGCGGTGTTTTTTTCTCCTGGGGAAAAACGTGTGGTATCGACTGGCGGATAGAGGATCATCGAGTCATGATGGCAAAAATCCTGCAGTCGCTCCTGTGTGCAGAGGGAATTGGTGAAAATACGATGAAATCGGTCAAGATCGCGGATATACGCTCGCGCGAAGAATGTGAAGGCGAGCGAAAAAATCGGGCGAAAAATCGGGGAAATCCGCGCGAGATACTGCTCTCGAAAATCGAATAAATATCGTGGCGGTGTATGACAGTAGTAAAAAGTCGTACTTCCCTTCTGGATATGACGTAGTGCCGGAAGACAATCTCAGGAGAAAATCACGATATCATAGTCTCGGAGGAGAGCTGCACGCGTGAGAAAACGCCATTTCAGGATGAGATGACGCCAGACTTTTTTCTGGATTGGCTTCCCGAGTGGAATGATTTTCCCTGTGAATCCGAGCTCTCTCGGGTCGAAACTTCCCGGAGAGAAAAATCCCGCGATCAGATCAGCACCGAGCGCATTCGCCATAAGCGTCACAAATCGTTCGCCTCATCACTTATAGAGGAAAGCATCGTGGATGATGGCGATTTTCTGCTGGGACATAGTGTAGGTATCGGACGAAAACTTTATGTATCACATTCTCTTATCATTCCTGCGAAGGCAAGAATCCATATACATGGACGAATCATACGCCGAATTTCTGAATACTTCAAAACGATATGTCTGGCATTATCTGCGTAAAAACTCTATACTTGGTCATCTCTTTGTATGCGAAGTATCTGGTGTGTATCTGGATTAACAGAGAAATTTTGTGATACAGCCCCCCGTCATCGTTCTAAGCTCAATTCATAAACCACCCCTTTGAAGATAACAATCACCCACTTCTGCTCTCATTTTAAAAGTACAATTGATTTTCCCGGCACAACCCCATCCACACCAATGGCAATATATGTCTCCTCTGAAGTAACTTGCATCTCATATCCTTCTGGAGGAGTATACTGAGCCTCTGAAGTCTCTGGTCATTGGGTCGCTTGCTGGACTCTCCCTTGTATTTGCTTCTTTGTAGCTTCTGCCTTCGCTCGCATCCATGCATGGAAAAGGGAAGAAAGCTGAGAATGAACTTTTCTGAGATGAATGGAATCAGGATCTATCCTTAGATATTTCTCGAGTATTCCCAGTGTATCAAGCCAATCTTGCTGTGTTCTCCCTGCTTCAGGTTTCTGAAAAAAGACATGAACCTCTTGTTCTTCCTCAAAAGCTAAGTCTCAGAAGAGTGCAATAATTTTATCTTCTTCTGAGTCTGATGGTGGTGTTTCCATATGAAAAAAAAATTAAATACTATTTCTCAGATTATCGACGTCTCACGCTCCGAGTAGGAGAATAATCGAGGAGTTCGGATTTTTACTATCATATTCTCGGATAATTTTCCCAGTATTCTCGAGTCATTTCCCATCGAGAATATGAGGCTGATACGGTCGTACCGCCTCGATAAAACGCTCGACCGTCATGTATTCGACGTCTTCTTTTTTATCCCGAGAAAAATAAATATCAGGCACGACGAGCATGTCTGCCGCATCGAATGCCGTCGCAAAAGCAGGCAGGAGCTCACGCGTGCGAGAATACTGGTGGGGCTGAAAGACGACATAGAGCTTCCGATCAGGATATTTCTCACGAAGCGCAGAAAGTGTCGGGATGATCTCATTCGGATGGTGTCCATAATCCGACATGAGGATATTGCCATGATATGTCGTGCGGACGATCTCAGAGCGACGCCATGAGCCATTATACGACTGGAGACGATTTACCATAAATTCATCTTCGAGATCGAGCAGTTTCCCGACTGCATACGAGAGATATGCATCTTTCTGGATATGTCTCCCCGGAATCTGGAGTAAAATCGGTGGAAGTGAAAAAACCTTGCATACATCAGCGCCACAGTTATATTGCATCGTGCCATTTCCGACGATGACTTTTTTCTCTTCGGGAATCTGGAGATGCGCCGAGTTCTCATCATCCGCAGAGATAACGACATATTTCTCGGTCTGATCGACGAGTGACTGAAATGCAGAGATATAATCATCGAGATTTTTATAGTAATCGAGATGATCGAGGTCGATATTCGTGATGACGGTAATATAGGGCTTATATCGGAGAAATGCGCGCCGATATTCGCACGCCTCGATGACGAAATATTCCGAGTCTTCTGCATGAAAATTGGAGTTGCCGAGCTGAGGTACCTGTGTCCCGATGATCACATTCGCACCGAGAGGCGATCCTACGAAGATGAGTGCTGTCATCGCAGTCGTCGTCGATTTTCCGTGTGAACCTGCGATCGCGATACATTTTTTACTATTTACGACTTCCGCAAGCGCCTCCGGATAGGAGAGATGGGGAATATGAAGATTTTTCGCTTGTGCAAGCTCTGGATTGCTATAAATCTGCTGATCCTTCGGAAAATCTGGCTTCGTGATAATCGCCTCTGAATAAATCACGAGATCGGTATCAGGTGTGATCGCACTCATCGTGTGACCGATCGTCACCTCAATCCCCTCTGCTCGAAGCGTGACAATCAGTGAAGATTCTGTCTGGTCTGATCCGGTGATGCGATATCCGAGCGAGTGATAGTAGCGAGCGAGCGCCGATATTCCGATCCCCCCAATCCCTATAATATGGAGATGTTTACTCATAGTGAAGATTATGTGATGAGAAGAATGGTATAAAAAAGAGAGGAAAAAGCAAAGGAAAAAATCCGCAGAGAAAATCGCAGAACAGAGGGATTTTCCCGAGAAAAAAATCTACGTATGAATTCTCGAACGTAGGAATCTATATGGAATCTTCTGTAAAAAAATAAAACACGCCAGAGGTGTTTCATTACTTCGTGGAAGCAGGAATCCATATGAAAAACGAGGAAACAGTCGAGTTCTCAGGGGGAGTGGAATACGAAGTGAAAGTCTGGGAAAACTGCCAGATTCATGTGTGTGAACGGGTCGAGGAATGCGATCATGCAGAAACTCCCGAAAACAAAGGAAACATTTGCAGGAATGAAAGATTGAGAGTAAAAACTATTGACAAAATAATTGAAATCGTTATAAGGATTTAGTTCCATTTTCTAAAAATTTCTTTATGTCAGAAAACCCACCACCTTCGAGCGTACAACACAGCGTGTATTGGCAACATCTGGGATCCTGGCTGCGGTGGCACTTCTTGTTGCTTCATGTATCAAGAAACCAGACAACTCAGAAATACCAAATGCCTCGGTGATGGCAGCTACTCACGATCAAGTACAAGTGTTACTCACCTATGCAATACAGGATATGGAATGAAAGACACAAGAAGAAAGGGGGGTAATCGCCACCGAAACTCTAGAAAAAGCACAGAAAATGTTGGATAAAGCACAATGAAATAAATAACAAAATAGTCAATAAAATATTTACTTTTCTAAAATAACTCCGTATGCGAAGTTCCCCTGATATACTGCTCCCTGCATCCATTCTCATGAATTTTATTATTATAATTGGTACAGGTATAACGCTAGTGGAGATACAATCCCGAGTGAATACAGTACTCATGAATCCAGCCCCAGAATCTGCACAAGATCTTTTGCAACAGACACAACCACTGGAAGCGACGATATATGAAACACAAAGAAAAATACAGGAGCTAGAAAATCGGAAACCACATGATCCCCCCTATTATGAGGAAAAAGCAAGACTTCAAGCAGAGCTTACATCTTTGACACAGGCACTCGCGAAAAAGATGATCCAAGAAGATCAGAGAAAGGGAAACGAGAAACGTCCCCCAGCACAGATTTCTATATAATAACCTCTGAATTCCCACCTCATGTGAAAAAACGCTCTTTCTGCACTAGCTTTGTCCTGATCATTACTTATGAATAATGGGGCTTTTGCTGTGGATGCAGTAGCTCATGATACTCAGGAAGCTATAGAAATATGCCTCTCCCAAGGAGCTTATTATGAGCTCATCAAGATAATGTGAACGCTGATATACACACAGGGGGAGTATGAAGACTGAGGTTATGAGGAGAAAATATGTCTCCCCCAAGAAAAATACTATCAGTATTTCAAAGCCGCGATGCAGAAAATCGGCAATCAAATTAATAAAATCTCAGAACCATATAACAGAGATGCAAGAAAAGCAGTGGAAAGGGGGGATTCTGAGGAGGCGAAGAGACAAATGGAGGCGCGTGAATGTGCAATACTTGACCTGATACATGCGTACCCATTTTTTGCACAGCCCTATATCAGAAATAACCTCCCAGAGATACCACCACAAGAGGAGCTCGAGAATCTATGTAAAATAAAAAAATAATAAGACTCGCTGAGCTACCCTCGTCACAGTGATGAGAAACTCAGAAAGAAGAGCAGGAAAATTCCCCAGAGACATCGTCGCAGGAACTCATGTGAGAATCAAAACTACGAAATAAAAAAATACAATAATAATTAAACGAAATACCCATGAAAACTCGAAACTGGCTTATGGCATGAGTGTATGCCATGGCATTGTCATGCAGTCCGAATCCCACTATTGGGAATACGGGACCCCTCCAAGAGGTACAGAGAACTACTCAATTCCGCATTGCGCGCTGTATTCCACAGAGTGAATTTCATGCACTTTTATGAGTCCTGATGCAAAGTATACACGCTCAGGTAGAAGTACTCCTGCTACAAAGAGAATGAGAAATGCAATTATGAACAAATGTATGAGAAATAGATACAAAATATAGTGCTCTACTCGAAAATATTCTACACACCCCTCTGTGACAGTATTATCGAGCATACACCCAGCAAGAATCCACCACACAAACACCCGAATTGTGCGTTTCGGAAAATCAGTTTGAGAATCTGAAGACAGCATGAGTCCAGGAATTTGTTCGACAGCTGAGGGAAGTACTAGGAGAGTGGTATAAAGCGCAAGAAAGACTCACACAAAAATACCAGCAACAGCTCGCTGAAATCAACCAACAAGAAAACAGCCCATCCACGCCAGAGACTCAGAAAGTAAAATTTACAACAAAAAGACAACTCCTCAATGAAAACTATCAGAAGGAGCTGGATGCCATCGCCAAGAATTATATAGAACTCATCCTAGCATTTCTAGAAAGTCCACTCTGAAAACACAGCATGCCATTTCTCCGGGAAGAAAGCGGAAAAAGTATCGCCCCCGTCTGAGAATCTACACCAGAAATATATACATTCTAATCTCTCAGATACATCCCATCTCCGAAGCTATAGAATCGATACCGATGCTCGATCGCATGCTGATAGAGCCTCTGTACATTCTCGAACGAGGAAAATGCGGAAATCAGCACGAGAAGGGACGACTTCGGAAGATGAAAATTGGTGATCATCTCATCGACAACCTGAAAGATATATCACGGGAAAATGTAGATATGCGTCTCGAAGCGAAATCTCCCACTCGCATGCTCATACGACTCGACGAAAGAATGCGTATGAAGCGCGCCCATCTTCTTATCCCAGTACACCTGCACTTCCTCGGGGTACTGGGATTTTTCTTCAGGAGAGAGGATCATCCAGAGATACGGAAGACTCTCGAGTGTTCGACAGACAGTCGTCCCGACTGCGAGGATTTTTCACTCGGACTGATGGATCTCGGCGACGCGAGAGAAAAGTGTATCAGAGATCTCGATCACCTCGCCATGAATCGCATAATCTCGGATATCCTCCGTCGTAATTCACTTAAAAGTCCCGAGCCCGACATGAAGCGTCACATATTCACGCGCATGCGGAAGTCGCTCGAGGAGAGAATCAGTGAAATGAAGCGAAGCGGTCGGTGCCGCGACTGAGCCATTTTCCGTCGCAAAAACCGTCTGATAATCTTTTTCTTTCTCACGATCATACGCGATATACGGCGGAAGCGGAAGCTGTCCGTACTGCTCCATCGTCTCATAGATCGAGCCTTGTGTGATCGAGAAAAGTCTCCCAGATTCTGTGGTGGCGATCACTTCGAGTTCTAGCGCCCCGATAATAATTTTTACTCATTCACGAAAAAGGCGTCCAGGACGGACGAGTGCCTCGAAGCGATCCGATCCGTGCATTTCCAGGAAAAAAATCTCGCCATTCTGCTCGACTTTCTGACTCCCATCAGGACGCAGAATCGTCGCCTGATCGAGTGGGATTCGTGAGCGAAGGACACGAGAGTTATTGAAGAAGAAGACTCGATCGGTCGGAACAATCTCAGGAAGTTCTGCGTACGTCGCCTCTGTCAGGATCGCTCCAGAAATCCGATCCGCCACGAGAAGTCGCGCCTGATCAGCGGGATGAACCGCTTCCTGAGCGATCAGCTCGGGAGGAAGATGATAATCGTATGAAGCGAGAGAAAAATCTGACATGAAGAAAGTTTTTATTGTGTTTCTTGCAGATGCAAGAATCTATCGAATCACAAGAAAAGCCGAAGGCTCGAAGTGGATGCAAAGACGAGAATCTATATGTGAAGGAATCGAAAGATTTGAAATTTTGCGAAGAATTGAAGCTCGACGTAAGGCATGAAGGAAAAAAAAACATGAGTTTTGTCACTGTCTTGTACATCAGAAATCCACACGCAGAAACGAGCCGAAAGACTGATCTCTCACACAGAAGCCGAAACCAACAGGACAAAAAGCTACTTTCTCTGGATCATCTTATAGAACTCGAGTACGTCACCTTCCATGACAACGACGTCCCCCTTGAAGTTAATTCCGCATTCGTCCCCTGCCTCAACTTCGCGAACATCGAGTGGTCCGACCTTCAGATTCACGACTTCTCATGATCCGACTTTTTCTCCATTTCGGATGACTCGGACTTTTGCCCTATTCTCGACTTTTCCAGATGTGACGCCGAGTCCGATGATCATCATAGATTTATTTTTTCCTGTGAAAAATATCGCCTTCACCTCCGCGATACCGATATCCGTCGCATCATAGTGAATATCGATCATTCCGGTGATAATCGACTCGACTTTTTCGATGATGTGATAGATGACTTTCTTATCGATATGCTCGATCTTCGAGCTCGAGAGGATGCTCTTCGCAGAGGGAACGACACCGACATTATACGAGATCAGGAGCGCCTGCGAACTTCCAGCCATCATCACGTCAGACTGATTGACATCTCAGACAGCAGAGTGGATAAAAGTAACCTGCGTCTCGAGTGTCGAGAGTTTTCCGAGTGCCGTCTTCAGAGCCTCGAGCGACCCGACAGAGTCCGCTTTGAGGACGATCTTGAGCTGTTTCAGGGCTCATGACTTCAGACGAGTCATCAGCATTCCGAGCGATGCTCACTCGAATGAGTGGATCGATTTTCGTCATTTTGCCAGAGAAAATTCTCGTGTGCGTGCCTGTGCTGCCTCGAGCGAAGACATAACCTGCAGAATATCTCCTCATTCTACGATACTCGAGAGTCCAGTAATCTGTGCTGGGACTCATGGTCCGACCGCATCGATATTTTTTCATCGGAAATCCTTCAGTGTACGGACACGACCAGATGAGTCAGTGATCACGACTGGATCACTCCGTCGAATCGTCCCTGTATTTACGAGAACATTGATGACTGGTCCGAGCTTCTGATCGAGATGTGCTTCGATAACAGTCGCGACTCATGGTCGATCAGGATTCGCTTTCAGCTCGAGCATATCTGCCGAGAGAAGGATCATATCGAGTAGAGTCTCGATCCCGAGTCCTGTATGTGCCGAGACTGGTACAAGGATCGTCGATCCACCCCATTCTTCTACTTGGAGTCCTTGCTCTGCGAGCTGTCACTTAATCAGCTCAGGATTCGCTCCAGGTTTATCCATCTTATTCATCGCGATGATAATCGGGATATTCGCTTCTTTTGCGTGATTGATCGACTCGATCGTCTGAGGCTTCATCCCTTCATCAGCTGCGATGACGATCACGGCGATATCTGTGAGCTTCGCACCACGAGCACGCATGATGGTAAATGCTTCGTGTCATGGAGTATCGAGAAAAGTAATCATCTGACCATTTCGTTCGACCTGATACGCACCGATCGATTGTGTGATTCCCCCTGCTTCTCCCTGCGCGACCTGTGTCTTACGGATGTAGTCAAGAATCGATGTCTTTCCATGATCGACATGTCCCATGATCGAGATCACAGGTGGTCGTGAGACGAGTGTCGCCGTCTCATCTTCTTTCAGAAGGTCTGTAATATCTTGATTCAGAAGGTCGGTGATGGATGCTGAGTCTGAGACTTCTTTCACGACACTGATCTGAAATGATTCCGCGATCAGGTAGCATGTCTCGAAGTCGATCGGTGTATTCAGTGAGACAAGCATTCCACTTTTCATCATTTCTGCCATGATCTGTGAGAGTGGAACTCCGATCTTGTCAGAAAATTCTTTTACCGAGATCATATCTCCGATCGATACCGTCTGTCCAGTTCGATCGACCAGCACTTGCTTAATATCCTCGATCGATTTCTCTTTTTTCTTTCCATTCACTTGTCCTCGGCGGAAAGAAAGCTCCTTTTCTTGTCTCTCGGCACGCTTATCCTTCCGGTTTTTGGTGTCGAAATTCTTCCCATGTTTTGCGGATCCATCACGTTTCGGAGTATCGTAACCGATATCTCGCTGAAAAATCGGCTTCGAATTATCACGAATCCGACTCGAATCCTCACTATTTTTTTGTTCGGAGCGAGGCTTTTTTCTGTGATCTTGGTCTTCCTTCGGGACCTGTACGACGGGACGATTCTCGAATTTCTTCGGCTGAATCTTCTCGAAAGAAATCGCCGGTCTCCGCTCTGGTGTCGATCATTTTCCATGATCATTCCGAGCAGTATTCTGATCGGCATTTTCCCGGATCATCGACTGCATCAGCCCAGCGCTCGCATGCTCGCGCTTTATGAGTCTCGCTCACTGATGTTTTGGTGCTTCCGGCTCTTTCGCGACTTCCGCTTCCTCGCTCGTCGGAGTGTCTACTTTTTTTGGCTTTATCTTCAGCTTAACTGGAGATCATTTCTGTGTCGCCTGAGATGTGTTCGCGCCCCCCTGTGTCGCCTGAGCGTAGTAATCATCTTGTATATTCTCAGATGATGAAGTCATGGAAAAAAATTATGAAAACAGATGTCATCCCACACCAAAGCCCGAAATGACTCATCCCCCACACGAGAAAAATACGGAAAATACTTCTCTCGTGAAAGAATTCTTCAAGATAGTATAGAAAAGTATGAGAAAGTCAAAGGAGTTCATAACCTCAGGACTATCCTGGCTAAAGAAGCTCACGGAATAATTTTCATTGATCAGGATTTTCTCGGAAGAAGACTTTGATACAATCTGATTCAGCGGGTGTCATTTCATAATCAGATTCGATGATCTGTATAAGAAGTGTTGCTATATTATCTGGGAGTCATCGGATCGCTCGTTCGAGCTCGTCCCGTTCCACGAGTAGCCCTGGTCATGGCGTATCACTTGCCATCTTTCATGCGATGTGATTCTCTATGTCATCAAGAGAGAGTGCTCCGTCCAGTATCCGATCAGGAAGTGTTCATTCCTCCTGGTATCGCCGCACTGATCTCTTGTTGCGTCGGAGGCATCGAAGTCAGAAGTATATCTGATGTTGATCCAGATCGGGGAGCCGCTCGAAGAAGGTATCGAGTGGAAATATGGGTGCTACTTTTTCTTTTTTTCCACCACAATAACGATAGCGCATATAGTGAGTAAGGGATATTTCCCCCTCGAGAGAAAGTTCTTTCCATTCCTGAAGATATTGGTGTGCGCGTGGTACTGCTATAGGATGATTAGGATACTTCCACCGAGGGAATTTTCGGGCTAATCGTAAGGTAAGTTTACGATGGAAATTATCTATATTTCACTTATGTCCGAGTTGCCATGCAAGTGATATGAATCACTCTGTTGAATTATAGAAATCTTCCCTTCCCGCCACCACGGCAAGGACCTCTTGCTCCAGAGAGAGAATACGTTTTCATGTTGTGCTCGCCTGCAATGACCACTGCATTTGCGTCCCCACGTCTCTTGGAATAATCTTCCAGAGTTCTTGGAGGGACACAGTTAAAAGGTCGTGATCCTCAAGAAATACGAGAAGACCATCTCGTCCCTGATATTTTTTTCTTTTACTCTCATCCAGGCTAGATAGAGACGAACACGCGGTACGTATCGTACCCACCTGTTCTGGTGAAAAAGGTGTCCAAGCACCCATAACTCTACGGACATACCTTGGAATGCGTGCAAAAAGGGTAGAAACTGAAATATTCAGTCCGCTATCCTGCACCCACTCTACCAATCCAGTTTTCGTGTTATATTTCTCTTTATTTTCCTGAATACGCTGCTCCGAATTCTTGGGAACAAGATCAGAGAATGCGTAATACATATCCAAAATTGCTCTGTATCCAGTATTCGTCCTCAAGCATATATTCGACAGGTGTGAAAGTTTCGCTAGTCTTGCTGAGTATTCCCCTGGAATCGCATAGTACAGATGTACATATCTCATGAATGTGACGGCATTTCGTAGGAGTTCTCTCCCCTCTCCGAGATAGAGTTCCTGTCTTTTCTTTCGAGAATTTTCTGCTTGTTTCTTGCCTTTTCTCCTCGCTCTCTTATTTTTGATGTCATATTGCCTTATGTCGACTCATTTTCTCTGAAGAGTAACGTACGGATATGGCAACCTATCGAAGGGTACTCAGCTAACAAGTGCATGAAAGCGTTTCGCTGCTTCTTCCATGATTTCCGTGGGGATACTTTTTCCAGGGCTCGACACCCCCTTCCGCATATCCACACTTGCTTTCATTCTTGCTGACATGTGTGAAGTTACAGTTTATGTATATCTCATATCTTATAATCAAAATTATAAATTATGCAAGTATTTTTGACATTGAAAAAAATGAATATTTCCTATACTTGCGCTCGTAATTTCATCTTATTTTTATGCATTCATACGAAGTCGAGATAAAAGTCCTCCTGGGAGAGAAGGAAAGAAAAGATATATTCCTAGAAAAAGTCGAACAAGAATACCCGACACTAACCCTCAAACGTGCAGAATCACAGAGAAATCACTATTTCGAGGGATGATCCCCCGCGGATCTTCTCACACAGTTCGAGAAGTATCTGAGTGATGAGAAGAAAAACTCGCTCTCACGACTCATACATGATGCGACAAGCTTCTCAGTGCGAACACGAGGGACGGATACACAGACGATCCTGGTCGTAAAGGCGACGATGAACGCCGAGACAAGTGCAAATGGGACACAGAGAATCGAGTGGGAAGCGGATTTGTTTCCGATGTCACTCGATACGATGGACACGCTCGTGCAAGAGGCCTGATTTTCATATCAGGCAAAATGGTCCCGAGACCGCGAGTCATATGCACTCGATCTCCATACACACCTAGATGTCGATAAGAATGCCGGCTATGGCTACATCGCAGAATTCGAAAAAGTGATCGAAGATGAAGGGAGCATCGACTCTGCTCGAGAAGAAATCCTCGCCATTATCGAATCACTTGGGTATGAAGAACTTAATCAAGAACGCCTCGCTCGTATGTTTAATTTTTATAATACAAACTGGGGGGAATATTATGGGACAGAGAAAGTGTTTGTGATAGAGTAATCGGAGGGAAAGTCCTACTTCATAAATTTCAGTTTTATTTTTTTATTTTTCTTCTATGACTCAGCATCCAGAACAGCAATATCTCGATCTCGGACTCGATCTGATCGAAAATGGAATCTATAATAAAGATCTCTGAGGTGGCGATGTAACGTATAGTTTTTTTGGGAGACAATTTCGCTTCGACTTTCAGGATGGATTTCCACTGCTGACGACGAAGAAAGTCTACTGGAAGTGAGTCGTTGCGGAGCTGATCTGGTTCCTCCGTGGAGACTCGAATATACGTTTTCTCGTAAAAAATAACGTCCATATCTGGGATGACTATCCATATTACGCATATAATAGAAAAGTAGAGAAATGACTCGAGCCATCGATGACAAAAGAAGAATTTATCGAGAAAATCGGAAATGATGAGGACTTCGCACGTGCACATGGGACACTTCCGAAGATATATGGTGAGCTCTGGCGTCGTTGGCCGACAAAAGACCCAGGACGAACGGTCGATCAGATTGCATGGATATTACAGGAGCTGACAGAAGATCCATATGCGCGGAATACATGTCTTTCTGCATGGAATCCAGAATATCTCTATACGATGGCACTCCCAGATGAAGCGGCTCGGTATCCGATTTGTCATGGATTCTCACAGTACTCGATAAAAGAAGGGAAACTCTATGGACAGCTCTACCAGCGATCTGCGGATATATTCCTCGGTGTTCCTTTTAATACAGCTTCTTACTCTCTGCTCGTACATATTCTTGCGCACCTTCTCGGAGTCGAGCCAGGAGGATTCATCCATACATTTGGTGATGTCCATATCTATGAGAATCATATAGAACAGATGAAGGAGCAAGCGACTCGTACACCTCGTCCATTTCCGAAGGTCACGATCGATCCGAACCTGAAATCCATTGATGAGATTGATTTTCATCATATTATCCTCGAGTGATACGATCCATACCCGCCGATTAAGGCAGAAATGGCTTTTGTATGAGGGATGACGGGACGAGAGAAAAAAGATGAGGAAGGAGGAGAGGTGCTCTAGGGCTAATATTTTACTTCATGTAATAAAGCACCTTAAAGTCAACCGTATTTTCCATGTGGCATTGCTTTTTCAGTGTTTCTGAAGAGAATGATTCTACTTTAATTTCTCAGTACAATCTATGAAAAAAATCATTTACAGTGTACTTCTCGTACCATTCATCCTCGCGTCATGTGGAACGACTGAAAAAATCGATATCAGCTCTGGCTCATCACTCAGCAGTGGAAGTGTGTTTCAGACGGGATCACTCTCAGACTCGGGAGCGGAGGTCTGCTCGACAGAATATTCTCCTGTCTGCGGACTCGATGGAAAAACATACTCGAATCCGTGTCTCGCATGAGATGTAGGACTTGCATATGTGGGAGCATGTACAGAAGCGACAGCGACTGGATCGACTGGTAGCACAACGACGGATGATACACCACTAGTCACGACTGGTACGATAACGACGACAGACTCAGAAAAAGATACACTCTCGACGGATACGACAACTCCAGATATGACAGTTCCGACGACACCCACACCCTCTACTCCGACAGTCGCATCGACTGGAGCTACAGGATCAGCGTCTCTCACAGAATTTGCATACTTTAATGAGCCATTTCAGTATGGATTTACCCTTCCAAGATATGTCTACTATCGTGGCTATGGACCATGAGAGAGTGCAGATCATACTCTCGCGATTGCTCTGACTGCAAGCGGTGTAGAGTCATTCAGTGCTGCCGATATACGTATCTATTACTATAAGAATACTCCTGCAAATCCAGAATCAGGGACACGGCTCACGCTCTCGAATGGAGCACTGGTCATCGTCCAGGAAGCGATCCCGAGTTCTCGTGCTGACGCAGTCGTGGCGATGATACAGTCGACAGTCTATACGATGGATCAGTAGTTCGCAAGCCTCTTCACGACCTCACGATACTCCGGCATCCATCCGATCACCAGATTCCAGAAGGGTTTCTGGTGATTTTTTTCGAGAGTATGTGCAAGCTCATGATAGATGACTGCATCGATCACACGTCGCTTCTCTGGAGTATCGAGAAAATACGCAAGCCGATATGAGAAACAGAGATGATTCTCGCGACTACAAGATCCCCATCGAGTTTTTGCACGCGTGACACGGACATGCTGGATCGGTGGAAGATGCTCCCCTTCGGCGAGCTCTCGGACACGCTTCTGAATATACGGCGTCAGCTGTGCACGCATTTCTCAGATATCTTCTTCTCACATACTCGGACGTGTCGTGTGAAGACGCTTCTCGATCCATGCGTGTTTCGATCGAACGAAGCGATCGATAAAAAATCTCGGAAAAAGAAAAGGTGCTCGCACGATGATTTTCCCCTGTCGTATCTGAAGTGCAAGCGTCTTACGGTGTGTACGGATAAGAGTATAGGTGTGCATAGTTCGATTTACCAATCTTTTTCTTCATTTCCAATTCCAGAGAGATTCTGGTAGAGTGCGTCGATCTGATCCTGATTTGCCGTCGTAGAATTATTTCCATAATAATCGGTAAATTCATCTTTTCGGGCATCGACTCGATAAATATCCTCGAGCGAATACTGTACCTGCATTCGCTCGTCCTCCGTGAGTGGGCGAGTCATTCATGAGGCTGTGATACTCTCCCCATTCGAGTACGCAGTCCCAGACTTCGGCGATCACGCTCATGAAGCGGTCGACTCGTTCTGCGTCTCTCCATCAGCATCTCACTCAGAGAGGAGTGAAAGCACGAGTGAATACTTCGCATCCAGCTCAGGCGTATATGTGATATCGATCGCCTGTCGATAGAGTCATTCAGCCTTTCTGAGGAGAATATCCTGAGTGGCGCTGATTTTTTCTCAGGGAAAATACTCTGCGAGAAATCCGAGCATCATCTCATCAGCAAGCGATTCATCGATGCGCGCGTCGAGGAGTGTCGTCCCAGATGATACAAGTGGCTCGAGCGCAGAGATTTTTTCTCAGTCAGAAGAAAGGTAAATCGCATTATACTCGGCTCATCTCGCGAGTGTCGGATCGTGTATCTGGGAATAGTAGGCCGTATCCTGTGTCGTATTTCCGAGAAAGAGAAAAGCACTCCCGAGAATCTTTTCTCCATGAAGAAGAAAAAGAAAAAGTAGGAAGAAAATCGCGAAAAGAACAGAGAAACGCCACATAATTATGGATGAGAAATGCGTGAGAATCGCGGAAAAAATAAAGTCGCGAGCGAGACAATGCTCGTGAGAAAAAGGAGAAAAAGCGCGTATCAGTAATTTTCTCTCGAGAAAATCCTCCTCCAAGAATCCGAATCTTCAGGATCGATCAGAGACAGTTCCGCTCCGCTCGACTTCGCAAGTGTCCTGAGAAATACGTCATTTCGAGCTGAGAGCACCTGTGCGCCATCGTACATTTTATATGTAGTCGCGCCCCATGTATCGCGCCCGAGAGGAATCGGCGTTCCCACTGTATTTCCGACTCACACGATCGTCACGAAGAGACGAGGATTGGTAATTTTTCTGGTAAATGTACTGCAATTATCACAGTCTCCCCCATCCGTGATCAGGACGATTCTCGTCGGGAGAGATGTATCAGAAAACGTATCTATCGCGGTATCGAGTGCAGATGCGATATCACTTCCGCCTCCATATCGGATCAGCGGGATACTCTGTACGAATTGTGACACGACGGAATTACTCGAAGAAAAAGGCACGACCATGCGAGTATCGAGCGCAAAAAGTGAGACCGCATTTTCTCATGATGTACCAGATTCAATAATCCGACTCACAGAATCTTTTACGATCTCTATGCGCGTCGTCGTCCCAGTGCCGATCTTTTCTTCTGCACCCATCGAGAGCGACGCATCGATCAGCCAGAATGTGCGAATAGTGTTTTCTGTCGATCATCAGAGCGTGCCCCAGAGGAGAAAAAATAAAACCCCAGAGAGTATTACTCAGGACATGAGCAGGAAAATACGTTTTTTCTGGATTCAGAAATCCCACGCAGAAAATGACGGAAAATGAATTCTCATGCGTGCATTGTATCGAAGTTCGCGACTCTTGCAATCGAGTTGCAAAAAAACGATGAATTCCTATAGTAAACAAACTAAAATAAGAGAATCTTCACTCATTATAAATTTAAAAAAACAAGTCAAGGACTTGTCATTCCTGCGAATGCAGGAATCCAGGATAAAGAAGGAAAAAACTCGATTTTTTAAGAACAAAAAACAGGGAAAAGCGTGTCATCCTGAGTGAAACGAAGGATCCATATCCGTGTACGAACCAAAAGTTCAAATTTCCATGAAAAAGTTCTTTGCCAAGAATCCTGGATTCCAGGATAAACCTGGAATTATAAATATTTCGTCTTATTCGAGTAAAAATGCTATAAATTGGAATCATGAAAAAAATCCTCATCTGGTCGATCACACAATATCAGAAATATCTCTCTCCCGATCATAGTGTCTGGGCGAAGCATAGCCATCGACTTCCCTACTGTAAATACACTCCGACCTGCTCAGAATACGCGAAGGAATCGATCGAGAAGAAATGAGCTATTATCGGCTCAGGAAAAGCACTCTGGCGAATCCTCCGCTGTAATCCATGGAGTAAGGGTGGCTACGATCCAGTGGAGAAGAAGAAGGGGTAAATATTATCCTGTCCTGCTTGGTGAATTCAAAGAAGGAGAGAGAATAAAACATTACCACCCCCCACAAAAGATCGGTTATATTATTGGGGGAATATTTTCGAGTATATTCTAACGTCCGAATGTATCATATTTTCAGCACTGTTAATAAGTGGTATGAGAGTATCTACAGCATTTCAGAGGAGAGTTGTAATGATTTGTAATTTCTCGGATGGTATAGTAGTTAAAGTCTGGTATGTTTTCTGTAATTTTTGCAATTCATGAAGTAGTCTTTTTCTGAGTGCCATAAGAAGTAGAGCATCCCCTATTTCTTTCTCAAAGGCTTTTTTGATAAATGGAGACTTAAATTCTAGAATAAATTGGATAGAAAGCCCGAACTTGATTATACGGATGAAAGTCGGTATGCATTTTTCAGGAATGAATTCCAAGCAAGTGTTGAAGTGACTCTCTCGAGCAATTCATTCAGTCGTCCTTTTTTGTACTCTCTTACGCTGCCCATCAAGAGCATTAAGAAATCAAACAAGCTGTCCCATGAATTCATCAGGATTTTCAATATCTTCTTTTAAATCCAATGTTACCTCATTTATAGTGATAATAACTCTTTTTCTTATTTCTGCTAAAACTTGCAAAGAAAGGAAATCACTTCCCTCACGCGCTCCAAGGTCAATAGTAGGACTATTCTTTATGGTATCAAAAATTTTTTCTGTCTTGAGCATAAGTATTATGTGGATAAAAGATAGTATGATTATACTATATAATATTACATCTTTGCCAATATTATTGTATATAATTGTTGTTCCGTTGCAGAGCAAGTTTACATTTAAAAACCTTTTAGAATTTATTGTTGCTGGACTAGTTATGTCCACAGAGGAAGAGGCACCTCTCGCCTCAAAAAACAAAAAACCTCACCGATTACTCGATGAGGTCGTGCCCCTTTCGCCCGTTATGATCATACTTTCATCCCTGTTGCAACATTCGTATCACATACTGTGCGACACGTTGTGGCGAGAGGAGTCCGCGAGGAGCTCCCGTGTCCCGCCATCGAAAAGCAAGAGAATTGTAGAGAAAAATACCGACCAGATGAGCGTGGCGAAAGAGAAAATCTCTTCCCTGTATTATAGCGTTTCAGAGGAAAAATCAATATTTTTCAGGACGTGAAAAATATTTGCTGTATTTTGAGAGAAGAATGAGATACATTTCTAGAATCAAGACGAGTGATCGAGGTACGAAAGAATACAATTTGTATTCTTACCCACACATGAAAAAAGACTTTTCTGCAAAGTCTTTTCTCTGATAGATATGTTTTGAATACTATTCTCTCACACTTCTCTTTCATGACGAGCGAAAATACTGCCCGTTTTCTTATTTTCCGTCATTTTCCATCAGGATACAGCTCATAGTATCCGGAAGAAAATCCGATGCCTTCATCTTACACTGAGACACGGCATCTGTCACGGAGAAAGTCGATGCCAGATCACGTCCATTTTCTCAGAAAATAACGAGAACTCGGGGGTCGATCTTCTCGATCGCGGATCGAAGCTCGCGCGACCCGAGGACAAAAAGCACATCCACATCAGAGAGAAAGTCGAGCAGTCCAGAAGAAAGCTCGATTTTTTCTTCACAAATAAACGCCCCCATCATGCCTTCGACCTGAAACTGGTAAATCAGTCATTCCTCCGCCTGACGAACATAGCAGAGAAATCCTCATTTTTCATATTCTCACGGCGTATCGATAAAAAGTGCGTCAAGTGTCAGCCCTTGCGCATTCAGAAGAATTTCACGCTTTTCGGAAGTGAGCGTCAGTGTATCGGCTTTCAGAGAGAGTTCCATAGGAGAAAAGTAAAAAAAATTATGTCATGTACTGGATATTTTTCCGGATAAATCCGACGACATCCGGCTTCAGTCGCATTTTTTTCAGTCATTCAAGTGTAAACCATTTATACCCGAAAAATCGCTCATTTATGCGCGGACGTGGCTCTTTTTGTCACTTATATTTCACGAGAAAAAGATGAACTTCCTTATGAACAAGCGGTGAATCAGGAAGATGCGATGCGAAATAATCGTAGCGGACTTTATTCATGAACTTGATCACAGTCAGATCGGCGATCGCAAGTCCAGATTCTTCTGAGATTTCTCGAAGTGCCGTCTCCATCGCCTTTTCGTCATTTTCGATTTTTCCCTTCGGGAGCACGTACTCGAGCTCATCGCGTCCATTTTTCCATGCCAGCATAAGAATCTCGAGCTCTCACGCTCGATGACGGTAGACGATTCCTCCCGCACTTTTCTCATGTATTTCAGGTGATTTTTTCATCAGGGAATCAGGCATAAAATATCAGAACTACGCACCGAGAGAATTCGTAGATTCTGACATTCGACTGGAATTATGAATTTCTGGTGAAGAGTATACCGAAAAAGTGAAAAAAACAAAATCAGAAACGCTATTGATTTTCGGAAACTTTTTCATAGATTGGTGGTACTTAAAAAAAGTTCATTATGCGATTTCGTATTGATACCGCCATTTTCCGAAGTGCTATCGAGATAGCGAGCCATGCTACGACGGTGTCGCCACTCACGCCCATCCTCGAGAATATTCTCATCGATGCTCAGTTTCAGCGACTTGTCCTGATCGGAAATAATCTCGAGATTGCGGTGGAATGCGCGATCACAGAAGGCGTCGATATCGAAAGCGAGGGAAAATTTACGATTTCTTCGCGTTTTATCACGTCATATCTGGCGCTAGTCCAGGAGAAAGAGATTATTGTGGAACAGGAAAATGATGGAAGTCTGCGATTTCAGACGAAGACAAGTGCGACGAAATATAAGTGAGTTCCAGCTGATAAATTTCCCGTGATTCCTCAGACGAATGTCATCAATTCGGCGACGATCCTCTCTGGCGATCTGAAGCGTGCGATCGAGAAGACGATTTTCTCGACTGCAGATGGGGCGATTCGTCCGATGCTTGCAGGTGTCTACCTTCAGGTAAATGAAAAAGAGACGATTTTCGCTTCGACAGATTCATTTCGTCTTTCAGAATTTCGCGTACTTTCGGGGGGGAAGTCCGCGACGAATATCAGTATCATCATCCCCGAGAAAACAGCTCTGGAACTGGCACGAATTATCAATGATGAAAATACGCCGATTACACTCGGGATCGGAGAGAATCAGCTTCTTGTCCAGTATAATCACATCCGACTTTCTTCGAGACTTTTGTCTGGGAAATTTCCGGATTATGTATGATTTTTCCCGACAGAATATAACACGAAGGCGGTCATGCTCCGGACAGAATGTGTGAACGCGATCAAGCAGGTCAATCTTCTCGCACGTAATAATAGCTCGAATATGTGTGCGCGATTTCATCATAACGGACAGATCGAGTTCACATCAGGCGACACGGAGCTCGGGAATAGCATGATCATGATCCCTGCATCCGTCGAGTGACAGGAAGAAATTATTAAGTTCAATGCGAATTACATGCTCGAGGCGCTCGGAGTCATGCGTGAGGATCATATCTCGATCGAGTTTCGGTCGCCTCTGACACCGATCATCCTGCATGGTGTCGCGAGTGAAGAAAAAAAATACAGCTACCGACATCTCATCATGCCTCTGAAGATCTAGATTTTTTTCTTTTTTATACGAGAAATATGCCAGAAACTCTGAAACGACTGATCGATATAATATCTTTTCTCCCATGAATCGGGGATAAAACCGGCGCGAAGCTCGCTTTTTTTCTCCTGAAGTCGAATCATGCCTACGTAGAAAACTTTTCTCGGACGCTTCATGAGCTCCAGACGCATGTAAAAGAATGTCCGAGTTGTCATGGAATGATGGATGGAGATCAGACGGAGTGTACGATCTGTCGCGACTCGACACGTGACACATCGCTTCTCTGCGTCGTGGAAGATTATCTCGATATGATCGCGATCGAACGTGTCGGGATTTTTAAGGGAAAATATCATGTGCTTGGTGGATCGATCTCGCCGATTCATGGCGTCATGCCGACGAATCTCACGATTGCCCATCTTTTTGAGCGGATCGAGGAGATGAATATAGAAGAGATTATTCTCGCGATGAACCCGAATATCGAAGGAGAAGCGACGACACTCTATATCACAGAAAATATTCCGAAAAAAGAAATAAAAATCACACGCCTCTCGAAATGACTTCCCCACACAGGACTCATCGAATATGCAGATGAGATTACACTTCTTTCGGCTTTTAAGGGAAGGAGGTAAAATTGATGACTTACAGTTACTTTTATAAAGAGAAAAACCTTAGCATATGCTAAGGTTTTTCTCTGAAGATACAGAAGTGGAAGTTCTGTGGATTGTGTCTTCCTTTTCTAGAATCTCTTCGGTTTGGAATCTATGGTCTAGAATCCTGGAGGAGGATCCTGGATGAAGGTAGAATCATAGTGAATGATGAAAGGATCTCGGTATCA
>DINU01000015.1 GCA_002426885.1 Patescibacteria group bacterium UBA5532
TTATGATGATTAAAGTTTGTTAACAGTACCTAGTAAATCAAATGATCCTCGTTTACGATATATAGGTATTCTCTCTGTTCCATAATTTCCCCTCAAAAAAGTATTCCAAACCCCTATCACGAAGTACTCTGGGCTCCTCATATCAACGGATGGCATTCGGTCGGTTGGTCTCGGGGATGTGGTGTGACTCTCACAATCCTCTACTTCCACCTGAATGCCCTCTGATTCTATTGGCAGATCTGGGGTGGCATTAACCGTATGATTTCTTCCAATGCTCGACGTATCTCCGCTATGTGCGCCTCCACCTCACCAGAAGGGGGGGGGATTCGAGTGTGTATTCATCCAATATTTTCTGAATTGTCCTGAAATATTTTACCTTGGGGGGTTGCCCCCCTGCTACGACAGACGCTTGATCGGGAGGATTTCGAGCTTCTCGAGACATATACGAAATATATAGAAAGTAAAAAATTGGGGGGGAACTATCTCATCTACTCCTCGTATTCAAACATGAGTCCCTTCGTATTTGCAGAGACGGTAACATGTGTTTTTGCCTTCTTTTCGAGGAGAGCATCAGCGATCACATCCTCGATCTCATCCTGGAGATATCGACGGATTGGTCGTGCTCCATAGACCGGATTAAAGGTCTTCTTTGTGATGAAGTTCACAGCTTTCGTCGTGTATGAAAAAGTGATCCCGATATGTGCCAGACGCTTCGTCAGCATATCGAGCTGGAGCTTCACGATCTTCGTGATGATCGCAGTATCGAGCGGATTAAAGACGACGACTTTATCGATACGATTGATAAATTCTGGGACGAAATACTCGTCGAGTTCTTTCATTACTTTTTCTCGTATCGACGCATAATCTCGAATCAAACGTGACTCTTCGGAGCTACTCGTCGCGAATCCGATCTGCGTCGCCTTCGAGTTAAATTCCTCGGAGCCGATATTCGAAGTCATGATGATGGTCGTATTCTTGAAGTTAATTTTTCGTCATTTTCCATCCGTCAGGACACCATCCTCGAGAATCTGGAGGAGGAGATTATAGACGTCAAAATTCCCCTTCTCGATCTCATCGAAGAGGATAATCGAGTACGGCTTACGACGGACGCGCTCGGTCAGCATCCCGCCTTCTTCATATCAGACATATCCTGCTGTCGTTCCGAGGAGCTTCGAGGCGGAGTGTTTTTCCTGGAACTCTGACATGTCGATCTTGATCAGTGCTTTTTCATCTCAGTAAAATTCCTCTGCAAGGACTTTTACGAGCTCTGTCTTCCCGACTCCAGTCGGTCCAAGAAAGAGAAATGATCCGATCGGGCGGTTCATATTCGAGATTCCGACGCGCGAACGCTTGAGCGAACTCGAGACAGAGTCGATCGCTTCATTCTGCCCGATGATGCGTTTTTTCATATTCGTAGCGAGGTTCCGAAGTTTCGAGATATCTTCACTTTCGAGATTTTTCCGAGGAACTCCGGTAATCTGATGGACGATCTTCTGGATATCTGACGCTGTGATATGCATGCGTTTTTCCCGTGGGATAAATCGTTTTTTCTTTTTTGCTTCGAGCTCTTGATTCACTTCCTCGAGACGTTTTTTCGCTTGGATCGCTTTCTGATACTGACCAGACGTGACGAATCACTCGATATCTTTCTGGATACTAGCGATTCTCTCCTTCAGATCAGTCGTGTCTTCTTCATCATACGTATATGTCATACTCTTCGCGCTACAGGCTTCATCGATCAGATCGATCGCCTTATCCGGGAGAAATCGATCCGTGATGTATCGCACGGAGAGCTCGACTGCATCGTGGATCGCACTCTCATCGATGATCAGATTATGAAAATCCTCGAAGCTCTCGCGGAGTCCGTGAATGATCTGGATCGCCGTCTTCTCGGTCGGCTCTTCGACCTCGATCTTCTGAAATCGACGCTCGAGTGCAGAGTCTTTCTCGATATGCTTCTGATATTCTTCGAGTGTCGTCGCGCCGATCAGTGAGATCTGACCACGACTCATTGCAGGCTTCAAGATATTCGCTGCATCGAGGCTTCCCTCTGCGGATCACGCGCCGATAATCGTGTGAATCTCATCGATGAAGAGAATGATTTCATTTTCCATTTTTGACGCTTCCTCTATGACTGTCTTCAGTCTCCCCTCGAATTCGCCCCGATATTTCGTCCCTGCGACCATATCCGAGATCGAGAGGGAAATAATCCGCTTACGTTGCATCGCCATCGGTACTTTTCCCTGCGCGATCGCACGAGCAAGTCACTCGACCACGGCAGTCTTCCCGACTCATGGATCACCGACGAGACAGGGATTATTTTTCGTCTTTCTATTCAGGATGGAAATCAGTCGTTCGATCTCACTATCACGACCGATAATCGGATCGATCTTCCCAGCGCGTGCGAGCTCTGTCAGATCATGTCAGAAAAAATCAAGCGTCGGCGTCTGTGAGTCTCGCTTCCCTTCTTGTGGTTTATTGTTCGCAAAGGGATTTTTTATCATGTTGTTCCCCGAGAAAAAATCATTTTCCAGTCACTTCATGATATCGTCGATCGGCGCGAAAATCCCATCCTCTGACGGGTATGACTTCGCGATCATCGAGTTCAGATTCACGAGCTGTCACTCGAAGTCCTTCGGGGAGACGCCCATAAAGTCGAGAATCTGGTAAAACCAGTTTTCCTTCTGTGATCGAAAAAACGCAAGAATCAGATCTTCGACAGAAACTTTCGATTTCTGGAAGTTCGCAGCGACTTTCATACTCAGGACGATCAGATCTTTCGCTTGCTGTGAGAGTCCGATATAGTCACCCTTTCGTTTCTCGGGATCTTCGAGAAATGGTGGATGTGAGAGAACGTCCTGGATAATCCGCTTATTGATGCCAAAACTCGAAAACAGATCAAAAATATTTCCATCCTCGAGGTTTATGATTTCACGAAACAAATCGATCGGAAGAATTTCTCGAAATCCTTCTGCTTGCACGTGTTTTTCACATGCGAGAAGAATATTTTTATAGTCATCAGAAAAATTATTAAACATAGAAAAAAGAGAGATTAAGTGAAAAATGCATGAAGATTTCTGGGGATTTTTTTACACACAGAGTGACTCCTATTGTATCCGAAATGCGGAAAAGAGGAAAGAATTTTTACTTGCTTTTTTATTTCTATTCCGAGTGATACAGTTCGCGCGCTTGATTCTCTCACTGAAATCGATAGTATATCCGTGTTTTTTTGACTATGCACGTCTTACTCATCGAGGATGACGAGGGGATCATCACTTCCCTCTCTCTCTATCTCAAGCAATCCGGATTTACTGTCTCCGTCTGTTCTGACGGAGCGACTGCGACTGCGTGTTTTCGAGATGCGAAGCCACATATCGTCATACTCGATATCAATCTCCCTGGGAAAAATGGCGTCGAGATCTGCCGTGAAATCCGTGAAGAAAGCACGACACCGATCATTATATTGTCAGCGCGAGAAAGTGAAGAAGATAAAGTTACACTTCTCGAGCTCGGAGCGGATGACTACGTCTCGAAGCCATTCAGCCCACGTGAGCTCGTCGCGCGGATGAGTGCTGTCACGAAGCGGAGCGGAGAAAGTGGAAAAAGTCTGAAAGTCTCGAAAACCCCAAAGACGCTTCAGCTCGGGCGACTCGTGATCGATCCGAAGAATTATACGGCTCGTGTAGATGATATCGATCTTCCGCTCACGAAGACAGAATTCTCGATCCTACAGTGTCTGATCCAGAATGCACAGAGTCTCGTAAAACGAGAAACCCTGATGAAAGATATCATCGGCTATGAGAACTATGTCTATGATCGGACGATCGATACCCATATCAAGAATCTCAGACGGAAGACAGAGGGGATTATCGATATCGAGACCGTACGATGAGTCGGCTATCGTGTGCAAGCACTCTAGAAAAAACCTCGCTTCAAGCGAGGTTTTTTATCCTTCTGAATGTATCTGAATGATACGAAGACTCCGTAATTACACTGCAAATATCTACTGTGCTGAAGTCGATCCAGAAGCTGTCGCTCCAGTGGATGAACTCACTGTGGAAGTCGTGACTGGACGCGTATACGTCGGTGTATCAGTGATCTCGAAGAGTGCGTAATATCCAGCTCATGGAAATCCACTCTGTGCTTCAGAGAGATATGGATAGTATGTCTGCCAGTCTGATGATGAGAGCTCTTCAGTGATTTTATTATAACAATAACTTTGTTTTGCGGAACGAGTCGTCACGCTGTCATTGGTATAGGATTCTGAGTTTACACCAGCAAGCACTATGAACTCCTCTGTTTCGATCAGTCCTTGCTTATACTGATCGAGTCAGAATCGAAGACAGATACTATCGGTCGCGACAAGTCGGAGATTGTTTGCGCGGAATGTACTGAGGAGATTGTCCATACGAGCCGTAAGATCATGGCGTGGATCTCGATCGATCGTCGCTGCGTTCAGATCGATCAGAAAGTAGCGAATTCCGAGTGTTTTCATTCGATTTGTCGCGACCTCTGGGACGGCATCATAGAAGTATTTTCCGAATGCCATAACGAGACTATCGTCGAGATATCGCTCCCGATTATTCGAGATGAAATACGTCATAAATGTTCCGATGCGGTAGATTTTTCCTGTATTTGCTTCTGCGCGAGATGGGTAGAGAATATCACTATAGAACTGCTGTGAGAGCGTCCCGATCTCATGACTCAACTCTGGATCACCCTGAATCTGTGTATTATAGAGTGCATAATTCGCGAGTCCATTTATAGCATCAAGTGTATCGAGATACCCCTGACTGACGAGGTCCTTCAGACGGTCTGTCGATACGAGTGCTTTTGCACGATCGATCGCTCTGCTCGGATCTCTGAGATTCATCGTCGCAAGTGGGACGAGATAGTCAGCGTGTGCGTTAAAAATAGCGGTTTCTTGTTTTGTAATCCCTGCCTTAAAGACGGGGAAATTCGCGTTTTTATAATTATTCCATCCGTGTGGTATCGCCCAGAGGAGGAAATGTACGAGTATGACAAGAAGGAAAATTCCCGTCATCGTCCCTTTCAGGATCATTCGTTCGCTCGAGCGCTCATCTTCGCTATCGTAGTGAAGAAATGAAAGTGCACCGAATCCGATCATGATAAGCAGTCCATAGTAGAACGTGATACCATACCACACGATTCCGAACGCAGAGATCGCGAAGATCAGTCCGTAAAATGCTGTGAATAATGTGATATCCTGGAAATTTTTATGTCTTTTCGTATTGTCGAGAAGCAGAGCAGGAGCAAGTGATGCAAGGATAAAGAGTCAGAAAATCCAGAGATATCCTTTCGGAAGATTTTGTGTTCCGAAGTATGTCGTAAGGATTTCTTGTGTTGGAGGAAAAAGATAGAATGCTATCATCACAAACATCACGCCTCCGACAAAAAGAGCAAAACGATACCGTCGTCATGGAATAAAGAGGAGAATCACAGGAAGAAGTGCGAGGTACAGGAAGGAGATATCTGTATATTCCCCGGATTGATTTTTCTGAAATGTCAGATTTGATGGAAGCTTCAGATAGTTATTTATCCCGGTCTCATATCAGAAATATCGACCCATATCTTCATTTCCCGCCTGACCACTCGAAGAAAGTGCCGTCACCGACTGTGTCTCGATCGCCTTCAGCTCTGCCTCGGTATATATGAGAGAATAGTCTGGTGTAAATGTTCCTCCTGATCCATAGAGAAGCGCGCTTGTGGAAAGTGTTTTTGACTCGTAGACATTTTTCGCAAACCATGGAAGAACCGGAAGCGCAAGTACGAGCATCCCGATGAGAAGCGATGTCCGAGAGAGAGAAAATCCATGACGAACAATCCCAAAACCAAAGGAAATAATCGCAAGGAATCATGCCCCAGCGAAAACCGTATTCACCCACATCGGATCATCTTCGTACACGACATTTAGCTGATCCCAGAGATGGAGCTTCGTGAAGAGAGCGATGAAAAGGAAGAAAAATCCGATATATCCACCATATCCAAACATTCGATAGCAGAGTACAGCGAATGCTGCGAGAATCAGCATCAGCGTCGTAATTTTGACGGTAAATGCAAATCCTATGACGATCGCGAGAATCATCACGAGTGCAAGCGGAGAAATGCCAGTATGAGATTTTTTTTCGTCTTCTGACGCTCCTTCTCATCGCATGCGTCTGAGAAGTATCATGAGCAGTGTCACCGCCACCACACTGAAGAACATGAGTGCTGGATCGAGCTTCATATCTTTTGCCTGCTGGAAGACGACCATCGACATCGAGTAGAAAATCCCTGCGAATATGATCGGAAGCGCGAGGAGTGATTTTTTTCATTTTTCTTCGAGCAGAAGTGATGTCCCCATTCCGATCGCGATAATCGAGAGAATTCATCCGATCTGATTCATGAAGAATGCCTGAGTCGCAGAATTCCCTATAAAAAAACCGATACTCGTGAGAATCTGCCATGCGTATATCCCAGCACCCTGAAGTACTGACTCATTCAGCGCCATAATCTTCGGAAAATTCATATACACTCCGAGATCATCCCATCCGATCGGCATCGGTCGATAGATATTTATCAGACTGACCGCAATAAGAAAAGTGATGAAGATATAGAAAATCTCAGCTGAGAGAAGTCGTGGTGCGAGGACATGAGAGAGTCGTCCAGAAGTGAGATCATGTCCTTCGAATTCTGCTCGACGCGTCTGAATATCATACCAACATTCTCTCCATCATACATAACTCAGAGCTGTCAGAATAAGAATCACAGAGAGGATTCAGATATGCGTATAGAATCCCATCATTCCGACTCCGAGAAGTAAGAGTGACATCACGCCGTATCCGATCGCCGTCTCAGTCGGAAGTCTCAGTCGAAAGTCTTCATTTTTCCACTGTGTAACAGAAAAAAGTGGAAGAATATATGTCAGAAGTGTAAATCCGAGACTTCTCGCGAGAAATGTCAAAAATGTCGGAACAAGCAGATATCCACAAATTCAGAGGAACAGTGTCAATCATCCGCCAGACTGAATAGTCGCACTCAGACTCTCTGGTATGTAGTCTTTTACGCTTGAGAGCGTAAAAAATACGAAGGAGAGAATCAGTACATGTGCGAGCGCAAATCCGACAATATGTCAGAGATGAAAGCGAACATTTTTCTTCTGTGTCATGATCTGCCAGCTCTTATAGAGTGCATACACGATCAGAAGTATCACGAGATACCCCGTGATACCATCGATACTTTCTGGTGTGTGCGCGATCCCGAGCGTGCCTCCAGTGTAGTAGGTATATATAACGAATCATGCCCAGAGTATGAAGAGCAGAGTGGCAGAAATAAAATACATAAGAAAAGTTAGAAAATAGAAAAATTAATCCGTCGTGTGTCATGCTTTCTTGCCTCGAACACTCGAGAAGAGTCACTTCGCCTCGATCAGAAGATCTCGATTCATGAGAGCAAATATAATCAAGCTTCCGAAAATCGCAATACCAATTATGATAAGACTTTCGATCTGGATATTATCTGAAAAATGTACGGCATGTACTGGAAAATATATCACACTCATCGTCGCAAGTGCGAGAAGAAGATTTCGAAATAGTCTTTTCCAGTCGAGTTGCGCGGTGTACGCACTGATCGCTCTGTGACTCATATACCAGAGCGGAAGCCATGAGAGTCCGACCGCGAGCGCCGAGCCTCGGGCTCACATTTTTACCACGAGAATCAGAAATAAGTTTAGGATGACATTGATCACGAGTGTGATCAGGAGGATTTTTGCGCGTTCACGCACGCGCCCGATCCCTGCAAGTACCTGGAAATTTAGCTGAATCAGAAAGTTAAAAAAGATGAAAAGCGCGGAGTATTTCAGGATTTCCCCTGATTCCTGAAATTTTTCTCAGAAAAACATCATACTGAATTCTGCCCCGAAGAAAAGGAAGAAAAAACTGATCCAGATCGCAGAAATACCGAGATATTTCGCGAACGAACTCCAGATCATACGAATTCCGTCGTCATTATTTCTACCAGAAAGCTCAGAAATCACCGGAAAAAGAAATCCGATAATCGGAGAAAATACGAGGAATGGAATCCCGATCAGTGAGAGATAATTCGAGTAATATCCAGGAGAAACCTGATCACTTCCGAGAAAATAAATGATGAGTTGCATGTCGACCTGACTCAGAACGACACTGATATTCGCACTGATGAGCGTCGCAAGCGAATACTTAAAGAAACTTTTTACAGTCGCGGCATCATAGATGGCAGGACGACCGAGAAAATACACGCGATAATACTTCCAAAAAGAGACGATTCACGCGACTCATGCCCCGAGAAAAAGCGCAAAAATCCATGCCCAGGTAAAATTAGTCAGACTTCAGAGTCAGAAGAGTGTGAGAATCCACACTCAGACAAGGCTCAGAAACATACGAAGAAACTCGACTCATTTTCCATATTTTGTATCCTGCGCGATCGTGAGAAATGCAGTGCTGATCTGCATGAGATTCAGTCCGACAAAAAAAAGACTCATGATCTGAATCGGGACGAGTGCATGCGCATTATGGAAGTAGTTCTCGGCGAGCCACGGAGCCGCAAAAAAAAGTCAAACAGTAATGATGATGCTCGTGAAGACCTGACACACGAATGCAAGGAAAAAGAGAACTTTTGAACGTCCGTAATCTTCCTTTACGATGAGTTTCGGGACGAAATAGTTCAGGCTCTCAGTCATCCCGAAGTCATTATAGACCGAGAGAAGCGAGATGAAGCTGATCAATCCATAAAAAAGTCCGAAATCACTCAGAGAAAGATTATCCGATAATATCATCCGCACCCCGTAGCTGATCGGACCAGTCAAGATAACGAACACATAGATCCAGAATCCTTTATTGACGATTTTTTCGGAGATAGACTCATTTGGGTTCAGCATGTGGAAAAATTGTTTCTGGATGGAGATAAAAAATATGTAACCTCGAGACTTTTTATATTATGAAAGAATATACCCTGCTTTTGCCTCATCTCGGACGATTTTCCCATCATGAAATGCGATAACACGCTTCTGATAGTGCTCGACCATACGATCATCATGTGTCGCGAGGATCACCGTCTTTCCAGACTGATTCAGTTTTTCGAGGAGTTCTATGATCTCACGAGAATTCTTCGGGTCGAGATTTCCCGTCGGCTCATCTCCGATGATAATATCTGGATTATGAATCAGTGCCCGCGCGATACTCGTCCGCTGAATCTCTCCCCCTGAGAGAAGTTCGACAAAAATATTTTGCTTATCGAGCATTCCGACTTGTGTCAGAACTTCTGGAACGCGAGATCGTATAACATCATTCCCATACCCACACACTTCCATCGCGAACGCGACATTCTCATAGACGGTCTTTTTCCGAAGGAGCTTAAAATCCTGGAAAATGATGCCAAGTTTCCTCCGGTACTGCATCATTTCTTTATGCGAAAGTGTGTATATATCACGTCGCTTCTCATCACGAATATGTCCTGCTTTCGGTGCGAGATCTCCGATAATCATCTTTATAAAACTTGTCTTTCCGCTTCCAGATGCTCCGATTAAGAAGACAAATTCTCAGGTATCGATCGTAAGTGAAGCATTGCTGATGATATTTTTTTTTCCATATCCCAGAAAAACAGACTGAATATACATAAAGAAGGATAATGGAATAGGGGAAATTAACGTGGGAGGATGCGAAACTGGACTGATTTCGAAGCCTGGTTCTGATTCGTATCAGTTACAGAAATCGCGATCGAGTGCGTCCCGACAGAGAGATTTTTTGCTTCATTAATCGGAAGAGCAAATGTCGATCCAGAAGTCAGTGTCTCTATGATATTTCCATCGACCGCGACGGTGATCGTATTCGAGATCGTCGATGATGCGACGCTGAAGCGAAGATTGAAAAACTGGTCCTGGTAGACTTGGATCGAGTTATCTCACTCGACAGGACGAATCATCGTAATCCGTGGTCATTCCGTGCTACTCGAAGTCGTCGTAGAAGTACCTCCTCCAGTGCTTATACCAGAGTCAGTATATGCAAATCCGTATACATCAATCGCCTGAAGACTGAGTGAATCACTACTCGCACTATCGAGATCGACCGTCGCTCTCTGCATACCAGTCGTCTGTGGATCATCGAAGCTCATCTCGAAGAGCATCGTATTTCACTGGTAAATGCGGATCGTCTGAATCGCTCTATCCCCAGTCCATGAGACTTCCATCAGTCTTCGTGTACCCGTCGCATTATCGAATGCAGGACGAATCGCGAGATCGACATTTCCACCAGCTCCAGGACGATCACATGGCGTACTTACGAGACGAATCGCTGTCCCATCTGGGAGATATCCCGTGCTTCCTCCTCCTGTGTACCACCCTTCTTCGAATCCGTCGATCACTGGCTTTCACTGTGGAACAGACACACTTCGGATCGCTTCTTGTGGCGTATTTTCACTGGTAGGTCATCCGCAGAGAATATCGACCTGAATCGTCCGGAATCCCTCATCGTAATTATCCGGTTTTACTGCCATGATCGTCTCGACTTTCTGACCTGATGGAGTCGAGTTACTTGCGAGCCGTCCGCTTGTCTTCGATATTGTGACATCATAGACGCCATCTGGACGTGTAAAATCTTTTTTTGTCGAGTACTCAGGAAGTGTGTGGACATAGTCCATGAAATTTCTCCAGATCGGCGCCGCTACATTCAGTCCGTCAGCATTGCCTTTTGTCTCACGTCCATCGACATTCCCTGCCCAGACAGCTGTCGTAATCTGCGGTGTAAATCCGATCGTCCAGAGATCGCGTGGAAGAATCAAGGTAGCGCTGATCGTCTTATTACTCGTCCCCGTCTTTGCACCAGAAATCCGTCATCCTGCGAGTGCAAGTGCCCCTCGCCAGAAGTCAGAAGCTGGACGAGAATTTACATCAGAAAGGATTTTCGCGGTGATATAGCTCGCAGCAGGCGAGAAAACTTCTGTCCCTGGATTGACTTCGTGCGATTCGAGGGTATTTCCATTCGTATCTTCGATCTTCAGAATCCCAGTCACATCACGCTTTACTCCATTATTTGCGAAGACGGAGTATGCCTGCATTATATCGATCGCACGAACTTCCGCAGTACCAAGAGCAAGAGAGGCTCCATAATCACCATTTGTTTTTACGCTCGTAAGTCCGAGTGTCTGTGCATGGGAAACAATCAATGCTTGTTGTCCCGCAAGGTAAAACATTTTAATGGCGGGAATATTGCGAGAATAATCGAGTGCTTTTGCGACAGTCATCAGCCCCATGAATTTCTGATCGTAGTTATCTACCTCATAATCTCAGAATTTCGTCTTGTTATCGGTAATCGGTGAGTCAGGACCGATAGGATTCCGAGCGATCGCAAGCGAGTATACGATAGGCTTAAATGAGGATCATGGCTGACGCAATGCCGTCGTCATATTATTATTTCATCCATGTTCTTCATCATAATAATCCGGTCATCCGACCATGGCAAGGATCTGACCGTTCGAGTTATCCATACTGATCAGCGCCGCACTCGAGACATCCCACTTACTGACCGCTCATTCGAGATTTTTTCTGAGAATCGCCTCTGCCTGATTCTGAATATCAGGATCGATCGTCGTATAGACGCGGAGTCCGCTCGTGATATCGATATCTTCACCATACGTATTTTCGAGATACTCTTTTATGTAAAAAACAAAGTATGGGTAGCGAATATTTTCTGTATATTTCTTAAAAGGAAATTCGAGTCCGTCGACGAGAACAGCATGGTAGTCTTCGTCCGTAATTTTTCCATCGATATACATACGCATCGCGACAAAATCCTTTCGTCCTGCTTCATACTCGAGAAGAATCGTTTTCATAATGCCGTTCTCATCGGCGACTTCTCCTGTGAGCTGGATCGAGTTCAGAAAGTCGAGTAAATCTCACTGATCGAATGTCGCACACCCATCGCTATTTGGCTCGTAGCGATTATTTTTTGTCGTTCACTTCTCGAGATTACATACCATCACAGAGCCATCACGAGCAGTAAACTGGAGATTCGCGAGGATCGTCTTAAAATGTGTATAGACCGTCGCATATTTCTCGATCGATTCTGGTGAGTCAAGTGTAATGTGATTATCTGGTGCTGTCGGATCGTAGACATAGACATATCCCATAAGCCGATCCCGATGCGCATACGGCGAGTAGTAGGTCGGTCACTTCGGGAGACTTGCGAGGATCGTCGCTCCGAGAATCCCGACATCTTTCGCTGATTTTCCGAAGTATGTCTTCGATGCCTCTTCGACTCCGAGCGCATTATTTCCGAAAGAAATCGTATTCAGATAGAGCTCGAGGATTTTCTCTTTTGTATATGTATTATTCAGCTCGTATGAGAGCACTGCCTCGCGAATCTTTCGCTTAAAGGAGTATTCATTCGTGAGGAGAAGATTCTTGATCAGCTGTTGTGAGATCGTCGAAGTTCCTCAGATTCTTCCCTCTCATCCATTTTGGATATGATTCCAGACGGCTCGTATAAGTCAGCGGAAATCGATCCCAGGATTCTCGAAGAATGTCTTATCTTCCGTGGAGACGATCGCATCTTTTATCGGCTGAGAAATATTTGCATAGTCAATGTAGGTTCGTTTTCCATCACTATTCTGCATCTTGTAGAGCTCATTTCCATCACGATCGTAGATGATCGTGCTCTCAGATATCCCACCTGATTCTATCAGGCTAATCGATGGAAGATCTCGGAGATAGAGAGCATACACGAGAAAACATGCAAGAACTCACCCAGCGAGGATGAGTCAGAAGAAGATGGCAATATAATTTTTGAATGTGCGCGTATGTTTTTGTCTTCCATGTGATGGAACCAATCTTCGCTTCTGAGTCGAGAGAGGGCTTTTCTGAAATGGGTTTCCTCATTGAGACTGAGGATTTCTTTTCGGGGGCGTAATCTGGGACATAAAATAGGAGATGGAATTTTATTGCATAACTTTTTACATGCGTGATTATATAGAATAATGGAAATGATTCAAATTCTACTGAATCGGAAGTGTCCCGGGATCGGTATTTTGGACGGACTGGGTCTCTTCTGTATCCTGCTGGGGAGTCTCATCAAGTGGAGAAAGAAGCGACTCGCGAGCACTCTGTGTCTCGGCTGAGTCAAGACTCGTGTCTGCTGGTACTGTCGTGGGGGCATCCGTATCAGAAGTCGGAGGAGTATTCTGTGTCTCTGTACTTGCGGGAGTCGTGCTTTCAGAAGTTACTTCTGTAGAAGTGGAAGATGGTGGTGGAGTCGCAGTTCACGCGGTGGAAGATGGAGTCGCAGAAGAGCTCGAAGAAGTCGAGGATGATGTGGTCGATGGTGAAGGAGTTGGTGTCACGGTCTGTACTGGCGTCGGAGTGACGCGGGCAAACGAGAGGACATCCTGGTAATTTCTTCCGAGCACTATCTCGATGCTCGGTCCTGCACCAGAAAGATAGAGATTTCTCGGTTCTTGTGTGATCTCGACATTCGGCATGATTTTTTTCAGGGCAAGCATCTCTGGACCCTCTGGATCGATACCCGTCTGTGTCGCACTATCCCAGAAAATATGAACCCGAGTACGCTCAGAGACTCCGCTTCCATTCATGATCGTGCCACTCTGTGCAAGTGGAAATCCCATCTTTGCAAGTCCAAGAGCTGTATTATATCCTGCGAAATTGACTTTTGATTCATTTACGATGTGAATATTTCCAGCGTATTTCGAGATCTCACCATATCGGAAAATAATCTCACTAAAACGACGGATCGTGTCATACTGACTGACGCGTGTCACTGTCGCTCCATCAGGAAGGAGAACAGAGGCTCATCCGACAAGATCACGAAGTGGAGTGTAGAGATACGATCCTGGCTGACACGTCCGGATATTTCCACAGTCTTCACTCAGGTTAAAAGAAAAAATCCGTGATGCATCAATATCCTTTACGTTAAATCCGAGATTTGCCAGATCAGTCAAGCTCAGGTCGGTGTCGATATGACTCTGTACTGCGTCGACTGTCTCTCCGATCTTTTGTGGATTCGTCAGATATCCGAGAGAAAAAACCTTATCGCGAATCGCCTGGAGAACAAGTTGCTGACGCAGAGATCGATCAAAATCACTCGTAGAGTGACGACTTCGGACATACTTCAGTGCAGTCGATCCATTCAGAACCTGTAATCATTTTGCTATGCTGAAAACCTCATATCAGTAATTCCAGTCTGGATATGCTCGATCAACGAGATCTTCTGGGACATCGACTTCGATCCCTCCGAGAATATCCACGACCTGCGCAAATCACTCGAAGTCGATCACAAGATAACGATCGATCGATTCTCCGGTAATTTCTGTCACTTTCTCTTTTAGATTTTCGATTCCCTCAGTAGCATCTTTCCCTGTCGCATAAATCTGATTAATTTTCCCAGCTCATCCTCCTGGAAGTGCGACAAAAAGATCGCGCGGGATCGAGAGCATCGTGACGGTCTTCCGTTCACCATCGATGGATGCGAGGATGATCGTATCAGTCAGAGTTCCTCACTGGTGATATTTTCAGCCGATACCCGCGAGGAGAATATTGACTTGTTCGAGCTTACGATCAGCGACAAATTCTGGCTCAGAGCCACTTCATGAGGTATCACGCAGGACGGAAATATCCGTAACACGGTAAAATATCTGCATCCCGAAAACGACGACAAAACCAATCGCAAAAAGCATCAGAAGTATCGTTAATACTGACTTTCATCGACGTGATGGTGTATTTTTTTCGAGTGCATCACTGAGATCAATTTTCTGGTTTTTTTGTGGAGGTGGAGTGGAGATTTTTTTGGTCGTGAAAGAAGCCATAAAAGAGGACAAGAATTTATCGCCAGAGTATAGAGAAAATGGAAGTGATTGCAAACAAAAGTCTGTTTTTCACGAGTATTTTACATTTTTACATATTTTCTCGTCTATAGAGAGGAGAAGAGACTGAATACAATGTGAAAATCTCTCAAAAATGTATAAAAATAAACCCGAAAAAATAATGTATAAACATTCTGAGAAACTTGTAAATATATCAGGATGATCCTCGGGATATTTGTCTAGAGTTTTCTTGTAGTTTTCCCTTTGACTTCAGATAAAAAAAGACTAGATTACATTCCAATCTCGAATTTTCCTCATGTCTTGAGATACGAAACAATTTTCTCTTCATGAGCCAGTGCTCTACGATGAAGTCATGTGATGTCTGATGAAGTCTGATACCTGACAGAATCGCATCGTAGACGCGACACTCGGACTCGGATGACATGCGCAAGGGATCCTCGAGAGGATGCATACAGATGACATTTTTATAGGGATCGATCGAGACAGTGAAAATCTGACAAAAGCGCGGGCTCTGCTCCCAGAACATTCCTGAATACGATCGTATTTTTTTCATGAAAGTTTTCAGAATATCGGGGCGGTACTCGATCAGGTAAATGTGAGTGAAGTGACGGGAATTCTCTATGATCTCGGAGTAAGTAGTGTTCATTATGATGAGGGAGAGCGCGGATTTTCTTTTCGATCGGATGCGGTACTCGATATGCGGTTTGATCGGAATACTGGAAAAATGGCACGAGATCTCCTCTCTGAAAAAGACGAACGAAGCCTTACGAAGATTTTCCGAGAATACTGAGAAGAGCCACGAGCATACGCGATCGCACAGGCGATCATACACGCACAAAAAAACGGCATACCAATACACACAACATCTGAACTTCTCGCACTGATCCAGTGATCCAGTCGTGATCCGAAGTCGCCTACTCGTGTATTTCAGGCGCTTCGCATCGCTGTAAACGAAGAATTCGCTCATATCGAGCACTCTCTACATGAGGCGATCGCACGGATCGCACTCCATGGTCGTATCGCTGTGATTACCTTCCACTCAGTCGAAGATCGGCTCGTGAAACATATTTTCGCACAGTACGAAAAAGACACGATCGACGAAATCACCGGGCAGACACGTATCCCCGCTCGACTCCAGAAAGTCAATAAAAAACCCATTATTCCGAGTGAAGAAGAAATCCGACGCAATCCAAGAAGTAGAAGTGCAAAATTACGAATCGTCGAAAGAATTTCTTAAAAATGTACAAATATAAAACCATATCTGTAAATAATCTGCAATAATTTACCTTTTTCTCTTCTCGCCATGAATGCAAATGTCCTCGTAATGAAGAAATGACCAGGCTTCCTCTCAGAGCGAAAAGCACAAAGAGAACACTTCCGTCTTTCTATTACGCAGACCTACGTCCTCGCTATACTTCTCATATTCGGACTCGGAATCTCATATGTATGGCGTCTGAATGTAAATGCAACAAAATGATATAACATTCGAAGTCTTGAGCTCGTGCGTCGAGAGCTGAATTTCTCAGAGAATCTGCTCGATATCAAGATCGCAGAGGCGAAGTCACTCACGACACTTCAGGAGAGTCCATATGTTCAGTCCATGGTCGATGCGGAAAAGTGACAATTTCTCGTGATGAAAGAGAATCTCTTTACCTTCAATCAATAAAACACATGTTCGAAGATATACAAAAACTCGAATGAGAAGTTCTCAGTATCCTTGTTACAGTAGAAACAGAATGAGCACTTGTGACGTATAAAAATGAAATCTTCTGAAAAAATGGAACGATGACACTGCTTCTGAAGGGAATAAAAGATCTCTCTCCAGAGGAGCGTGGGACGATCGGAAAATATCTGAATGAAGTCCGCAATACGCTCGAGACCGCTTTCGAAAACCGAAAAGAGCAGATCCAGAAGGCAAATATCCGTGAAGCTCTCGAAAAAGAATGGGAAGATGTGACGATCCCGCTCGCTGATACGGAGGCACACCTGCATCCTATCACGCGCGTGCGTACTGATGTCGAGAATACTTTTCGACGAATGGGATTCGATATATATGAGTCTCCGGAAGTGACGACAGAATATATGAATTTTGATGCGGTCAATGTCCCTCGGACGCACCCGGCTCGTGATATGCAGGATACATTCTGGCTCGAATGAGATGGAAATGTCCTCGCGACGCAGACTAGCTGTATGCAGAATTATATCCTCAAGAATTCGAAGCCACCGATCCGGGCGATCGTCCCAGGACGTGTCTTCCGAAATGAAGATCTCGATGCGACACATGAAAATACCTTCTATCAAGTCGAGGGGGTCGTCATCGATAGGCATATCTGACTTGCAGAGCTGAAGCATACGACACGTACGATGCTTCAGGATATTTTCGGGAAAGAGGTAAATATTCGCTTTCGTCCGGGATATTTCCCTTTTGTGGAGCCTGGGATCGAGGTCGATTTCTCGTGTACTTTCTGTGGCTGAGACGGGTGTCGTATCTGTAAATATACAGGCTGGATCGAGTTCATGGGTGCATGACTTATCCACCCGAATGTCCTCCGAGAAGGCGGACTCGACCCAGAAGAATACAGCGGTTTTGCATTCTGATTTGGACTGAATCGCCTCGTGATGATGCGCTATGGGATACCCGACGGCCGATACTTTCAGAATCCAGATATTCGCTTTATCGAGCAGTTCTAGAAGCAGAAGACCCAGGCTGAAGTCTGGGTCTTTATGACAGTTATATATATCTATAAATTAGTCTCTTATACTGAAGTCTTTATTGATTTCATTGAGTCGAGCATGAAGTCACATCAGATGAGTTCTGAATCGCTGTATCTGGGCAGTCTGAGAAGCGAGAATATTGCTTCATTCTGTATCCCCTCATTGCGAATTACTCACCTGATTCATGGTCTCGAGAATGAAATCTAAATAAGTGTATATTTGTGTCAGATGGTTATTATAACCCTGATGAAACTCTCTTCACATTTCACTCTGGAGCTCCCACTCTGAGCCTCAAGCTTGTGGTACTCATGATGTTCTATATAATACTTCAGCTAACACATCACAAAATGCAGTGATATCTATCCCTTCAAGATGAGATACATTAAGTGAGCCGAGAGACATCGCAATACGAGCTAGTGACTGTGTCGGAAAAGTTACTCATGGTGACCCTTACTCCATCTCTCAGGTAGTAGAATCTAATGATGTTGTTCAGTGGGAATCAGTGACAAATCACTCGGCAATACATGCTAATACTCCTTCAAGAACATCCATATCGGATTCTATTGTACGGACCAACCCTACTATGTCTTGATTACTCTTTGGATTCCCCTCCCTCATTTTCTCAATACTAACAAGTATAGGATCAAGATACCTATTCAAGTCAGAAACATGTGTCCACAGGGGGAAATCTATGTCTCAGTGAGTTTCTGTCTGTCATGCCTGCTCTACTCCTGTGGATTCATTTCGTTGTATATTCAGAACTTGATGCTGCATCAGTGAGAAAGCCTGTATCCCAAGTATTTTAACTCATAGAGTCCATAGCATCGCTTGCTCCTCACGGACCACCGATGCATCCTCGGGCTCTTGTACCCATTCTGCTCGGAGAGAACGTATTTTTTCTATAAGATTGCGTGCACTCCCTCTGAGATTATCACTGAGTGTTACTGCTTCATATGTAGGTTCGCGTCAGTGCTTATCTTGAAATACTCAAGTCACGAAATCCCGTGCCCGTTGTACTACCTGGGAAGCATTTGATCATCATTCTTGAGCCCCTGATACTCATCACTCCCGTGACTCTCCTCACTCGATGTCCCATCGGACAGAAATACGTCAGAGACGCGCTGGTAAAAACGTATACATAGAAAAAAAGTAAAAAATAAAGGTGTAGCATATGTGTTTCTCGGGATTTACTGAGACGTGTGATGTGGTCATTCAGCTCTTGCTTCATCTGTTCGTATACATATTCGGATCAGCTTCCAACTGTGTTTTTTTCTATTTTTTGTACGAGGCAGATCAGACTGTAGTATCGCTCGATTATCTGGAAAAGTGCATCTTCTTCTTGTGAGAGGTGCGAGAACTGCGCGAGAAATACGAAGTGTGTAAAGTGTCATCTTAGTCATTCTACGTATGTCTGAATCTCCTCAAGCGTACCTGGTACACCTTGGATTTTCCCCCTGAGTCTCGTGGTGATGTCCGCTTCTGCTCGTAGGATGCGTGCGACTCGTTCTCATATCTGTAACATTTCCCGGTGTATTCTCTCGAGTTTTTGGACATGAATGAGTGAATGTGCACTTGCATATTCTCATGTCAGCATAGTATGTGGGAGGATTATTTTCAGAAAAAACCTGAAGCGGGACGTCCTTTCTTTTGTTCTTCCAGCGCGGAATCATATCTGTTACAGGCGAGTGTCAGTTCTTGTAATAACTCCCCTCGATTCTTGTCGAAATTTTCAAGTGCCCTCTCTCTTAGTCTTCATGCATCTTTCGTATTCTGCATTCGCATCAGCCGATATATTTTTTCAATAACCTCAAGAAATAAAGCCTGAAGGTGGTGATTCTGATCCCTTAAACTTTGTAGGCTTCGTATCTGTAGAGAAAGCTTGTCCAGAAAGACATCACTGGAAATATTCTTATAAATCCACTCCAATACTTTCTTTAAATCTGTCTGAAACTCATTATTTGTATTCTCGAATGTGACAACTCACACATCCCCGAGGACACTATATCAAAGTGTTTGTGTAGTAAGAAGATCCCGAACTCTTTCCTGCATTTCGCCAGGTACCAAAAAGAGTTTATTAGTTTCTCGATCTTCCACCTGCTCGCAGGAGGGAATGTCCTCAGGGCTCCAGTATACTCGATGCTTCAGATGGTTTTGGATATGGAACATATGGAGAACGTAAGAGAAATAGAGTTTTATTTTTGCACCATTTTCGGATTGTATACATGGGATAATATTTGTCAATTGATTATTTATAATTATATATTTTTCCTAATGATGAGATTCTTGTGTTTTTATCCTTGTATTCTCATGGGATTCTGCTATACTGAAGGTCGATATAACTCTATTCTATGACTCAGAATATCCGAGACCTCTATATATTCGAGTGACTTACTGAGAAGGAGATCGACTATTTTCTTCTTATGACTGAGACACGTGAGTATAAGGCGAACGCCGTCATCATGAAAGAGGGCGATGCCTCCGATGGAAATGCGTACTTTATCGAGTCGGGATCAGTGATCGTAGAGCGAAAGGGGAAATGGATCGCTGAACTTGAAGTATGAGGTTTTTTCGGAGAATTCGCACTGATTACACACGAGACTCGCACGGCGACTGTCCATACACACGAGCCGACAGTCTTACGTATTTTTCGACATGATGAATTTAAGATACTCCTCGATCGGAGTAAATCATGACCGAGTATCCGAGACGAGATTATGCGACGCATCCGTGAGAATACAGAAGCAGACTGGGGGAAAAATTTTAAGAAAATATAGCTATGGATGCCGAACTCGTACACTCGCTCACGCGCACTCCGTACACACTTCTCTATTTTTATCCGAAGGATGACACGCCGGGATGTACGCGAGAAGCTCAGGATTTTACACGACTTCGGTCAGAATTCTCGGATCTCTGAGTCCAGATCCTCGGTGTCTCACGCGATTCCGAAGCATCACATGCGCATTTTCATGAGAAAGCCCAGCTCGAGATCGATCTCATAAGCGATCCGACTGGAGCGATTCACGATGTATTTCATGTGATCGGCGAGAAGAAAAATTATGGAAAAACCTTCATCGGGACGATTCGGTCGACGTTTCTCCTCGATCAGACGTGAGCCATCCTGAAAGAATGGAGAAATGTCCGAGCGACTGGACATGCCGAGAGAGTCCTCGAAGACGTGAAAAAATACATACAAACCATATAAATATATTTTTATTTTCTAAAAATCTTCCCATGATTACAAAACCAGAACTTCCCTACGCGCTCGATGCGCTTGCGCCCCACATCTCACGAGAGACACTCGAATTTCACTCAGGAAAACACCATCAGACTTACGTCGACACACTGAATACGCTGATTCCTGGGACAGAATTCGAGCACGCTTCACTCGAGGATATCGTGAAAAAAGCTCCGAAATGACCGATTTTTAATAATGCCGCTCAAGTCTGGAATCATACATTTTATTTTGATTCGCTGACGGGAAATGCAGGTGGAAAACCAAGTGGCGCACTCCTCGAAGCGATAGAGACGAAGTGGGCATCGCTCGAGAATTTTCAGAAAGAATTCAGCGAAAAAGCGATAAAGACCTTCTGATCTGGATGGGCATGGCTCGTCAAGGCTTCCGATGGGACACTCGATATCGTATCGACCTCGAACGCGGAGACACCAGCGACAGGAGATGCGACTCCGCTTCTGACCTGCGACGTCTGGGAACATGCCTACTACATCGACTATCGGAACGCTCGCGCGAAGTACGTCGAGAACTTCTGGAATATCGTCGACTGGAAAAAAGTCGAGGCACGATTCTCCGCATAAAAGCATACATAAAAAGGGAATCCTTCGGGGTTCTTTTTTTTGTGAAAAAAATATCGCTCTTTTTGCTTTCTGCGGAAATATGCAGTATGATAATGAAGTCCTTATTTTTATTATGCGATATATCTTTTCTCTGGTGACACTCGTCACGCTTCTCTTCTCTTTTTGGGTCAGCGCGCCTTTTTTTGACTTTCCACTGAACGGAATGAGTCAGAAAGATATCTCTGACATGTACCACTCGGCGGTCACGCCTGCCTCATTTACATTCTCGATCTGGAGTGTGATATACCTCTCGTGGTGTGTCCTCGCGATCATGATGATCGTCATCCCGAAGCGACAATGGCTCCGACAAAAAGCCGCTATCCCGCTCACGATCGCGATCGCTCTCTCAGGACTCTGGCTTATTCCATGGGCGTATAACTGGATCGGTGTATCCATGATCATCATGCTTCTTATCCTCGGACTTCTGATGTATACATTTTTCCTATCGCGAAGAAGTAGTCCTCTCGGTCGGACCACAGTCGAGCTCTTCCTCGGATGGATTCATATCGCGACGATCGCGCAGTTCTCTGTCTGGCTCATGGCGATCGGTGTCCTCGATGGTACGGAAGAATATTTTGCGATCGGAATCCTTGCGTTTGCACTGATCGTGACGATTTTTTATCAGGTGCGATATCGTACCTATAGTATTTCACTTGTCTATCTCTGGGCACTCGTGGGCGTCTGGGTCGAGCAAGTTGCTTTTCCGAATGAGCGAAGTGCGATCCTCCTCTATGCTGGAGTCACCATCATCACGATGATTATCACACTTCTGAAGCGAAGAAAATAAGACGAAGGAAAGAAAAAAAGTGCCTCAGGGCACTTTTTTTTTATCATGTACGAATAAAGATCATAGAATACCAGCGCTTCTCTTATTTCCTCGCGCGAGTAGGAATCCATACAGAAGAACGCGGAAGAACCTGAATTCAAGAATGAAGAAAGTGAAGAAGAAAAGGCATTTGTAAAAACTACACATTTTCATCTTCAGATTCTTTTTCTTTTTTCTCTTCTTCATCATTTCCCTTTCCGATGCGGATCGTATGAGAGGAAAAACGAAGCTTCGGGATAAATATCTGGACAGAATTATGCTCTGCGGTCGCGTGGATCTTATTAAATGCGAGATTCTCAGGAAGAATAACTGACCGAGAAAACGCTCCATAAAAGCACTCGTCTACGAGCGTCTTGCGTGCATCGAGGTAAATCGGCGGATGCAGACGATTTCCAGAAATCGTCAGAATATTACGAGCAATCGAGATGTCGATCTGATCAGGATCGATTCCGGCGACAGGCGCAATAATCACAATATCACTATTCGTCTCGAATATATCGAGCGCGATCTGCCCGATGTCATCCTCGTGCGCTCGTGTATCATCGATATGGACGTCGATCGTGTGAAATGTCTCCCTTCCTGACTGATACTCCTCGCGCTCCTCGATCGATCCGAGCGGATCGGAGACAGGTTTTGTAACGAATTGTTCAGCGGTATTTTTTTTATTTCCGACACCGAAGAGTTTCATAGAAGAAATTTAGATGCGTGTATGCTATGAATTTTAGGAAAATTTGCAAGGAGAACTCGTGTTCCTTCGCTTGCAATTCTCACGGGAAGAGATATACTCGGAAAGATTTTTTTGTTTTCTATGATTCGTTCTGATTTTCCAGTTTTTTCTCGATATCCTGATCTCGTCTATCTCGACTCGACTGCAAGCGCACAGAAACCTCGTATGGTCATCGACGGCATGAAAGACTTTATGGAAGGAAAATATGCCAATATTCATCGTGGTGCGTATGCACTCTCAGAAATGGCAGAAATGACATATGAATTATCCCGCCAGAAGGCGTGTGCGATCATCGGAGCGCGAGAAACCTCGGAGATTTTTTACACGTATAATGCGACCTATGGGATGAATCTCATCGCCGAGACGCTTCGACTCTCGGGAGAAGTCACCTCGTGAGACGTTATTCTCACGAGCGCGATCGAGCACCATGCGAATCTCGTTCCATGGTTTTTATGTGCGAGTCAGTCAGATTCAGAGGTAAAAGTCACGCATCTGAAAAATGGAAGTTTTGACTATGAGGGATTCGAAGAAGCGATGACCGAGCAGGTAAAAGTCGTCACTGTGACAGGAGCATCGAATGTCACGGGCGAGATCATCGATCTTGAGCGGATTCACGCAATGATCCTCAGGAAGTTTCCATGAGAAAAAAAACCGTATTTCATCGTCGATGCGACACAACTCGTCCCACACATGACACTCGATGTCGTATCACTCGATATTGATTTTCTCGTATTTACTGGACACAAAGTCATGACCGATACGGGACTCTGAGTCGTCTACGGAAAAAAATCACTCCTTCAGAAGTTCACACCATCATTCGGTGGAGGCGGAGCGATCAATCACGTCTCGCATGATGGATTTATCCCTGCAGGACTCCCGTCGCGATGGGAACCTGGGACTCCACACATTATCGGCGCCGCATCACTCCTCTATGCGCTCGAGTATATCGAATCGATCGGTGGATATGAGAAGATCGAGGAGGTAGAGCGCGATCTCGTCGAATACGTCTGGGAAAAACTCGAGCATTTTGCCCCGCTCCATGAAGGGAAAGTACAGCTCATCGGTGGAGGACGAGAGATTCCACGGATTGGGGTATTTAGCTTCTATACACCTGAGATTCATGTGAGCGATCTCGCTGAGTCTTTTGCAGAAAAAAATATCGCTGTCCGGTCTGGACATCACTGTGCAGAACCACTGCACGAGGAAAATGCGATCCCCGCATCGATCCGAATCAGTCTCTACATTTATAATACACGGGAAGACATCGATCGCTTCTTTGAAGTCTTCGAGCAAGAATGCAGTGAACTCTAGTTTTTTTATTCTTTTATTTTTTTGTATGCGTATTTTTCTTCTTCTTTTTATTTCTCTCTCAGGGATACTCCTGACGAGTTGTACACCACAGCCCAGAGATAAGCCACTTCTCGACTTCTCGAACTCTGGTATGACGATTGAAAATCCGACGTATGGATCGGGAGAACATACGATCACGATCTTCAGTGATTTCCAGTGTCCTGCGTGTATCGCATTTCATAATGCATACGAGACACTCCTCCAGTCACATGCTTCCGCTGGGAAACTCGTCATCGTCTATAAGCAGTTCCCTCTCTATCCGATCCCCCATGAGAATTCACTTCGTGATGCATATGCAGCACTCTGCGCGCACGAACAAGGAAAATATAAAGAGTTCAGTGATGCGATGTATGCGCTCGAGCTCCAGAAGCGAAATGAGAAAGTCTCTGATGCAGAGCGTGGACTCGTCGCCCAGGGTGCAGGAGTTCCGAATCTCTGAGAATTTAATAGCTGTCTCGCAGACGCGAAGTATGCGAAACAGGTCTATCTCGATCGTGAGGAAGGACTCCAGAAGGATATCCCTGGAACTCCGACGATTTACTTCGATGGAGTCCGACTCGACTCACGTGTCTATGGAGATCCGACCGTATTCCAGAAGTTTCTCGAAGAGAGACTCGGAAGTGGAAGCACAGGATCATGAAGCACAGAACAGGAATAATACTGAAGGACTCACTATAAAACTCCCTCTCTTTGGGGGAGTTTTATTTGGTTCGAGTAGATATGCTATTTATCATAGTATCGATACAGGATCAAAGAGCTTTCTGGTTTCTTGTAGATGTATCAGACCCTCATGTAATTGGCTTGAATTTTTTCTTCAGTTCAGTGAGAATTTTTTCTGGGTCCCCTTTAGATGATGTATTACTTTTCGGTACATCACTTTTCGGTACATCAATTTTTTGTGCTGTTTCGAATGCTGCTTTAAAATGCCTTTCTTTCTGTGGGTTAGTAAAGACAACCTGTTCATTCCCTAAGATATATGGAATTAATTCTCCCGTTGTTATCCCCTGGAGGATATATATGCTCGTCTCAGTTCTTATCCTATGGGACGCCACATGGCCGTCTGGGGATGCATCGCTGAGATTCTTTTTCATTCTCACATAGACGAGATCTTCTACCTCCGATGGATTCAGATAATTTGGTCATCGCACAAGAGCATCGATTGCACTTCGGATTTTATAAGACGGATCATCGACATCCTTCCATTTTTTTGTACTCTCAGACATCCCTTGTCATTCACACCCAACATGTTCTCATGAATGAGGATCTTTTTGGAGTAATATAAATCCACTGGCGCTAAAGCTTAGAAACTCGGGGGTAGACGTACTTGCAACTCGTGAGTCAACTATGAGAGGTTTATATTTGCCGATCAACTCCTTCTCAAATCCTGCATCAAAACATCATTGATTATCAAGATAATACTGACCATGTGGAAAGAGTCCTGCAAGAAATTGCAGGATTCCCATCTTGTCGTCATGAGATGCATCATCTCCGAAGGGAATTGCAACTCCGATAGTATCACGAATGGCATCATTATTGATATATTCGATCTTTTGCCATCGCTTTTGTGCATCACTCTTTGGATCCTTTGTACGAAAAAGAATTGCATACCTTTTTCGGTTAAGCATAGTAGATCAAGTTTTTCGATATGATAGACCGACTTTTCTTATCTCTCATAATTCAAGCTCAGACGCACCATGCCCCTGAACATATTTAACAATTTGATTTATTTGTTTTTCTGCATTTTGCTCTCGTTCCTCCTCTACAATATGAGCATTTCACCATGGAAAAAATGACTGAATAATACGCCACGCATCTTCTATTTCTTGTGCATTCTCAGACCAAAATGCTTTCAAAAGAAGTTTTTCCAGAGATTCGATATTTTTTGCTCTTCCGATGGGGTTATCCGAGAAATCTTTTCAGAAAATCTCATGAAAATACCGAATAATAATCGGATATACTTTTTGAAAATGCTCATTTGCGTCTACTTCCTTGAAGTCGGGAATATTTTGTGCTAATCCTGCGAAAATCAATCGCTTGATGATATCTCAAGAGAGATGATTCTCATTCTCAGAGGGAGATATCTGTGCTGGGCTCTTTTTCACATCCCCCTTGCTTCTTCATGGCTGTGCCCGTCGCAAGGAGTACGCAAACGAGTATCATGAAGAATCCAGTATGGAGGGTTGTTTACGTGCATACTGAATAAATTCCTCAGATCAAAGAAGTCTATAGAGTTCCCCTTTCAGTCTTTGTATGTAAACTTCTTTTCATTTTCTATTACGCAGAAGTACTGAGAGACAATCATTTTTATCGCTTTCCTCTATTGTGTGGGTGGTTATCTCAGTGCCATTGTATGTGTTTCTACTTGTTATCTCTTGTCGATATCGTACGACCTTTCGGAGAAGATCGATGAAAGCCGAGGGATTCGCATCAAAATATTGCTTCAGATTTTCATACCCCCGCTTTCCCTCAAAATACCCCCTCACCTTCCTTCTGACTTGTTCCGGTGCAGACATTTCAAGGATAGCATGCACATTTTGACTCACCTTTTCTTCCATATCTGCGATGACTGTTCTTGATTTGTTTATGTTATACTCTTGTGAAACTTGGGGGCTAGAAGTCCTCATAACTTGCAAAAATAGGAAAATACATATAGTATCGACATGTTCCTCATCTACTGAAAAGGAAAAGTCGGATATGCGGTCGCGAGACTCTGTGACTTCCAAGACATTCCGTATGAAATCCGTGATGACCAGGATGGGCCCGTCGACTTCGCACAGTACGAAGCGATTATCCCGTCGCCATGAGTCCCGAGTACACATCCAGTACACGCGAGTGGAAAAGTGATCGGAGAGCTCGACTTCGTGTCGCGCGTTCTCCCAGAGCAGATTACCACGATCGCGATCACGGGAACAGATGGAAAATCATCGACCGCATGGATCACATACAGTATACTGAAACATGAATTTTCTGTCAAAAAAGTGGTGTATCTCGGCGGGAATTTCGATATTCCACTCTCAGACATAGTCCGGGAGATACTCGAAAAGGGTATAAAAAAATGAATTATCGTCATCGAAGTCTCGAGCTTTATGGCGCATACCCTGCGAGAATTTCAGCCAGACTATACGATCTTTACCAATTTTAAACCCGATCATATCGACTGGCATCAGAGCCTCGAAGCATACTTCCGCGCGAAGTGGAATCTCATCACCCAGACAAAAAAGACCGTCATTCTCCATGAGGGCATTCTCCAAGAGGCAGGGCGATATCATGTCACGATCCCAGATCGCACTCGTATCTTCGGAGCTTGTCGAGAGAAGACGGAGGAAAGACTGAAAGACTGCACCGACTGAGAAAATATAAAAATCTCTGGCAGGGCGAAATATCATCTTTCTGACACGAATTTCTCAGGGATGCATAACGCACTTAATATCCTCTCCGCAGGCATCCTCGCGAATGAGCTCGGAATCTGTGCGAAGCATGTCAGGAATTTTTTACCTGAGATTACCGGACTTCCACATCGGATCGAGTTCGTCACGGAAAAAAATGGAATCCGCTACATCGACGACTCGAAGTCGACTTCGAGTCAGAGTATGCGCGCTGGACTCGGTGCTTTTCCACATGAGATGACGATCTTGATCGCGGGATGATATGACAAGGGTGATCCATTCGATGATATAGAGAAGGATCTTGTCGGTGTGAAATATGCAGTTCTCATCGGGCAGACTCGTGAATTGCTGGCGGGAAAATGCCGTCTCGCGAACGTGCCATTCGTGTTCGCAGAATCCATGCAAGAAGCAGTGGCACTCGCACGACATCATGCGAAAAGATGAGACACGATCCTCCTATCGCCCGGGTGTGCGAGCTTCGGAATGTTTCGAGATTATCTCGATCGTGCTGAGAAATTTCGAGAAGCGATCGTGCAAGAAAGATAAAAAAAGTATGTAAAAAAAGCGGGTATATTTCTGCTATTTTGAGATACGCCCTGGGTCTGTCTTTTCGTACTTGGCGCTTCTTACTGAAGTTCAGCTCGATTTCTTTCACCGATATTTCGGGGCAATTATAATCGGTCGAAACTACGCGCGAGCGATTTTTTCTCACCATTTTTCATAGATGCTCATATCCACCATAGTGAGCGATGACGGTGTCTCGCTGATAATCGATCGGAGGAGCTCCATCGTGATCCGATTTCACCGTGCGAAATTCTCCGGAAGCGTACCTGATTCGGCTTCATCGACGAGATCGAGAAGTCGCCGACTCGCATCGCGTGCGGCTTCGTCGCACATCATCTCGATATCTGCTGAGACATATCCATCCGTGAGCGCCCCGAGCTCCTCATAGTCGAGCCTTGCATGAGGACGATCGAACTTCTCGATATACATACGAAAAAGCTCCTTCCGAGCGAGAAGATCTGGTGGACCAATATATATTTTCTTATCGAGACGACCAGAGCGAAGCAGTGCGGAATCCAGATGATCCGGGCGATTCGTCGCAGTGATCACGATAAGATTCTTCGCATCCTCGAGCGCATTAAACTCTTGAAGAAACTGGGAAACTTCCTCTGCTTTATTCGCATCGACGCGATCAGTACGAGCAGATACGAGCGCATCGATCTCATCGAGAAAGAGGATAATCGGTTCCTTTTCTGATGCTTTTTTCGCCTGTGTAAAAAAATCTCGAATATTCTGAGTCGTCTGATGGAGATACGACGAGCCGAATTCTCCCATGTTTTTCGAGACGAATCCACACTCGAGCTCTTCAGCGAGCTTCTTCGTGATGAAAGTCTTCCCAGTTCACGGCGGACCATAGAATAACATCCCTGTCGGGATCGAAATCTTAAAACGCTCATATTCTGCGTAGAGCTTCTCGAGCAGTGCAATGTTCTTCAGTGAAATATCCCCCTCGGAGGCGATCGCCTCATCTCACGGCGATCGTGCTCGATATTTTTCTATCAGGAACTTGAAACGGAGTGGCTGGATAAAGCTCTCCGTGAGCTCTCGTTTCAGTGTGTCCATCCCAGCGATTCCCTGAAATCCCCAGAGTTTCTCATCTCATTTCTTGATGAAATGCTGGACCTCGATCGGGGGCGTTTTTTCCTCTTTTTCATTTCCAGTCTTATTTCCCCCTGTTTTTCCAGCATTTTCTCCGATCTTTTTCGCATCCTCTGTGCGAAAACCCTGATCGAAAGCGTCCACGAGCTGTGTCGCTGATCCGATATTTTTTTCTATTTCCTGGAGCGAGGACTCGAGTGACGTGAGTGAGTCTGGATTCCAGTCTTTCGTGACATTGGCGCGGAACTCGGGCGACTCAGTCACTGCATGGAAAAATGCATCGAAGCCAGTATCGTTTTTCTGTGAAGTCATAGGTGAAAATATAGATCGAAGTGTACGAAAGAGGCGAGAAATGTAAATAATTTCTTATGGGGAAAACAAAAAAAGATTCTGAAGCTTCTTTTGTAAAAAGCGAATTTCTTCCTATAATCCTTCCATGCACACAATCCATAACTTTTCTCTGAAGATTCTGAACGAGCGCGGAACGAAGACGATCGATCAGGTACTTCAGGAAAATCGACATATCACGAGTGAATTATTTTTTGCACCCAGTATCTGAGACCTGCACGATCCTTTTCTCCTTCCGGATATGGATCGCGCTGTGGAGAGAATCTTGCGTGCTCGAGAGAAAAAAGAACGCATCATCGTCTTCTGAGATTATGATGTCGATGGAGTCTCTGGGACGGCACTGCTTTTTCGGTATCTTCAGGAGATCGGATGTGAAGTCTCCTATCGCCTTCCGCATCGTGTCCACGATGGCTATGGACTGAAGGAGTATTTTTTTGATGCGATGAAAGAAAAATGAGTCACGCTCGTCGTGACCGTCGACTGTGGGACGCGAGATGTCGCTCCTGTGCGGTATGCGAAAACACTCGGGATCGATGTGATCGTGACAGATCATCATGCAGTACCGACGGATATACCAGAAGATGTGATCGCGATAATAAATCCGAAACGATCGGACAGCACGTATCCATTTCGGGATCTTGCGGGCGCAGGTGTCGCTCTGAAGCTCGTCCACGCGATCGTCGAGCGGATTACTCCCGAGAAACGAGAAAAAATTCTCAGCGAATATATAGATTTTGCATCGCTCGGAACTGTCTCTGACTGTATGCCACTCATCGACGAGAATCGCACGATTGTCACCCTTGGACTCCATCAGATGGGAAATTCTCGTTCGCACGGACTCAGAAAATTCCTGACCGGCAAAGAAAAGTCTCTCCGCGACAGTGATGTGATCGGCTTCCAGATCGGTCCGAGAATCAATGCGGCAGGTCGCATGGATACGCCCCTCACAGCGCTTCACTGGCTTCTCGCGAGCGATGAACGCTCGGATAATTTTTTCTCAGAACTCGAGCATCTGAATGAGTCGAGAAGAGAGGTCACAGAACGATACTTTCACGATGCGCTCGACGCGATCGATACAGAGAGTCCGATCCTATTCTACGACTCAGAAAATCTCGAGCATGGTGTGATCGGTCTCGTCGCTGGAAGACTCACAGAAATGTATGGCAAGCCTGCGATCGTCATGAAAAATGGCGATGAACATCCGCTCGCAAACCGGAAAGGCTACGATACCGTCTCGAATATCAGTCCTGTCGCACCTCATGGTGCGCTCTCGATCGGATCCTGTCGGAGTCCAGAATGGTGCAATATTATCGAGATGCTTGAGAGCTGTAAAGACCTTCTGATTCGCTACGGATGACACCGTCAGGCTGCAGGTTTTACCATCGAGACAGAGAAAATCCCACTCCTGAAAGCACGTCTCTCTGACGTTTTCTGTACACATCATGACGCAGAGAGACTTCCGCTCCGCACACGAAAAGTCGAGTGTACACTCGATGTAGCGGAGGACTTTACACTCGAGAATATCGGAGTGATCGACCGATTTCGTCCCTTTGGGATCGGGAATGAGAAGCCTCTCTTTCTTCTGCAGGATGAGACGATTCTCTCAGTCGAGACCTTCGGAAAAGAAGGACAGCATCTCAGATTTCGCCTCGCGAGAAATCCAGAGATTCAGTGTATCGCATGGGGATGGGGAAAATGATGAAAACGCGAGTGCGACGTCAGTCTGACGAAAGGCGATATTATCTCTCTCATCATCGAACTCGAGGAAAATGAATGGAACGGGAAGAAAACTGTGAATGGAATTGTGCGAGATTGTGTAGTGTAGCTTCTGGATAAAAAATCCCCGACCGTTTGGTCGGGGGAAATTTAACAGGATGTTTCTCGGGGGATAAATCCCCCGAAAAACTTATTCCTCAAGGAAAGGGGCATTCGCCCCTTTCCTCCTTTCTTCTCTTTCTCTCTTTTTATTTTTCTTTTCCCTAATTTCTTTTCTTACTTTCTTTTTCATCTTTTTTTTCTCCTGTTTTTTTGTCAATGCATGCACTGCGAAATGCAGACATTACATTGACATACGTTATATTATGTTTAAAGTAAATTTTGTCAAATTTTTTTTTATTTTCTTAATATGTAATATCTATACTCACGAACTATCTATAGGCTCTTCTGTCATAAGCCGAACCAAATTTGCTTATTCCTGTGCGTCTCGATCTCCAGAATCGCAAGTCACTTCATGACTATATCACTAGAGGGATACGGAGTATCCCTCCTTCACATGTTTCGGGGATTTTCATTGGGAAATGATTCCTATTTTCCACACTTTCACTGCGCGAAGAGTCATCTTGAGAAATAGAATTTATTCCATATACTGCAGTCGCGATACTGGAATATGGCGGAGAATATTTTGATACCATTTTTCAGTATACGAAAAATATTTCTTAATTTTCCTCTATGATCCATATTCTTTCTGCGAAGCAATTCGATCGAGCTGAGCTCGAGTACCTCATGAAACGTGCTCAGGAAATGGATACGATCTTCCAGTCAGGTGGGACAGACATGCTTCATCATCAGATTCTTGCGACGCTTTTCTACGAGCCATCGACGCGGACACGACTCTCTTTCGAGACAGCGATGCTCCGACTCGGGGGACAGATCATCTCGGAGACAGATGTCACATTCTCGAGTCAGTCAAAAGGGGAAATCCTCGCTGATACGACACGAATTATCGCAGGGTATGCAGATATCATAGCGATCCGGTCGAAGAATGTCGGCGATGCGAGAATCGCGAGTGAGTTTTCTTCTGTTCCAGTGATAAATGCATGAGATGGATCTGGAGAACATCCGACGCAGGCACTCCTCGATCTCTACACGATCATGAAGGATTTTCCAGAAGTTCTGAATGATGCCCCGCTTCGTGTGACATTCGTCGGGGATCTTCGCTACGGTCGGACAGTCCACTCACTTTCTCTTCTTCTGCGGAATTTTCCGAATATTTCTCTGCGTTTTATCTCGCCCGATATTCTCGCACTTCCGGAAGAATACCGCATGCAGAATGACTTCCAGGATGAGGCACTCACGGATGAAATTCTCACGACGAGCGATGTCATCTACATGACACGTGTCCAGAAAGAGCGTTTTCCAGATGTGGAATCCTATAATGCCGTGAAAGATCGTTTTCTCTTCGATGGGAAAACCGTCGCGAAAATGCAGGAAAAAGCGATCCTCATGCATCCACTTCCACGTGTAAATGAGATCGCACTCGAGATCGATACACTTCCGCAGGCTCGATATTTTGAACAGGCGAAAAATGGCGTCCCGATGCGGATGGCACTGATCGCATACTGTCTCGGAAAGTAGCTATTCCAGAAGAGAAAACCTCCCTATTCACAGAATACGGAGGTTTTTTATTTTTCTATTTTCCCAGAGAAAACCCCGAGAAAACGAAGCGAAGCCTGGTCATGAAATTCACGTGGCAGAATGAAGCAAAAGCTCGAATTCAAAAAATGAGTCTGAAAAATGTATCCCTGTTATTGTCTCGCGCGAGCAGGAGTCAGTGCTTGTGACTGAATCAAGGACCGAATTGTAATGTATAAATCAAATACATGAAGAAGCACACGCCTGCAAAACTTATAGCCAAGCGGTGTAGCAAAGGAAAAGTAAATCTTATTCAAGGACCTTCGCTATCTCACGCCGATAATCTGGATTATCGACCAGATTCGCATGTCCATGTCATTCCAGCGTGATAAATCTATCTCCTGACTTAAACTCTTTTTCGAGCTTCAGCGATGAGTCGTGGTACGTCGTCTGATCCTCTGTCCCATGAAACATGACGACCGGCATAGTGCACTGCTTCAGATACGCATGTGTCGTGAGCCGGTATCTGAGGAGAAAAGTCGGAACGAAAGGAAATCTCCGCTTCATCAGATCCACCATGCTATAATACGGCGCCTGAAGGATCAGAAGTCGCGGATGATTTTCTGAAGCGAGCTTCGTGGCGAGTGCGGTCCCGATCGAGTATCCCGAGATGATGATCGTATCTTCTGTGTATCGTTTTTTCAGAGTATCATATACGATCTGATTATCACGAAAAAGCTGTTCTTCACTCGAGATCGTCCCCTCACTTTTCCCATACCCTCTGTAATCCAGAAGGAAAATATCGTAGTCTAGAGCCGTGAAGAAATCTGCCACCCCATGCAGTAGACCGAGATAATCAGCATTTCCATGGAGGTAAAAGATGAGTCCTTTCGGATTTTTCGCCTTGGCGAGGACACCGTTCAAGATCACTCCATCAGAGGACGCTATATTCAGTTCTTCGATATTTTCCCCGGATCAGAACCGATACGCTTTATCGAGTTTTTTTGGGACAAAAAGGATTTTCTCCTGAAACAGGAAGAGGAGTCCGCAGATGAGGGCATAGATCCCGAATACCGTGATCGCTGTGTAAAAGATAGTCATCGAATATCGATACAATATACTCCTCTGGATTATATAATATTTCTGAGAAATGAGAAAAGAATCAGTAAAGAATTATGATGCTCCGATCGATCTCAGATGCGCAATGAGGGCATTTCTCGTGCCTTCGTGCAGATCGTAGGATCAGTAATCTCGCGGATCGATCCATACATATTGATCATGATCACGACTGAGAGTCACTCTCTCACTCTCGGATCTGCAGAGGAAAAAGATACCGACGATCTGCCATGACTCACCCCTGACGACGGGATGCCACTCATCGATATGAAATGGCGCACCGATCGTCACGGAGAGCCCAGTCTCTTCCTGTACTTCTCTGTGTAAAGCAGTGTCAAAACGTTCCCCTGGAATGATTCGACCACCGGGAATATCGAATTTCCCAGGATTGACACCATCTTCGTATTCCGTCGATTCCCTGAGAATCAGCATTTTTCCATTATGTATGATACAGGCTTTTACTGCAGTGAAGAGCTTTATTTGCATAGGAACTGCGTGAGAGAACACGACCTACGTATTCTTTTCCCTCGAATGATACAGGATATCTGCATGAAATCAAACACACCAGCCGTCCAGTATTATCTTCGATTATAGAGCATATAAATCCAGGAAACGAGCTCTCATCGAGGAATCGGTGTATTTGGATTCATAGTGCTTATCTCATCCTCGAGATAGGTATATCCTGTCAGTCGGAGAATGCGCGAGAGAATCAGGCGTGCTTCAGAATGTGTCAGAGAAGATGACGGAGAAAAATACCCATTATTTCCACGCATAAGTCCGAGGCCGCACATCTTGTAGACCGACGACGCGAGAGATGAATCGAAGGAGTATTCATCACGGAAAGCACTGGAACAATTGACAGTCTCATAAATACTATTTCCATTATTGAAGAGCTGGACCGTCGCGATGAACATTTTCGTCGATTCCTGACGAGAGATAGAATCACCTGGACGGAAAAGATCTCTCGATATCGACGTGAGTCCATTATTATATGCGAATGTATATGGATCAGTCGAGTAATACGAAGAAGACGAAGACGAAGACGAAGTCGTACAGAGATCCGATCGCCATGTACAGTCTGTCCCTCGAAGCATACGAGAACCATCAGAACAGTATCGAATCTCTGATGAACAGATCGATGGCATCTCTATACAGGCTCCATAGTAGAGGATCGTCGCATTTGCAGTGTTGGCACGACAAGCATTCTGATAGGTCTGTGAAGTCGGACATGAGTTCCCAGTACACGAGCCACTTCGTGCACAGACTGGGACATACTCACTGGTACAGGAAGGACAGAGATCCGATCGCCATGTACAGTCCGCATCGCGCTTCATGACGGATCCATCGGCACAATACCGAGCTTCCTGTGTGCATGTATACGTCTGACCACAGGTCCAGTATCCATTCTGATAGCTACATGATGACTGACAGGCACCATTCGAGAGATACGACGCTCCTGCCTTCTGGAGATAACACATATTCATATATGTCTGGGAAATATTCTGAGAACAATACCCTCCCGAACATGTGTATGTCTGACCACAGACAGGGAAATATTCATTCGTGCAGGTCGTCGAAGAAGACGAGCAGAGATCGGATCGCCATGTACAGTCTGCATCACGAGGCATAGCCGATCCATTGCTACAGTATCGCAGTTCCTTCGTACACACAGAAGAATAATTCGAAGTGGAACATGTTCCATTATAGTAGCTCCATTCATCACAGGTGCGCCCACCTATTGTACAGGTTCCGACACCATTCGAGAGTGTGTATCTTCCGCCATCATTCACACATTTATCTGAGGTGATACTTGCGAATGCAGAGGAAAAATTTCCGAGAAGAATCCCGAAGAATACAGAGAAAAGAAGGAAGAACTTATACATAGAAGAAATTATGATACGCGAACTATACGAGAAATATCATAAAACACAAGTAAAAAAATCCGAAGAAAAAATCCCTCAGCGAGGGATTTCTAGAAATGCTTATTTTACATCACGGAATGTGAACTTCACATGTTTTCGAAGTTTTTTATCGTACTTCATGAGCTCGAGCTTCTGTCACTGAGGAAGATTTTTCTTCTGGATTGCTTTCACGTACTGATTCAGTCCGCTTTCAGATTTTCCGATTTGGTAGGTGCGTTTTCCTTTTGCCATAGTAAAATTGAAGAGAGTAAACGAGAGTAGTATAGGGAATTTTATTTTTTCGCAAGTTTTTCTTGTACATTTTGGGGATTTTCCCTATAGTATTGCTCGTATAATTTTTTTTATGTTTGTCGACGAAGCAATAGTGACGTTCCGCGCGGGAAAATGATGAGATGGCACGGTCTCATGGAGACGAGAGAAATACATACCGAACGGCGGTCCCTATGGATGAGATGGCGGAAGTGGTGGAAATATCATCCTTCGTGTCAATGAAAATATCAACACACTTTCGGATTTCCGTCATAAAAAAGCGATCCGCGCCGAAGATGGAGAGCGAGGCGGGACGAAAGTCATGGCTGGGCGGTCTGGGACGGATCATATTATCGAGGTTCCGCTTGGGACGATCGTATCAGACCCCGAGACGAACGAGTGTGTTATCGACCTCGACACACTCGGACAAGAATTCGTTCTCTGTCGCGGAGGGCGATGAGGATTTGGAAATGCACACTTCTCTTCCTCGACGCGGCAGGCTCCACATTTTGCAGAGCTCGGCGATGTCTGAGAGGAGAAGGTCGTCCGTCTCGAGCTGAAGCTCGTCGCTGATGTCGGGATTATCGGATTTCCGAATGCAGGAAAATCGACACTGATCCAGTCGGTGACGAATGTCCGACCGAAAATCGCGGATTATCCCTTTACCACGCTGGTACCGAATCTCGGTGTCATGGAATATAAGGAGCGTGCGCTGGTGCTCGAAGATGTGCCGGGACTCATCCCATGAGCAAGTACCGGAAAATGACTCGGGATACAATTCCTGAAGCATATCGATCGGACGCGAATTCTCGTCCATCTGATCGATGGATCACTCGAGGAATCGGCGATTATCGAGTCGTATACACTGATCCGAAAAGAGCTCCAGTCATGGTCAGAAGAGCTCGCCGAGAAGCCAGAGATCGTCGTCCTCTCGAAGATGGATCTCGTCGATGAGGCAGACTGGGAGTCGAAGAAACATGCAGTCGCGAAGAAGATTTTCCCTGGGAAAAAGAAAGGGGAAATATTCGCCATATCTGCTGGAGCCTATATCGGGCTCGACGCGCTGAAGGATGCGATCATCCGCAGTATTCCGACCAAGATCGAGCCTCCAGAGACACCGCAAGAATATGTACGCGTCTATGATCTGAAGAAAAATACGGAAGATCCGCATGATTATACCCTGACGCAGATTGATACGAATACTTTTCTCGTGACAGGAAAAAGAATAGAAGAAATCGTCCGTATGACAGATATGCGCTATCCTGATGCCGTCGGGCGCGTCTATGATATCATGGAAAAAGTCGGCATCACACGAAAAGTCGAGAAAACTATTTCTCAGGAAGTGCTGAACGATGGATCTGGATTCTATGAATGAACGCCTGATCGAGAGATCCCTGTCGTGATGATCGCTGGGAAGAAGTTTCCACTTGAGGGAGTGATATTCTTCGGGAAGAAGTAAAAATAAGCCAAAGGCTTTTTATTGCCTCGCAAAGATGGGAATCCACGCCTGTGAATAACTCACAGGTCGCATCCTGAGAGAGGAACAAAAAAACCCGAAACGTGGATTCCGGATAAACATGGAGTGATACTAGATATCATGATCTCGAGCGTCAGGAATCCACACCCGCGAATGAATCTCGCACTTGCATCTTCGAGAAGATGTCAAAAAACGAACCATCGGTTTTTTCATTTTTCTGAATGCAGTCCAAAAGTGAGATGAATCTACCAAGCCAAAAAAATGTACGCCCGAGCGTACATTTTTCTTTTTTTTATATCGAGAAGCTAATCCTGGAACTTCGGAAGATACTCCGTGATATATCGCTCGCGACACTCGTGAATAATCCGGACCGCTTCATCGACATCGAAGAATCCCTGTACATGACATGTTCCGGGTTTTTTCAGATCTTTATAGTGCTCCCAGAAGTAGGTCGTCTCCTTCTCCCAATATTCTCCGAGCTCATGATAGCTCGTGATATGATCCATGCGTTTGTCATCTGCGAGGACACCGATCACTTTATCATCGACTTCTCCTCCATCATCGAACTTCATCAGTCCGATGATGCGGACTTCGACGAGCGATCCAGGGATCAGTGCTTCTGTGACGCCGACGATCTCGACATCGAGCGGATCACCATCGAGATCCCACGTCATCGGAATCGCTCCATACGCGAATGGATACGAAAGCGAAGAGAAACCGACGCGATCGAGCTTCAGCTGTCCCGACTCGGTGATAATCTCGTATTTATTGATCGTGTGGGTATTCGTCTCGACGATCGCATGAAGACGGAGACTCGCTTCATCCGCGAACGCCGGAAGTGTGTGAAGAAGATTGAGCATGTACTTGCTCGGAGCATGATCGATATTTGCCATGAGAGTGAGTTAAGAAAGCAGAGTCGAGTATATCGGAAGCGGGGAAAAAAGCAATGTTTCATGTGACACATTGCTCAGGGTATTATATCCAAATCGAGTTTTATGCTCACTGACCTCTTACAAAGTCTTCTACATCTCGTAGAAATTTATCTATACTATACTTCCCAGGTGTTGTCTCATTTTGCATCTCAGCGATAGAGGGCGTGTGCTTCAGTCCTGTTTTAAGATCATATCCTCATGCTCGTGCTAAACTAAGAATCTCATAGTATCTCTTGGATGTACACTCCAACACAATAAGAACTGTATTATATATTTTTTCCTCTATCTCTCCTACAGATCAAGCCTCTGGCTCCAGACCCAACTGACGTGATTGTTCCAATCCCTGAAATCATTCTCAGTCCAATATGTCCAAAATAGTCTGCAAATATCTATGAACGCTTTCCTCTGTTTCAGGATTATTACGCCATAAATCTGGACGCAGGGAAATGTCTTGTACTTCAGTCATAGTTAAAATTTAAGAAGTAAAAAAATATTTGTGAACCGCCTACTTTTGTGTTTTTTATTTTCGTTTTCTTTGCATTTCTAGTCGTTGTCTCCAAGATGCCGTCTCTTGTTCATAAAAATATGTTCTTGCTTCATCCTGTAACACTTCCGAGAGTTTATTTACATACATTTCTATTAGCCTCCTAGCCTGAGCTAATCCAGTATCATTACCCATTCTTGTGCTATTGTTCAGTTGCCTTGTAAGATTATTCTCATGTTGTGGTATTCTATTATAGTAAACTAACTTGAATAACACAGTAATATTCATATACTTATCGTAAGTATTTTTTTACGATATATTCTATGGCAAGGGTAGTTTATGGGATGCAGATAAAAGAACTCTT
>DINU01000020.1 GCA_002426885.1 Patescibacteria group bacterium UBA5532
CGGCCGTAACTATAACGGTCCTAAGGTAGCGAAATTCCTTGTCGGGTAAGTTCCGACCCGCACGAATGGCATAACGGTCTGAATACTGTCTCAAGCATAGACCCGGTGAAATTGCAATATCGGTAAAAATGCCGATTACTCGCAGCAAGACGGAAAGACCCTATGAAGCTTTACTCTAGCTTGGCACTGGGTTACACATATTGATGTGCAGGATAGGTGGGAGACGATGAAGATGGAGCGCTAGCTCTATCAGAGTCAACCTTGAGATACCACCCTTCTGTATGTGTAACTCTAACCCAACCACTTGGTTGTAAATTTCTCTTTGAGATTTTTATCGGCAAGTGGTTGGGGACCGTGCTTGGTGGGGAGTTTAACTGGGGCGGTTGCCTCCTAAAATGTAACGGAGGCGCACAAAGGTAGGCTAGATCCGGATGGAAATCGGATTGGTCGTGTATTCGCACAAGCCTGCTTGACTGAGAGACCTACAAGTCGATCAGAGACGAAAGTCGGTGAAAGTGATCCGGCACCAACACATGGGAGTGGTGTCGCTCAACGGATAAAAGTTACTCTAGGGATAACAGGCTGATCGCGCCCAATAGTTCACATAGACGGCGCGGTTTGGCACCTCGATGTCGGCTCGTCGCATCCTGGGGGTGGAGAAGCTCCCAAGGGTATGGCTGTTCGCCATTTAAAGCGGTACGCGAGCTGGGTTCAGAACGTCGTGAGACAGTTTGGCCCCTATCTACTGTGAGCGTTTAGATATTTGATGAGATCTGTTCCTAGTACGAGAGGACCGGAATGGACGAACCCCTGGTGGATCGGCTGTCACCCAATGGCACTGCCGAGTAGCTATGTTCGGAACGGATAACCACTGAAAGCATCTAAGTGGGAAGCCAACTCAAAGATAAGATATCTCGACTTTAAGTCATAAGTGCCCTCGGAGACTACGAGGTTGATAGGGTGCAGGTGTAAGCGTAGAAATACGTGTAGCCGAGCACTACTAATAGCACGAACGATATTTATACATGCTTTTTCTTCTTATTTCTTAAAAAAGGGATGAGTATCGTAATACTTTTCTTTTTGAAGGTCTTTTTGACTCATGGTGCGTTTTGCTTGTTCCTATAAAAATGCTACATAAAGTTAAGATTCTTTTTAGTGTCTTGGTGTGTATTGCGTGAAGGGTACACCTGTTCCCATTTCGAACACAGAAGTTAAGCTTCATGGCGTCGATGGTACTGCGTCACAGAACGTGGAAGAGTAGATACGCGCCAAGACTGTAAAAAGAATCTTTTTTGTATAGAAAGAGCTTGCTCTTCCTATAACTCTTCTGCCCGAGTAGCTCAGTGGAAGAGCAGAAGCCTTCTAAGCTTAAGGTCGTGGGTTCGATTCCCCCCTCGGGTACCACCATAAAAGTTTCGTTTCCCTTCCCGAAAATTCGGGCTATTAGCTCAGTTGGTTAGAGCGCTTGCTCGACATGCAAGAGGTCACTCGTTCGAGTCGAGTATAGCCCACCATTTCTCTCTTTTTACGATTTGGGTGATTAGCTCAGTTGGCTAGAGCATCTGCCTTACAAGCAGAGGGTCATTGGTTCGAATCCAATATCACCCACCAGATAATCTCCAGACTTCCTTCATATGAAGGAAGTTTTTTGTTGTCTGAAAATTCTCAAGAAAAAAGACGCTCGATCCATAGTGTTTCAGATTCTCGGAAAAATAAATCTCAGTGTATATCTGTCTTCCCTCTATCTGTCTTATCTTTTTCTTACCCTGGGGATGTACACTGTAGATATGTTTTACCCTTATACTCTATGTTCAGAAATAAAAATATTGCTCTTCTCACAGCTTCTGGAATTATATTCCTGACTGGAACGAGCGCGTACTGTATCATAACTCAGCAAGAATCGAGTATTTCTCCTACGATACTCGAGACTGCGACAGGAGCTCAGCAGGAGGAAATCCAAAATAACCCCCTTTTTGATACGACCCTTGTACATGAGATTTCTATAGATATGACCCCGGAAACGTATCAGGAGATGATACAGGCTTATCAAAGTGACGGAGAAAAAGAGTATTTCCCCGTGAATATTACGATCGATGGCACACTCCTGAAAAATGTATGAATCCGTCTCAAGGGAAACTCGACTCTCAGAGAAATATTATGAGGAAGTGGGAGTATGGATGGGCCACCTCCATGAGGAAATACTGATTTTCCAGCTCTACCAGCGTGAATGTGAAGTGGGACACAGGGGTCAGGTATGAATCCAGGAATGATAGCATGAGGAAATCAAGGGGGATGAATTACAGGAGATACCGAAAGTGAAAATCCTCCGTATCTTCTGAAACTTGATGAATATGTCGAAGGACAGAATTATCAGGGAATCACAAAGTTTGCACTTCGGCTCGGAAGCGATATCACGAAGCTGTCTGAGCCAGTCGCATTCGAGATTCATAGTGAACTGTGACAGATTGTACCTGAGACATCATTCGCAAAAGTGAGCCTTGGGGACAATGTGGACGAGCTCTATAGTCTGAGTGAAATCATTGATGATACATACATTGAGAAATATTTCTGAACGGATGAGGGATATCTCTTTAAAGCAGGGAATTTCGTAAACTTTATCTATGTGGGTGATGATGCGAGCGAGTATGAGGAGGATTTTGAGCTGAAAATGGGGGATTCGGGGCGGGCATATAAAAAACTCATCGCACTTATGGATTTCGTATCCAATTCGAGTGATGTTGACTTTGCAGAAGATCTCTGGAGTTATATCGACCAGGATTCTTTTATCACGATGATAGCACTCGATGAGCTTTTGCATAACACAGATTCATTCTCGGGAATGGGAAGTAATTATTATCTTTACTACAGTCTTTCTGAGGAGAAATTTTATATCCTGTCGTGGGATCAGAATCTGGCGATTATCGGGATGGGGGGAGGAAAATGATGAAATAGAGCGGAAAATATGAGTGGCTCATGAGCTTTCGGAAGCGGAAGGCAGGCACCATCAGATTTTGTGAATATGCCTTTCATGGGGGCCGGAGGGGGAAGTCTGGGACAAAATACACAAAATGATCTGAAAGACCGATTTTTTGCAAATGAGGCTTTTTCACAGATGTATAATACACGGCTCGAAGCGCTTCGCACTCAGATCTTCGGAGCGAATGGGCTCGGAATACAGACGGTAGAAAGACTGAGTTCGGTCGTGGAGACATATATACAGAAGACAGGACTGATAGAAACTAAGGATTATGAGACGGCAAAACAAAAATTTCTTTCTTTTTTTGAAGATTCAGAAAAATAAGTGGAGAATGTATAATATTGAGAAAAATTAGAAACCACTTATAATGGCGTCACTTTTTTCCTTCCCATGCAGTCATCATATCGACCATGGCATCGTCCTCTTGTCGGCATTATTATGCTTCTCCTCTGCTCTGTAGGAGTCTATGATTTTCTCATGATACATATGGGAAATGAAGCATATATGAGCTCTATCCAGTCAACGGGGAATATCGTCGCATATTTCTCGGACTATCCGATCCCTCTCTCGATTATCTGGGGTGTAAATGTATTCGCGGGTTTCTGAGCGGCGCTTCTTCTCCTCTTTCGATCGCGTTTTACGGTCTCATTCGCTCTCGCTTCCCTTGTCGCTATGGTGATTCTCGACTGTGTTACGTTCGGATTCCGAGATCGATGGAATGTATTCGGACCTTCGATTTCTCTCTTCGATCTATCGATCCTGCTCATTACTCTGGGATTCTATTTCTATACTCGTTCTCTATCTCGGAAGTGAGCATTTGTGTAGACCGAGCGTTAAAAACTTGCAAAGAATCGACTATTGTGTATATTCACTCTCAGTAATATCTTGCGATATGCAGACACACTTTTTTCTCTTCCCGCGACCGTTTCAGCACTATTTCTTGAAAATGGTATTTTAACGGCATAGAGAAATCAAGCGTTACAGTCATTTTCAGAAAATGGAAATGACTTTTTTATATGTAAATTACACACTATGATCATACAATTTCTATGATGCGGAAATATGGGGAAAATTATTCTTCAGGCAGCTATATGAGCTGGTATTGATACCAAAGATATTTTCGTACAAACAAAAACCCTTGTAAAAAGTAGTTCCCTGAAAGAAAAATATAAGATTAACATATGACTACATAGTCATGCAGACGTGGTTATACTTGCGATAAAACCCCAACAAATCAATGAAATCAATTTACAGTTCTTCAGAAAAGATGCACTGTTTATATCGATAATGGCGGGAGCACAAATAAAAACTATACAAGAGAAAATACTGTGACAGAAGATTATTCGCGCCATGCCAAATACCCCAGCACAAGTATGATGTTGAGTTATTTGATATATATGTACCTCTGAAGTACTCCGACATGAGATGCAAACTTTTATAGATATATTTGATCACACATGAACACTAATCCCTTGCCGTACAGAAGATGAGATAGATAAAATCACTGCGCTTTCCTGATCATGACCGGCTTATTATTATCTATTTACTGAGATAATGGAAGAAAAAGCAAGAAAAATGTGATTGAGTGAGCATGTATCAAGCACTCTCGCTAAAAATGTATTTATATGAGCCTCTCAACTTCTGCAAGCATCACGTGTAACTCCTCATGAACTACGAAAAAATATCACTTCCCCAGGAGGAACAACAGAGGTGGCAATAAGGAATTTTATGGAACATTGATTTCAACAAATCATTGAACAATCTATCGAAAAAGCGTATCAAAGAGCGCAAGAATTACATTCTAACCCATAAACATTATGACTGCAATCGAAGATATACAGGCTACAAAGTATGTCTCAAAAGATATGAATATTATTTCATTTCAGAAGAGAAATGATATTATTACCACCCTGTGAAAACAGTTGTGACTCTGTATCGATCGGATAAAAGAAGAGAATACAAAAGACCTACTCATGATGGATATATGCGATCCTATGTATGATAGATTACTTCTGACCGATGCACGAATATTATCTATGATTCAGTGATGTAAAATATTAGCATCCATGGATGATCCACTTAAAAAGTATGACATGGAGAAAGGCTTTATAACAAAAGAATGATTGCATATTCAGAAGATAGGAGTTCCTTTATGAGTTGTAGCGTGTATATACGAATCACGACCAAATGTAACTATCGATATTGTAACCATGTGCATAAAGTCGGGAAATGCTGTTATTCTTCGAGGATGAAAAGAAGCAAGACACACGAATAAAATACTTGTTGATATTGCAAAAGATGTATTACAAAGATATAATCTTGATGAAAGAGTTATATGTAATTTTCCCCTGGATCGCAAATATCTAAAATATTTATATAACGCAGTTTGACTTATCGATGTTATTATCCCAAGATGATGAAAGTGACTTATTGATAGTGTAAGAAAATATTCACATATCCCCGTTATAGAGACATGAGCAGGGGTCGTGCATATTTATCTTGATGATGATATTGGTAATATGCAAGAAAGGGCGGTAGAAATCATAGCAAATGCAAAACTGAGTCGTCCATCCGTCTGTAATGCGCTTGATACATTGATTATAAATACATGACTTGGAGATAATCGAATACGCGATATTCTGCGAAATCTACAGAATCAATGAATTAAAATCATAACGACGGGGCAAGATTATTCCAAAGAACATTTATCATCTGATTTAAATATCAAATACGTCCATGATATCAAGGGAGCTATGCAACATATAGAAGAATTCTCCTCCAAACATAGTGATTGTATAATAACGGAAAATAACGATAAAGCAGAGTTATTTTTTAAGATGATTAATTCCTCTGTCGTATATCTCAATACCTCAACGCGCTTTTCGGATGGGTACTGCTTTGGATATTGATGAGAGATATGAATATCCACCCAGAAGCTCCATGCAAGATGACCCATGTGAGCCCAGAGTCTTGTGACGTACAAATACAGGGTAGAGTCCGATTACTGCATACGAAAATAATTTACTTAATAAATACAGTTACATGACCACCAAAACCGTCGTGATCAAAATCTGATCCAACATACTGACATGAGATAATGGACTCGATCTCACGACACTCGAGCGTCTCGTGGAGCATATCAGTGAGTTCCAGCATGCTGGGAATTCCGTTCTTCTCGTGAGCTCATGAGCGGTCGCTATGGGAAAGAAAATCCTCGGAATGGAACATATAAAATGAATGACCGAGACAGAATGTGGTCAGCTTTTTTCGAGTGTATGACAGGTATCGCTCGTGGAAGTCTATAAGCATCTTTTTCACGCACAGGATCTCCACATATCGCAGGCACTTCTCACACGAAGGGACTTCAGCGATCGAGAACGATATAATTCTATGAAGCGTGTCCTGATGACGAGTCTCACTCTGGGGATTATCCCTATCATAAATGAAAATGATGTCCTCACACCCGAGGAACTGGATTTCTCTGATAATGATGAGCTCGCATCACTCGTGAGTGCGATGGTGCACGCGGATATGCTGATTATCCTGTCGAATATCGACGGACTATACGATGTATATCCAGGATGAAATCTCATGAAGCATGTCGACTCGATCGATGAGAATATCCTCGGAATGGTATCGAAAGAAAAATCGAGCTTCTGAAAAGGGTGAATGGAGAGCAAGCTCAAGACTGGGAAATTAATGATCGATCTCTGAATTCGGCTCTATATCGCGAATGGGAAACATCCAGATACCCTGAGGCAGATTTTTTCCTGAGAAAATCCCGGGACTCTTTTCGAGGCGAAGGAGGGGAATACGGTCGACTCGATACGAAAATGGCTCCGTGCATGAGCTGTTCCAGCATGAAGACTACAGGTCAGTACGATCATCGCGGATCTTCTGAAAGCTGGAAAGCGAGCATCACTTCTCGAGATATGAGTCGAACAAGTCGATATCCACTTCTCGAAGTGAGATGTCATCGAAGTGACCGATACGGAAGGACTTCGTATCGGGTACGGAATCGCGAAGATCCATTCGCATGAGATCGACAAGAACTCGAACGATAGAAAAATCGTCATTCACACGAATTATTTCATACAGGTGTAGATACTAATCTCCAGGGTTATCGTAGTATTTTTTTAGTGGTGAGGGGAGTGGGATGTTGAGCCCGTGCAGGCGGGCAGCAAGGGCTGTACGAATTATGCCTGTTGTCTGCGAGTAGTCTTGAAAAGGTGGCTCTTCGATAAGATTGTTCTTTGAGAGTACTCTATAGGTAGCCCCATCACCCAGTATTTTGATGGCTCTCCCGAAATTACCCTGTATAGCATTTTCTGTGTTGTTGTGGTTCTGAAAAAAGGTGTTGATGGTAGGGGTTTGGTTCATATGCTCTAGTTTTTGATAAAACGAACAGAGTATAATCACTTTCTTTTAAAAAAAAATCAATTTCCAGGAATTATGATGTGGTTATGATTGATTTCCCGACTTGGCACAGGAAGTTCATCATGAATATCGCCTCTTTTCAAAGATTTCACTACAGATATTGGCACATAAAAAAACACCCTCTCAGGCGTTATGTAAAGTTTTTCGGGTTACCCGTTACCAGGAATATCCGACGGCGCTTTATCGCCTTATTTCAGATTGCCTACAAAAAACCGTTCGATTTGTTTTCTGTAACTTTTGCATATTATGGAAAAGATTTATTTTTTCAAATTTTTTTATGAATCCACATCATTACACGCTCGGACTCGATCTGGGGACGAACTCGATCGGATGGGCACTTCTGGATAAAAATGGAGAAGAATATAGTCTCGAGAAGATCGGTGTCCGTATCTTCTCGCAGGTAACAGAGCCAAAAAGTGAAAAAATAAAAAATGCAGCTCGACGCCTGAGTCGTGGAATGCGACGGAATATTGCTCGGCGTGTCCGACGACATTCGCATCTGCTCCATATACTCATAGAAAGCGGTCTTCTTCCAGATATTGACCTCGATAAAAATGATAGCTCATTTCAGGAGAATTACTGGAGTCATCCAGATATAGCAGTGCTCGTCGCACAGAATCCACTTGCACTTCGTGCCCGAGGAGTGACAGAACCACTGAAGGTATATGAGTTCGGACGCGCACTGTATCATCTCTGACAAAAACGCGGATTTAAGTCGACGGCGAAGCGAGCGACGAAAGAGGATACTCTTTTTAAGAAGCATATTTCTGAGCTCGAGGAGAAGCTCGCTGGCAGAACACTCGGGCAGTATTTTTACGAGGAATCAGAAGAGAGGAAATCGACGCGCAATCATGGAACGAATCGAGCCATGTATGAGCATGAATTCGAGCTCCTCTGGCAGACTCAGCAGAGATTTTCTCCAGATATTCTCTCGGATGATCTGAGGGATCGTATCCACGAGAGCATCTTCTCTCAGCGTCCACTGAAGAGTCAGGATGATCTCATCGGGGTATGTAAGTATTATCCGAAGGAGAAGAAACTTCCGAAATCTCATCCGCTCGCGACGGAATTTATCATCCTCGGATATCTGAATAATCTGACTTTTACCGATGCTGACTCCACCACGATCTCTGTCCAGGAGCATTTCGGTGATAAAATCGAGGAAAAACTTCAGGAGGGCATCGAGCTTTTTCGCTCAAAAAAAGAAGTAACGCTTGCGGATATCATAAAATGGCTCGAGATCGCGGATTCTCGGCACATTAATACGAGCAAGAAAACATGGAAATGAGATATCCTCTCCAAGAAGCTCGTCTCTATCCTCTCTGATGACTATACAAATTTTTCCCCCGAGAAACAGAATGGCATCATCGAGGCGCTGAAGCTCGAAGATGCAGAGATGGCACACCACGGAGGATCATTCACTACGAAGAAAGGAAGGCAAGTCACGGTCCTCTGATATGCCGACTGGGGTATCGATGAATGCTTCTGGGAAGCCCTCGATGCGATCGAACCAAAGGATATCCCCCAGAAATATATCGAGCTCTGACCGACGGCACTTGCGAAGTTTCTTCCTGAGATGCGCAAGGGAGAGTCATTTAAGACGATCGAAAAAGCACTTCGGAAAAAAGGAGAACTTCCCGAAGAATACTATAATAAGTATCAGGCGTGTCTCGATCTGAAGCGCTCCAGAAAGGCGCCCCATAGTAATCATCTGCCCGATATTCGGAATCCTCGTGTCACGAAAGTACTCGTCGAGCTCCGAAAATTGCTTCGTGCGATCACAGGAACATATGGATCGATCGAGATGATCCGCATCGAGATGAGTCGTGATCTGAAGAATTCAGCCAAGATTCGCGCTGAAATCTCGAAGAAACAGAACGAAAATGCAGAGAAAAATGCACGTTTTCAGAAGGAAATGACAGAAAATTTTCCAGGAGCGAATACCGATATTCATAGCGATGATTTTCTCCGACACAGACTCTGGAAAGAGCTCGGAATCGATAAGATTTCTCCATATCACAGAAAATGAAACCTTGATCAGGATATTCATATCGCATCACATGATCTCTATAGTCATGAGTTTGAGATCGAGCATATTCTTCCGTTTTCTCGCTCACTCGATAACAGCTTCCTAAATAAGACACTCTGTCCTCGTGATGTGAACCTCGAGAAGGGTGAGCGGACACCATTCGAATACTATGGATGACCATCATCTCCTGACTGGAAAGCCTTCGAGAAGCGTGTCTGGCGGATATTCTGATATACAAGAAAATGAGAGACAGAACCACGACTCTCTGCGAAAGGACGACGACTTCTTATGACACCTGAAGAGGTAGAAGAGCGCCTTGATCAATTTATCTCACAGGATCTGAACGACACGAGCTACATGGCTCGAGAAGCGGTCGAGTTCTGTCAGGCACTTCAGGGGGAATCTCGTGGAAAACAACAGATGGTGCAGACTTCCACGGGACAGCTCACAAGTGTCCTCAGATATGACTGGCACTGGAATGAACTTCTGAATCCCGATATAACCGATCCAGGAGCCAAGAATAAAAAAAATCGCTCGGATCATCGTCATCATGCGATCGATGCCGTCGTGATAGCGCTCTCTGGGAAATCTTTCATGAAAAAAGTAGCAGATATCGCAAAACAAGCGGAAGAGGGGCATCAAAAACAAGATCATCTAGCAGGGGCGTGGATACATGCCATCTCGAATCTCGAATGGCTTACTGGTGAGCTCTCGAGACAGATCGACGCGCTCCATATCTCGCATGCTCAGAATCATAGGGTGAGCTGAGCACTCCACAAAGATACGAACTACGGACTTCGGGATTATGACGGGGAGAAAAAAGTCACGATTCGGAAGAAGATGGGTGATTTCGTGGATGAGCTCATAAAAATGAAAGGAAAAAAAGTAGAGATAGAGAAGAGATGTGCCGGAATTATCGATCCAGTTATCCGCGAGGATATAATCGCGAAGGCTCTCTCCTGAGAACTGCAGGCACCATACCTGCATCCGGTGACGGGAGTCGTTATCCAGTGAATACGGATCCATGATGTATCCCTTACTCCAGATGGACTCCTCCCATTCGGAAGGTGACTCTATAAAAATGATGATAATCATCATATCGAGATACTCGAGTGTATGAGTGGTAAGAAAAAAGGCACAAGAGTCGGTATCGTCGTCCAGCTCTCAGAAGCATATGCACGGAAAAAACTCTGACCAGATCATATCTATAATCGCGTCTGACCATGGATCGATCAGAAGGATGAGAAAGTCTATACACCAGATGAATATCGCTACCTCTTCTCTCTGACGAAGGGGGATATCGTAGAGTGGGAAGATGGAAAGATTTATCAGTATACATGAGTGACGAATAAAAAACAGATGACATTCTATCATGAGCTTGTTTCTGATAAGAGTGATACGACATGAAAGATGCGTCCTAATATCAAGAGGACAGCATATCCGAGTACTCTCAAGGCACGAAAAGTCCAGATCGATCTCCTCGGTACCATTTTCCCTGCCAATGATTAAACGTGTCATCTTCATCAGTCGTCCGAGTGAGCTCTCCCTCGGACGATCTCAGCTCATTATCACTCAGGAGTGACAGACCCACACAGTCCCACTCGAGGATGTATGAGTCGTGATCCTCGATGAGCCGACGATTATGATCTCTCATCCGCTTCTTGCTCGCCTCGCAGAAGAGGGGATCGTCCTCATCTCGAGTGATACTCGGCATCATCCCATAGGACTGCATCTTCCGCTCTATTCCCACTCGACGCCATCACTCTTCTATCGAGACCAGATCGATGTCTCACTTCCTGTGAAGAAGCAGATCTGGCAGAAGATTATCCGAGCGAAGCTCTTCGCCCAGTGAAAAGTACTCGAGAAGCATCATATATCGGGAGATTTTCTCCTCGGACTGAGTGAACGCGTCAAGAGTGGAGACAGTGAAAATCTCGAAGCACAGGGAGCGCGGTATTACTGGCGTGAGCTCTTTGGGATTGACTTCGAGCGTGCTCGCGGAGGAGATCATGTGAACCCAGCGCTGAACTATGGATACGCACTGATCCGTGCGAGTCTCGCTCGGGCGGTCGTCGGAGCTGGACTGATCCCGATGATCGGAATATGGCACGAGAACCGATATAATCCATTTAACCTCGTCGATGATCTCATCGAGCCACTTCGACCGATGGTCGACCACCTCGTCTTTCTCATGCAGGCACAGTATGATTCGCTCGATCCGCTGACGCCAGAGATGAAGCGAGAGCTCTGTACACTCCTGACTCGAGAACTTCTCTGGGGTGGATCACGATACGATCTTTTTATCGTCCTGACCTACTATGCTGCGAGCTTCCGTGCGAGTCTGCTCGAGAGTGAAAAATTTCAGATTCCATGAATCCCAGAATTGACAGTCTAGAAAAAATATGGCACAATACCATCATGAAAAATGATCGTATCTTTAGTGCGTATCGCAACATGTGGCTCCTCGTAATGTTCGACCTTCCGACTGAGACCGCGGAAGACAAGAAATCATACCATGACTTCCGAGAGTCCCTCCTCTCGGATGGATTCCAGATGATCCAGTATAGCGTCTATCTCCGGTACTGTGCGAGTGTCGAGAATACGATCGTCCATGAGAATCGCGTTATGAATGCACTTCCGCCCACAGGGAACATCCGGTGTATCCAGTTTACCGACCGTCAGTTCGAGCAGATGAAAGTGTTCTTCGGTCGAGAGAGTGTTCCGACTGAGAAGCCCACTTCTCAGCTCAGCCTCTTCTAGTATGTATTTTCTCTTGACGAAGTATATTACTATATTGTGGCGTATTCTTTTTCACTCGGAAAATTATACATATGATCAATTTCTGTGATCAAGAATCCGGGATTTTTATAAAAAAATGAGCCTGCGTCTGTGGCTCATTCCTCTGCTTCAGGAAGCCGTCTATTATATCGAACGAATCTTTGTAGGCAATCTGAAACTCTCGAACAGCGGAGAGCTTTCATGAATGAATTATATCGAACGAATCTTTGTAGGCAATCTGAAACTGAATGACTGTGTCTTTATGTGACTTCGCAATTATATCGAACGAATCTTTGTAGGCAATCTGAAACTGTGGTAGTTCTGGATTAAGTGTTGTATATATTATATCGAACGAATCTTTGTAGGCAATCTGAAACTTAGAGCCGCGATTAAGTTCGTCAAGTAATATTATATCGAACGAATCTTTGTAGGCAATCTGAAACGAACCGACGACAGGGCTTCACTTTTCAGATATTATATCGAACGAATCTTTGTAGGCAATCTGAAACCTTCTCGCAACAGCCCTCGGATGGAAAGCGATTATATCGAACGAATCTTTGTAGGCAATCTGAAACAGATTATATGAGATATTTCCATACTGATTTATTATATCGAACGAATCTTTGTAGGCAATCTGAAACTGTCAATCATTTCTTAATATAACTTTTGTAATTATATCGAACGAATCTTTGTAGGCAATCTGAAACTTATTTACGGAATCATTATAGTCGATTTTAATTATATCGAACGAATCTTTGTAGGCAATCTGAAACAACTATCGAAATATCTCAAGTGGTCAAGGAATTATATCGAACGAATCTTTGTAGGCAATCTGAAACCGAGTTATAGACGCCGATATCTCCGAAAATATTATATCGAACGAATCTTTGTAGGCAATCTGAAACATGATACTGTTGTGATATAATATGAACGGCATTATATCGAACGAATCTTTGTAGGCAATCTGAAACTCCGGGCCGAAATGGACAAAGAGATCTCCGATTATATCGAACGAATCTTTGTAGGCAATCTGAAACGAGTTTTTACGAATACAGAATTTCATGATTATTATATCGAACGAATCTTTGTAGGCAATCTGAAACTCACTTCTCCGAGTTTCGTCGCGTATACGTATTATATCGAACGAATCTTTGTAGGCAATCTGAAACCTCTAATATGAAAAAGTACGAATACAAACTATTATATCGAACGAATCTTTGTAGGCAATCTGAAACCCAGCCTTCACAGCAACTGGAGAGACTCCAATTATATCGAACGAATCTTTGTAGGCAATCTGAAACTTGACTGGAACTGTCCCTATATTTGCTGGAATTATATCGAACGAATCTTTGTAGGCAATCTGAAACTCCGATCAATGGATCCTCACGATTTCAGAAATTATATCGAACGAATCTTTGTAGGCAATCTGAAACCAAATCATCACAGGCCTCAAAACTCATCGAATTATATCGAACGAATCTTTGTAGGCAATCTGAAACTCGAGATCGGATTTCCATATCCAGGTCCGGATTATATCGAACGAATCTTTGTAGGCAATCTGAAACTACCACAGACACCGAGCTTCGACGATGAGTATTATATCGAACGAATCTTTGTAGGCAATCTGAAACTGTGCGAGGAGACGAGTTTTTGACTCTTTCATTATATCGAACGAATCTTTGTAGGCAATCTGAAACCGAAATAGGCCTCAGTATCACAAACCTCGCATTATATCGAACGAATCTTTGTAGGCAATCTGAAACAGCTCACACAAAAGCTCATCATGGATCAAAATTATATCGAACGAATCTTTGTAGGCAATCTGAAACTTTAGCTCATCGTACTTTCTCATAATTCGTATTATATCGAACGAATCTTTGTAGGCAATCTGAAACGGCTCGAAGTATACTACCCAGTCTCGGAAATTATATCGAACGAATCTTTGTAGGCAATCTGAAACTCTCCATCCGTGAGACTTGCTATCAGAAAGATTATATCGAACGAATCTTTGTAGGCAATCTGAAACCCATTTGAGAGTGGATCTATATTCTGTCGATTATATCGAACGAATCTTTGTAGGCAATCTGAAACAAAAGATTTTTATAGAAAAAGTATAATATTATTATATCGAACGAATCTTTGTAGGCAATCTGAAACTTTGTTTCCTATACCCTCCCACCTGTCACAATTATATCGAACGAATCTTTGTAGGCAATCTGAAACTGCTGATGAAATGAAACAAATAGCCCCTGGAATTATATCGAACGAATCTTTGTAGGCAATCTGAAACTCTTTGATTGCGTTGTAGTCTTCGATGGAGATTATATCGAACGAATCTTTGTAGGCAATCTGAAACAGGGTCGAATCAAGGAAGAGTGAGAAATCTATTATATCGAACGAATCTTTGTAGGCAATCTGAAACATACTTCTTTATCATCTATTAATTTTGGCAATTATATCGAACGAATCTTTGTAGGCAATCTGAAACTGGACGAATTGTGAGAGATCCACGAGATCCATTATATCGAACGAATCTTTGTAGGCAATCTGAAACTTGAAACTGATTATATATCCAGCTTGTACGATTATATCGAACGAATCTTTGTAGGCAATCTGAAACCTGATACAAGATGGCATTCATATCTATGCATTATATCGAACGAATCTTTGTAGGCAATCTGAAACCTTGATCGCGGAGAAAAGAGTCGGCGACTTATTATATCGAACGAATCTTTGTAGGCAATCTGAAACCTCTTTTCCTTTTGACTCATTTTCTCAAGTATTATATCGAACGAATCTTTGTAGGCAATCTGAAACCTATTCTTGTACTTGAGACACACGGAAATGATTATATCGAACGAATCTTTGTAGGCAATCTGAAACAGGGGTTCATGATACCTATAAAGATATCTTATTATATCGAACGAATCTTTGTAGGCAATCTGAAACTGGTAATCTGAAGCTTGAAAATCTGACGATATTATATCGAACGAATCTTTGTAGGCAATCTGAAACTTCTTTTTTTATTTCTATTTCTTTTTTGGTATTATATCGAACGAATCTTTGTAGGCAATCTGAAACATCAGGAAGGATGGATATTCGACGGCTACAATTATATCGAACGAATCTTTGTAGGCAATCTGAAACCTGACATGGAGAAGTTCCAGAATTATTCTGATTATATCGAACGAATCTTTGTAGGCAATCTGAAACTCTTGTTGTGGATTAAGTTTACCTCAGATGATTATATCGAACGAATCTTTGTAGGCAATCTGAAACTTTAAGCTTATAATTGGGAAGTCATATGACATTATATCGAACGAATCTTTGTAGGCAATCTGAAACCGACGTCCTCTGGGCTGAAATCAAAAAGTGATTATATCGAACGAATCTTTGTAGGCAATCTGAAACCTCTCACTCGGTTTCTATTTCTTCGTCATCATTATATCGAACGAATCTTTGTAGGCAATCTGAAACTGCGCACCCTCAAGTGTTGCATATTTTTCAATTATATCGAACGAATCTTTGTAGGCAATCTGAAACGCACTCTCAGGAAGTACTCGAGCTATCCGAATTATATCGAACGAATCTTTGTAGGCAATCTGAAACAGTCCGTGAAGACTCTCGAAGAGGAAAGGAATTATATCGAACGAATCTTTGTAGGCAATCTGAAACTTGAAATACACTCATCAGCCTCTTAAGTATACAGAATAATTCATCTGAAGCAATCTCACAAAAAAAAAGACCCAGAAGTCTGAGTCTTTTTCGAGTCGGAAGTACTTATTCTGCAGGTGTTTCTTCCTCTTTCTTTTTTCTTGGTGCACGAGTTTTCTTCTCTTCCTTTGGTTCTTCTTCTGTATTCTCGATTTCCGTAGTCTCGGATTCTTCTTTCGACTCCTCTGCAGGGATGATATAGCTCGGATCGAGCGCCTTCAGACTGAGTCCGATACGCTTCGATGTCGGATCGAATGTGATGATTCGAGCCTTCAGCATTTCTCCTACATGGATTTTTTCCTCGATATTCTTCGCGACATCAGCAGGGATCTCGGAAAGATGGACGAGTCCAGAGATTCCTCACTCGATCTCGAGGAAGATTCCGAACTGTGAGAGACGAAGGATCGGTGCCTCCACGATATCCCCGACCTGATATTTATCAGCGAGAACTTGCCATGGATTTGGGCGGAGTCGCTTGATCGAGAGTGAGATTTTTTCTCCCTCGATTCCGATGACTTGTACCGTCACTTTATCACCTGGTTTTCCGAATTTATGTGGATTATTCACGTGTCCCCAGTCGATTTCTGAGACATGTACGAGACCCTCGATACCATGAAATGATACGAACAGTCCATATGTAAGGATACCCGAAATGGCTCCTTCCACGACATCTCCGACTTTCAGATTCTGAAGTGTCTGCTGACGCTGTTCCATGACAGCCGCCTTTTCTGAGAAGATGATCTTTTTTCCTTGTTGATCGATCGTGATAACACGAACTTGAAATGGTTTTCCGACGAGCTTGTTCAGGTGCTCCAGGATTTTCTCTGGATTTGCCCCCTCGACACGTGGATAGTGCGCAGGAGTCAGCTGAGATACAGGGATAAATCCCTTGATACCATCGAGATCGATCAGAAGTCATCCCTTGTTTGCCTCATTCGGAATCACGGTAATAATTTCTTTCGTATCAAAATTCGTATTCAGTTTCTCGATGAGCTTGATCTGGCTTGCCTTTCTGAGAGAGAGCTGGATCAGTCCACTTCGAGGATCGTCACCGATGACAATCGCCTCGATTTTATCACCTGGATTGAGGTCTGTCGTGTCGCTCGTAGAAGCGTACATATCAGGACCAGTTATAATACCTGTAAAATGCCCGTCGAGATCGACAAGAATCATTTTTGCATTTGCGAGAACGACCGTCCCAGTTACGACCTGATTATAGTCGTACGATGCGATCGGCTTCTCATCTTTAAGAAGTTCAGCAAAATCTGACATAAGAAATAAAGGTTAAGAAATAAAAAAAATGGGGCGAACAATGGGGCTTGAACCCACGACCTCCGGATTCACAGTCCGGCGCTCTAACCAACTGAGCTATGTTCGCCATAACTCCTAGATTTAGGCGAGCCGTATTGTATGGATTCCTTCGAAAAAGGCAAAAGAAAAATAGACATTATTGTATCTTTCCACATAAAAAAATATTTTGTCTAGTGACTCCTAAAAAATCATTTGCTCCGAGCAGGCTTTTCCCTATACTCTGCACACATGGAATCCATGTATACATCATAATTTCACCACGGACAATCTTTCTTGTCCGTTTTTTTATTTCTTTTCTTAAAAATATGAAAATTATCTTCGTAATGGGAGGTGTCCTCTCTGGNNGATGGCTATCTGAATGTCGATCCCGGGACGATGAGTCCATTTCAGCATGGGGAAGTGTTCGTCACGGAAGACGGGACAGAGACGGATCTCGATCTTGGGCATTATGAGCGATTTCTCGATGTTCCACTTACACGACTTTCCTCGTTTACTTCAGGAAAACTCTACGAAGAACTGATAGAAAAAGAACGGCGTGGAGATTTTCTCTGAGGGACCGTGCAGATAGTCCCACATATGACAGAACTCGTTAAAGAAAAAATTCGCGAATGATATATGACCTCGGGAGCGGATATTTCCATCATCGAGATCGGAGGAACGGTAGGTGATATGGAAAATGAGTATCTGCTCGAGTCTGCGCGCCAGATCCAGCATGAGCTCGGGAGGGATGATGTGGTATTTGTGCATGTTGCGCTTCTTCCATTTCTCATGGCATCGAAAGAGCTCAAGACCAAGCCGATTCAGCACTCACTTCGTACCCTCATGGGCTATGGAATTACGCCAGATTTTCTCATCGTTCGGGCTGACTCAGAGATCCCACAAGAAGTATTGCAAAAAGTCGCACGATCATCGTGACTCCCAGAGACACATGTTATCGCGTCTCCGACGCTGGATTCTATCTATCGAGTTCCGCTTGAGTATGAACAAGCGGGGATCGGACAGACACTTTCTCTGTCTCTTGGGCTCGCGCCGAAGACACCCGATCTCGCAGACTGGCATACACTCGTAGAACATATCGATACATCGAAAGACATCATTACGATCGGAATGATAGGAAAATATATCGAGCTCGAGGATGCATATTACTCCGTTAATGAAGCCATGAAGATCGCTGGTTTTTCACGGAATAAAAAAGTAAAACTTACATTCGTGGAATCAGAAGAAATCGAACAAAAGGGCATGGAAATATTACAGGGTCTCGACGGGATCTGTATTCCTGGAGGTTTCGGAAATCGGTGAATTGAGGGGATGATTCTTGCAGCGCAATATGCTCGAGAGAAGAATATTCCGTATCTTGGAATTTGTCTCGGATCTCAGATTATGGCGATCGAATTCGCACGGAATGTTCTGGGCATTTCTGATGCGAATAGCGAAGAATTTACCCCAGATGGATCACATAATATTATCCACATCATGGAAGATCAGAAGCATCTGGTCACAAAATGAGGAAATATGCGACTCGGGAATTATCCATGTCATATCGCATCAGGAACACTCGCAGAGAAGGTATACTGTAAAAATACCGTAGCTGATACCTGTGTCGTCTATGAGCGTCATCGTCATCGATTCGAATTTAACCGAGCGTATCGTGAACCGATGGAAAAAGCTGGATTTCTCGTATCTGCGACATCTCCAGACGGCATGCTCGCTGAGATCGTCGAGATCGTCGGACATCCTTATATGATCGGGACACAGGCACATCCCGAATTTAATTCTCGTCCGACTCGTCCACATCCACTCTTCGCAGGACTCATCGATGCCATTATCGAGCAGGGGAAGGCATAATACTCAGGACACATTCCAGACAAGAAGATATCTATATTGCATCATGTCTTTCGAGTCGTACCACCGTCTCGATGTGGTGCGTATGAGGAAACATATCGACAGGAAAAACATCCGTAAGTGTATATTCTCATGATTCGAGTAAAATAGTGAGATCGCGTACCAGTGAAGCAGGATTACAGCTGACATATATGAGTGTCTGGGGATGAAACTCGAGGAGAGTTTTGCTTGCTTTCGGATGGAGTCCATCTCGTGGAGGATCGACGATCAGGACATCTGCATGCTCTCCTGATGCGAGAAATTTCGGAAGAAAATCTTCCGTTTTTTCGTTTACGAAGGCAATATGCGAAATACCATTTATCGAGGCATTTTTCTCACCATCATGTGTTGCACTCGCGACGAGCTCTACAGAGTACACTTTCTCGAATCGTTCAGCGAGAAGAATTCCGATCGTTCCAGTCCCTGCATAGAGATCCAGAAGAAGCTTTCCTTCCCTCGGACAAATATCCGCAATAATCGAATATAGCACTTCTGCTCCACGAGAATTCGTCTGAAAAAAACTTCATGGCTGAATCTCGAATGTTTTACCAAGAAGCGTCTCTCGGATGCTCGGATTCCCAAGAAGTAGGAGAGGATTTCCTGTTACGATATCGGCACGTCCGGTATTTTCGAGTAGATAGACGGATGCTATGTGTGGAAAACTTTCTCGGAGATGGATGGCGTACTGCTCGATTTTCTCTCTTTCGGCAGTGTTCCATAGTTCATAGTTCGTATTGACACTGAAGATAAGCATGATCTCACCGTTTTCTCCGTGTGATTTTCGTACGACGAGATGACGCCAGAATCATATTCCAGTTCGTGGATCATATGTCGGAAGTCACGATTTTCTCGAGAAAATATCAATATCGCGGAATATCGCATTTACGGATTCATCACCCAAAACACAGTAACGACAATTTTCTATCCGATCGTATTGTCCTGGAAGATGGAATCCAAACCGAAATTCATCGTGAATATTTTCCCGGTCAGAAATATATTTTCCCCATGAAAACTCGAGCTTATTTCGATACCCGATCGTCTCAGGGGAAGGAGTGATCGGATGGAATATCGTCCCTTCTATCGCATGCTTCAGTGGATGAAATGCTTCTCGAATCTGTCATTCTTTTATCGCGAGTTGCTTCTCATATGGAATCTGGAGCCATTTACATCATCCGTAGATCTGCCAGTGTTCCGGAAGTGTTTGCTCGAATGGAGCGGGCTTCACGACCCGCACAATCTGCGCTTCGATATAGTGTTTTTTTACTTTCAGAATCCGGAGATCGACGATACTCTCAGGGATGGCACCTCATTTGATAATGACCTTTATCCCATCGGGAAGTGTCGCCATGCCAGATCCGCCGTACACGAGTTTTTCCACTGGAATCGATGTAAGAATATCATTTTTTTTCATAGTTTATAATCGTATCCACGAAGCGACGCGGAGAATAGGGCGGATAAAAAATCGCTGAAACCATCCCTGCTCCATAATATATTTCTGAAACAGAAATGTCCCGAGAAAACCGAAAAGGAGTCCCGCAAGAATATCTCATGGATAGTGGACTCATCCGATGACTCGCGCGACGAGTGTAATCAGGAGAAAAAAGCTCAGTCACCAGATCAGAAATCACGAAAAATGGAACAAAATGAGTCACATCAGAAATGCGCCTCCGAAAATGGCATGTCCAGAAGGGAAGGAATTATCAAGCGGATGATCGATAATCGGCGCGATGGCTCATACGACATCTTGCGGGGATGGGCGAAACTGTGGAATCAGGAAGAAGTTCAGAAATGCGTATATCGCAAGGGAAAATATAATCCCATAAAAAAGCTCGAGACTTATCTTTTTCCACTGATCTTCCCGCCGAAAAGTCCCGAAAAGCCAGAGCACCAGAAGAAAAATAGGCACAATGGGGGTGATAACCTCTCCTCCATAGCGGACGATCGCTGAGAGAGTCGGACTATTCGGATCGACGAGTCATCGCATCCAGATCAGGAGATTGGTATCGAGTGTATTGAGCGTCTCGAGGAATGTCATAGTATTATTTGTGAGGGCAAAAAAGCCTAACGAGTATAGCGAAACTTTTTGAAAAGCAAAAAAATACCCGAGGAACGGGTATTTTTGATTTTGATTTTTTTCGAATAATCGATCCCGAGCTTCTTTCGAATTTTTGCGAAAGTCTAATTCCGGGCTTGTTTCTCAACATGGCTTCCTCCCTTTTCAGGAATGACCGAGTTTCTTAGAGTCCGAGACTTTTCTTCATTTCTTCGATCTTTGCTTGTTCTTCATCTTGTTTCTGAGCTTGAGCTTCTTCCTCAGTATAGATGATTTTCAGTTGTTCCCACTCGTTATTTGCTTTCACTACGAGATTCTTAATCGTCTCTCATTCTGTCGCGAGAAGCTTCTTAAATTCATTTCTTTCATCTTCGAATACCTTCGTTAACTCGTCGATCTGAAACTGCGAAAGTGTCGGAATCGCATCGATCACACGCTTCTTCTCGAAGGTCGAGAGCGAGAGTGAGTGCTCGAGTAGATCGATGAATTTCACATGATCAAATTCTGTGAGCGGGTGTATCTCCGCACGAAGGAGAATCTCTTCGTTCGAAGTTTTTGGGACCATTGTCTGGGTTTGTGGAGTAGTTCCATCATTACCAGCTCCACCTCCGATCGGAGTAGTTGTATCATCCATAGAAAAAAATTTATGTACGAAATGTTTTTGATTCGATGAAGTCTTCGACTTCCTTCCAGAGAGTGTCGTGTATGTCGGCATTATTCCAGACTTTTTCGACATCCTCGTCTTCTTCGAATTCCGCGAGCATTTTATATATTTTCAGCGCTTTGTCAAAATCAGTCACTTCGGTATAATTTTTTGGTCGATATTCGAGACCCGATGATATTATCGGAAAGCCTTTTTTCTCGAGAAATTGTGTAACAGGATGAAGATAATTTTTTTCTACGATTACGACTGCTTCGGTCTCTTCGAGTGTGTAGTCTGATGCGTTCGTCTCGAGGATTGCTTCTTCGAATTCGTCCACACTTTTTCCGGTGAGATCGACACGAATGACACCATCGTATGAAAACGTATAATTTGATACGGATCCTGTTTCGCCGAGATTTCCGCCGTATGCTCAGAAAATATGTCGAATATTTGGTGCGGTACGATTGCGATTATCCGTCAGGGCACGCACGATCACACCCACGCCACCGGGAGCATACCCTTCGTAGAGAACGGTTTCTATCTCACTTTCGCTTTTATCGAGTCACGATCCACGCTTTATGGCACGATCGATGATATCATTCGGAACGGATGCTTTTTTTGCGGTCGCGATCGCATTCGCAAGGGAGGGGTTCAGATCGACTTCAGCACCGCTTTGTGCTGCGAGTGTAATCAGTTTTGAGTGAATTGCATAGATTTTTCCGCGAGCATTCGCGGCAGCTTCTTTTTTCTGTTGTATGACAGGACCACGTCACATGGGTATGATTTATGAATGGTGTGATTTTAGAAAAAAGCCGAAAAAAAGCAATATTTGCTTGTGTCTCCGAATTGAAAATTATTTTTTCGCTACTTCTGGAGCGATGGAAAAAATGAAGTCCATTTTCCCGCTTTCTGAAAATAAATTACACGGAATCTACTCATCACTGACTTCCTGAAATTGCGTCCGAAAAAATATCCAATTTTTGCATTTTCCAGAGAAACATGCTAGCATAGAAGAGTCTTACTTTCTATTCTTTTTCATGCCAGCACATCATATTTTTCTCTGATTTTTTCTCGCATGGCTTCTCGGAGCTCTGATAGGGCTCGAGCGAGAAATGCCACGACATGATATTCGTGAGAACTCGAATATACGTTTTGGATGACTGCGATCGTACTCGCTCATCGGTACATTTGGAGCGCTTATGGCATTTCTTGACAGTATTCATATTGGTTCCAGTTACTGGATATTTGCATGAGCCGTCTTCTGTCTGACTTTTATCGGACTTTCATATACATATTCTGCTTTCCGTCTGAATCGGATGGGAATCACGAGTGAATATGCAGGGATGTTCGTCTACTTTAATGGGGTTCTCGCGATGAGTGGTATGTATACTCTCTCGATCAGTCTCGCGATACTCCTGCTTCTTATCCTTTCATCGAAGGATTATCTCGCACGTGTGCGGAAACATATCGATCGAGAAGAGCTCATGAATACCATCAAGTTTGCAATTATTGCACTTGTGATTTTACCACTTCTTCCGAATGTAAGTTTTTCCTTCGCAGATATCATCGGTGCGGTCGGATATGATGGTGCGACACACTGGACACTTCCAGTCCTTACGATGAAATTCTTTAATCCATATTCTCTCTGGAAATTCGTCGTCGTCATGTCGGCAGTCGACTTTATCGGATATATTCTCTCGAAAGTTATCTGATCGCGATGAGGAATTATCACGTCTGGACTGATCGGATGACTCGTCTCTTCGACTGCAGTGACTGCGACGATGACAGAAAAAAGTAAAAAAGATATTGCGAATATTGATTCGTATATCACAAGTACACTTGTCGCGAATCTAATCATGTTTATTCGTGTTCTCATTGTCGCGAGTTTTTATGCAGGAAGTGCTTTATTATCAGTTCTGATCATCCCTGAGAGCGTCATGATTCTGAGTCTTGTCGGCTTTATCGTCTATTATTTCGTAAAAAATAGAAATAAAAAACAGAAAGTCGTCGTCGAAGAAAAATCATACGAAAGCCCGTTTCAGATTCTTCCTGCTGTGAAATTCGCACTGATTATCTTGGTCGTAAAATTTCTCTCAGCACTCGGAATGACCTACGAATCGTTCCTCTGAGAATTTCACGATCTTTTCTATTACATGCTCGGAGCTATCTCTGGATTTACCGATGTAGATGCGATCACCATGGAAATGGCACAAAAAGCATCGCAAAATGCAATCCCACTGCTTCTTGCGTCTGGAACGATTATTACCGCGATGGTGTCGAATAACTTCGTGAAGGGGATGATTGCTTGGAAATTCTGAGAAAAAGATTTCTGACGAAAAGTATTCTCAGCATTGCTTCTCTCGACACTTGCAGGACTCTTCGTGGTCGTCCTTCTCTCAGTATTCCAGTAAAAAAATTTGCGAATTTCCGAAAGCCAGATATAATATGCCCACTTTTACAAGAGACCGATATCATTTTCTCGAGATTCGGATTCCCCGAGAGAAAGGAATGCTTATATGCAACATACGTGTTTTCTTTTGTACGTTTCTTACTTTTATTAAAGTTTTTTAATATTTATTTCTTCATATGGGAGACATATTTCAGGATACTGAATCTATTTTTTTTGGGGACACCCCCGCAAAACCGACTCATTCGTGAGATCATAATTTTACCAAGAGGCCACCACTGAAGAGGCCACAAGCTCCACGAGATGAGCATGTGAAACGAGAGCCACAGCGTATACCGCATGTACCTGTCACAGAAGAGGCACCTCCAGCAAATCCACTCACTGAGCTCGTGGAGAACATGAAGCCGACTTTTTTTCCACCTATCTCGACGGATACAATGCGCTGTATCCTCCTCTCTGATCCTGAGAATCATGATCCGATGATGCTCCTGAAGACACCAGATACATCACTTCTGATAGGAATGGGGACGAGTACGATTATCGTACAAGGAGTCGAGTATCCGACATTTCCAGATATGCGTATCGTCTACTCTGAGAAAGAGCGTATCTCGGGATGGATCCTGACACATGTTCCTGAGAATTTTGAACTCTTCAAGATTATTCTCGATGGACTGAATTTTCCTCCAGTATATGCGTCCCGTGGTATTATCGCGAACATACGCGATAATCTAAAATGAGAAGAAATTCTTGTAAAATGTCGTTTTTTCGAACTCTTTTCTGATACGAATCCAGAGCGAAAGATCCGCTCTATCACACTTTCTTCGGATGCTTCTGATCATCTTGTATACACACTTCCATGACTCGTATGTGTCGACACGCTTCATACAAGCGAAGGATGATCCACTATTTCTCCTCCATGACGTGCATGGCAACTCGTCAATGAAGGATGATTTCTCCTCAAAAATGAGACTTTCTCACTTCCGTGCGAACCAGGAGAGACGATCCTTCTCGATGGAAAGAAAATCAGCAAGCATCCGCTCAAGTTTATTCTCGACACATTTTATCTCGATCATAAAAGTATCGGAGTCGTGGCTGGATACACTCTGAAGGATCGTATAGAACTCGCTGAAAATGGCATTCTCATGTTCGTCCTCCAAGAGGATCATGCACATCGAGCTATTCTCGGACATATCTATATCGATTCTCGTGGATTCGTACATGCGCATGAAATGATCCGTATTCATAAGGCGATTATTTCTGGTATCCGAAGAATCTATGAGAATACGATCGAGTGAAATAGGACGATCGAGCGTCCTGAGCTTGTTGCGATTTTCCGCAAAGAAGTCATGAAGCTCTGTTTTCTGCTTACATGACGTACTCCGATTATTATGCCGATCATCGAAGAATTCTAGAAATAATCCTTTCATTTTTTACGAGAAATATCTCACATACTATTTAATTTTTTATATATGAACGTTTACTACCGAAAAAACCAACCATCAGATTCGCGTCGCGTCGGATGACCGACACGAAAATGATTTTTTAAAGATAAATGATGACGCTCACTGCACGAGACCGTTCGTCCGGGTGAGTCATTTGTCGTCGATGAGACAATGCGCCTGAAGCGATCTTTTCCATTTCTTACACCGACGCAAGCGCTCAAGAAGCACCTCGCTCTTCCTGAAGAGCGGACACAGCCACTCCAGAAAGAGACACTTCGAGTTATCCCACTTGGTGGGTGTGAACAGGTCGGACTGAATTCCATGGTCTTCGAGTACGAGGATGAAGTCATGATCATCGATATGGGACTGCAATTTCCCGATCAGTATCAGTACGGGATTAATTCTTCTATTCCAGACCTGACATATTTACGATGAAAAAAAGTCGTGGGGATCTGCATCACTCATGGGCATATCGACCACATCGGAGCAGTCTTCTATGCTATGGAGCAACTCGGGCGAAATATTCCCGTTTACGCAACTCCTATGGCATATGAACTTATTAAGCTCAAGCAGGGCGAATATAAGGCGACACTGACGCAACTCCAGGAATATCATCGCGATAAGCCGATTCAGATCGGAAAACATTTTCAGGTCACACCGTTTACCGTCGATCATTCGATCCCTGACTCGGTCGGACTCATGCTCGAGACGCCTGTCGGACGTTTTGTCCATACAGGGGACTGGAAATTCGATCGGAATCCGCTTCCACATCGCCCTTCGACGAACTATGAACTCCTCGAAAATATCGGAAAACGTGGGGTGAGAGCGCTTTTTTCTGACTCGACCAATGCACATCTTCTCGGATCGTCGATCTCTGAAAGTGAAGTCGTGAATTCGATCGAGGTGATCTTCGAACAGGCAAAAGGTCGTATTATCACGGGAACTTTTTCCTCTATTATCGACCGAGTTATGCTCATCATTGCGACAGCAGAAAAATTCTCTCGAAAAGTTGTATTACTTGGACGCTCGATGAATAACTATGTCGATATCGCAATAAAGCTCGGATATATGCGCCCAAAGCCAGGAACGATCATTTCTATGGAAGATGCATCACGACTTCCGGATGATCAGGTGACGATCTGCTGTACTGGAGCACAAGGGGAGCGATATGCTGCACTGATGCGTATCGTGACGGGGGAATCACGTGATACCGATCTGAAGTCCACGGATACCGTCGTTTTCTCATCTTCTGTGATTCCAGGAAATGAACGTGCCGTGCAAGGACTCATGGATCTGATCTCTGAGCAGGGTGCGACGATCCATCACTATAAAGAGTCGGAGATTCATGCGGGAGGACACGCTCGAGCCGAAGATACGAAAAAAATGATTACTCTCATTCGCCCCGAGTACTATTTTCCGATCTATGGATTTCCGCATATGCTCTATGGAAATGCAAAAAATGCGTATGCTCTCGGCTATCCGAAAGATAAGGTAAAAATCATGCGCAATGGAATGGTTGTAGAATTTACCAAAGATACCGTCCATGTAACGGATATGTTTATCTCGAAGAAGCTGATCACCGTCGATGGAAGAATGGTCGGACATACCAATGAGCGAGAGCTTCATGATCGCTACCAGATCGCGAGTCATGGTGTACTTGTTGTCGGTGTCACGAAGAAAAGTACCGGATATCTTATTAAGTATGAGACGGTCGGACTTCCTGCCGTTAGCACGATTCCGAAGCTCGAAGAAGCACTCGATACGACGATAAAAAATATCCTTCACGATATCTCGACTTTTAAGGATGTTGCTTCTTTTAAGGCATATGTCGAGAAGCGAGTGACCGATTCTGTTCTGAATACGATCGGGAAGGAACCGAAAGTGATCGTGGTCGTGCAGTAACTTTTATAAAATCATTTTTGACAAAAGCCATCTTTTTCATACTATCTCTCCACTGCTCGCGGAGAGATGGCAGAGTGGTTGAATGCAGCAGTCTTGAAAACTGCCGTGCCGCAAGGTACCCAGGGTTCGAATCCCTGTCTCTCCGCCATTTTTTGTGTAAAATTGGTGGGTTACTCAAGTGGCTGAAGAGGCGGGTTTGCTAAACCTGTAGGGTGTCGTAAGGTGCCGCGGGGGTTCGAATCCCCCACCCACCGCCATTCTCTCAAAAGGGAAGTAGAAAAGTCATACCATTTCAAAAGGAAATTTACGATATACAAAAGCAGTTGTATAATTCTAAAATTTCTTTTTTTTTGCTTTCAGTACATTTCCATTCTATGGATCGAGATGCATCCTTGAAAATCCGAGCACTCCTGTCTCTTACATTTCTCCTTATTGGTGGTGGAATCGTCTTCTATCATTTCGTCGAAGGAATGTCATGGGTGAACTCTTTTTACTTTACGGTCATTATAGTACACTAACTTAAATA
>DINU01000013.1 GCA_002426885.1 Patescibacteria group bacterium UBA5532
AGGAATTTCTTGGATGAGGAGTTGTCCAGTACTTCCTGAGCTACAGCTATTTGCAGGATATGTGATGACACAGCTATTTGGCTCGGATGTCGCACTCGCAGGGAGGATGAAGCTCGGAGTGATACCACGAGATGTATCTGTATTTCCGACTGTGTAGGTATCGTTACTGTCTGCACATTTTACTGTCGGAGGATTCGGAATGATACATGATGTACTTGCTCCTGAGAGAGAGACTGTATATCCAGTACTGCTGAGACTGAGAATACTCGAAGGAAGACTCAGATTACAGACAGGCTTGTCATCGATGGTACATGCGACTCACTTGGTACATGTCGGACTACATCCGTAGACAGGATCCCAGCCATTTTTATAGATAGTGTCATTCGGATCACATGCTTCTGTGCCATTTCTTTTTCCATCTCCACATGATGGGGGGACATATGATGCTCCACAGCTCTGTGCTGTACCTGTGCTTGTGAGGATACACTGCCATGAATACATGTGTGTCGTTCCACTGAGAGTATCTGTGAATCCTGTCGCAGTTCATGCGCCACAGTATCCAGTGTTTATAGGGTTGAGGAGAGTTCTTCCAGAATATGCTTCAGAACACTGTGGAGTTTCTTTTCCGGATGTTTTACATGTGGTAGAACACCCTGAGGCAGCTTTTCCATTTGCAGTTCCGAGATCACACTGTTCTCACTTCTCCGGCTCGAGAATACCATTTCCACATGATGGGGATGTTCATCCACTTCATACAGTGATGGTCTGACTTCCTCCTGGACCACATGCAAGATCTGGGTAGGTGAGAGTACAGGTGGCGTCTCGATTGAGATATGTTCGAGGCATTCGAATGAAGAGTCCTGTACCAGTGTCCGTCGTCTCAGTACGCAGTACAAGGTTTGTAATCGTTCCCCAATTACACTGGAGTTTTGTATTTTTCCCAATAAGTTCATCGATCTGACAGTCATCAGTAATTCCTGAGAAAGAAAGATTCTGGAAAGATTCTGTCAAAGACATGATCGGAAATCGTGTACGAGAAAGGTAAATGTCACATGTCGGCTTCGTGTATCCAGATGGGACACATGCTTCATCACCGATTGTGATCGTCTCGATTTTCTCCCTCTGACATGTCGTCGCTGGATACTGTACCGTACAGGTACCAGTCTGACTTGCTATATTCTTTGGGAGAGTGATGAAAAAAGGTTGTGCCAGTTTTGTGCTAGCAACAGTATTAATGGTAACTTCTGCTCCTGTTCCAGCAGTACATGAAATGTTTGGCATCGAAGGGTTGGTACATCGGAGGACTCCACTGGATGTATTTGCTCCATAATTTGAGAGGACCGGAATACGAATTTCCTTCTGATTGACACCATATTCTTTATTTTCAGTTGTGAAGCGACATTCATTATCTACTTTACAGACTCATGGCTCACATGACTCAGGAATACCATTTCCGATGGGATTGAATGAGAGGGTGTCTGAAAGAAAAAAATTATACGTGAAACCTGGGGAATAATCGCTAAATCCTTTCCCGCGTTCAATCTCCACTTCTTTTCATCCCACTACGAGGTATGTGCCGATGGAGCGTATCTCTTTCCCGGTAAATGCCTCAGGACATCAACATCATGGGATATAGAAATTATCTATTCAATAGACTATATGAACATTTTCATTTGCTCAATTCGGATTACCCCAATTATACGTAAATAAGTCTTTACTCACTCAAATAATCTTTTCGAAAGATGGGGTATTTTCTCGAATATAGAGTCATCCTCTTGGAATTCATAATTCTCTTGCACTTACAAATCCTGTCTGATTAATAAGGAATTTTTTCGTAAGTCTCGGAGTAAAAACTCCCCTCGTGGAACGCCCTCTCTGAAGCATGAGAATACCCGTGCCATCGACACAGCTATATTTCGCAACCGTTACTGGCACTGGCATTTCCTTATCCACATTCGCATACGTCTGTGAGAAGAGACTTCCGAGAAGAAGGAATCAGAGCGGAAAGTAAAAGAATTTACTGGCTCGAAGAAATGTATTTCACATAAGAAAATATTAATGACTCCTGTATGCTAGCATATATCTCTGGGAAATGCAAAAAATATGGGGTTTTCTTTTTTTTGGATCTTTTTCGAATCAGCCACAGGATCGAATCCTAGAATCCTGGAGGAGGATCCTGGATGAAGGTAGAATCATAGTGGATGATGAAAGGATCTCGGTATCAGAGATAGGTTTCTCCATCTTGTGTTCCACTTCGGACATTGTTCAGGTCTTGGATAAATGCTTCATCTTTGTTTGTGGTTTTTGTATTTGGATGGAGGAAGAGATTGTTTGGATCTGCAGATCATCCTATAGTGTTTCGAGAGTAGAGTGCTCACTTGAGGACGAGCTGAGAAGCAGGATTCAGAGTCGTTGAGTTCATACTTGCTCCTCGGAGAATTCCTTCTGTGAAGATGACAGCATGTATGGTTTTTACTGAGTCAGAGACGATGACATTTCCTCCATTTCCATTGGTATCCTTGAGGACGATGATTCATTTCGTACTTGGGATATTCTGGTCGATGATGAGATTTCCATAGACGATGATGGTCTTGAAGTCGAGAGATGCGATGGTGGAATAGCGAAGTGAGCTGTCTCGGAAGTAGACGACGCCATTCGCGACTTCTCATGCGGTAACTCCACGTGTAAGCGAGGCGACATTTTTCTGGGTCGCACCCAAGATACTCATATATGAACTCGTGGTGGTCACAATATTCTCGGTATTCATGTTATACTGACTATCAGATGCAGTCGTCAGACTTCCGATCACACGGACTCATGGCATTGTATTACTGAGAATCGAGAGTGGTGTATCGGTAAAATCGCTCGGATCAGTCGTCAGTCCATAACTATAGCCTCCACCTGGAGTCGTGTACATGACTCCGAGAGTGATTCCGCGATATGTATTCAGAGGATTTCCTCACTGAAGGATCATCGCGAGAAACGTCCCCGACGAAGAGAGTCACTGCGACACACCACTCAACGTTCCGCCCGTTGCAGTGAGTGCTGAATCTGAGCGTATACTTACGACTCATCCAGTACATTCTGGATTACTCCCATCGACGACGATCCGATACTCTTGGAGTGTGTCATAGAGGATCTCATCATTAGTCCAGATTCCATCATGGAAAACCTGAAGTTTTCCAGTACATTTCTTCGTGGTCGTCAAGACTCCTCCAGGATGTGTAATCATACAGCTATTATCCCCGATGCAGTCTACCTCGAGCCCGAAAGTCGTATTTCACGGAGGGAGTGGAAGATCGTATGGAAGTGTCGTACAATAGTGATCTCCGACTCCCTGAACGCTGTCAATCGCATATTCGGCATTTTGAGTCTGAATCACGCTTTTTACATAGATATTCCGGATATTTGTGAGCGTTGTCACGAGCTGAAGTCCGGTCATATATTTTCAGGCAGCATTCCGCACTTCAAAACATATTTTCTTGCTCGTGATCGAGACGCCCGTCAGACTGAGATTACAGAGGTCTCCAGTACATAACTCGACTCGCTTACAGAGCGAATCACAGCCATACTTTCACCAGTGAAGTTTCTGGATGTCATTCGGATCACAGAGCTCATTTCCCTGCTTTAGTCCATCTCCACAGAATGCATTATCAGTAGAAATCGGTGTACAGAATCGACTACATCCATTCACTCACCAGCTTTCTTTTTCACGGTCTTTCGGATCGCAGAGTTCGCTCGAATCTCTCACTCCATTACCACAGGTATCGACAGCCTCTACTGGCTCACATGATATAGAACATCCGCCTTCTCCCCAGTTTTCTTTTTCACGATCTTTCGGATCACAGAGTTCGCTTGCGTCTTTTATGCCATCTCAGCAGAGTGGACTTCCGTTTCCGGGACGTATCGGCACACAGGATACAGAACATCATCCTTCCCCCCAGTTTTCTTTTTCACGATCTTTCGGATCACAGAGTTCGCTTGCGTCTTTTATCCCATTTCCACAGGTTCTATTTTCACAGTTCATCGGGACTCATCCTCAGAAAATCGGCTCGAAAATGAGCGTATCTCGTAGTCCAGTATTCCAGCCAGCCACCTTCGTAGTTTCTTCTGATCATACCACCGCTTCTGGATCACCATTTTTATACCGTGTCAGCGCCTGAAGATCGACCGTAGAGTCAGTCAGACTCTCAGGACACCCACATCATGGTATCGCATAATTCTCGGATTTATCTATACCGAACCAGATAGTGCTGCTGGTGATTCCGATCGGTTTCTGAGAGTATACATATCCCGCATGATTGATACGATAGGTATTGGTGTAAATGATTTTTTTTCAGGAAAGTGACTGAACTTTCAGAATGCCGACGCCATTCTCACATGTATACGTATATTCGACTTTTCCGGTGGTATCGAGATTCGCATGGACATACGACGGAAGTGTAACGGAAAAGAAAAGAAGAAAGAAAAATGCGCGATATTTCATATAAAAAAGACAGAAAGAGGCTATTTCGAGTATTACTGTAGCATACATTTTTCGGAAATGCAAAAACATACTTCGGTTTTTTGTTTGATTTTTCGGGACATATTTCTATAATTCCGGCGTTTCTCATTCTTCTTATGGACCATACTGGTGTAATCAAAAAAATCAATGGCGTTGTTATCGATGTCGAATTTTCCGAGGAATATATTCCTCATATTTATGAAGCGCTCATCGTCGAAGGAGCGCCGACGAAGCTCATCCTCGAGGTACAGCAACAGCTCGAAGATAATGTCGTGCGCACGATCGCGATGAATCCAGTCGATGGAGTGAAGCGTGGTCTCGTCGTCAAGACGACTGGTGCTCCGATCAGTGTGCCTGTCGGAGAAGAAGTGCTCGGTCGCATGTTTAATGTACTCGGTGATCCGATCGATGAGAAAGAAGCTCCAAAAACGAAAGATCTCTTTCCGATCCATAGAAAAGCTCCGACTTTTGATGAGCTCTCGACCGAGACCGAGATATTCGAGACTGGGATCAAGGTCGTCGATCTGATTTGTCCGATCCTTAAGTGAGGAAAAGTCTGACTCTTCTGAGGTGCAGGAGTCGGAAAAACCGTCATCATGCAAGAGCTGATCCATAATATCGCCTCAGAACATGGTGGATACTCAGTTGTCGCATGAGTCTGAGAAAGAACACGTGAAGGAAATGATCTCTATCATGAGATGACGGATTCAGGAGTCATCGGAAAGACGGCGATGGTATTCGGACAGATGAATGAAGCTCCAGGACCTCGTGCTCGCGTCGCGCTCACAGGACTCACTATGGCGGAGTATTTCCGTGATGTAGAACGCAGAGATGTCCTCCTCTTTATCGATAATATTTTCCGATTTACCCAGGCTGGATCTGAGATCTCTGCCCTACTCTGACGTATTCCTTCTGCGGTCTGATACCAGCCGACACTTGCGACAGAAATGGGTGCGCTCCAAGAGCGTATCGCTTCGACTCGAAATGGATCGATTACTTCTGTACAGGCTGTATACGTTCCTGCGGATGATCTGACTGATCCTGCCCCTGCGAATACATTCGCACACCTCGACTCGACGGTCGTCCTCTCGCGATCCATCGCAGAGCTCGGGATCTATCCTGCAGTCGATCCACTGGATTCAGCATCGACCGTCCTGACGGAAAGTACAGTATGAGAAGACCACTATACTACTGCTCGAGCATGTCAGGAGATTCTCCAGCAATATAAAGAACTTCAGGATATCATCGCGATCCTCGGTATGGATGAACTCTCTGAAGAAAATCGCCTTGTCGTCGCACGTGCGAGAAAAATCCAGCGATTCTTTTCTCAGTCATTCTTCGTGGCAGAACAATTTACCGGAAATCCTGGAACATACGTAAAACTCTCAGATACGATCCGTAGTTTTCAGGCGATTATCCATGGAGAAGTCGATGAGATTCCAGAGCGATTCTTTATGTACAAGGCGACAATAGAAGATGTAAAATCAGCCTACGCGCTCGAGGGTGCGAAAGAAGAAAAATAATACCCCTAATACTCTCCTGTGAAATTCGAACTTATTTCCACATCGAAAGTCGTCCTCTCCGTCGAAAGTATAGCCTCTCTGACTATCACCACAGAAAATGGCGAGATCACGATCATGCCCCATCATGAGCCTCTTATCTCAGCACTGAAGCCATGACTCATGCAGGTACAGTACTACGTCGGAAATCAGATCCACAGCTGACACTACATCATCGGTGGTGGAGTCGTCAGTATCTCACATGACTCAGTAGTCGTGATCGCAGACTTCGCACAGAATAGCGAAGATATTCCTGATACCGAGTATATCGAAGAACAGAAGAAAAAAGCAGAAAAACTCGTGCAAGAATTCCGATCACAAGCCGGAAATAAAGTCATCGATCCACATGAGCTCATTGCAGTAGAATACGAACTTCTGAAGTATACCGCTATGCATCAGCTCGCATACCAGAAGGAACATGATGAGAAAGGAAGGAAGAAGTAGATAGTTTCTTCACTAGAAAAATAAAAATCACATCAGGTGTTGGTGTGATTTTTTATTACACGTGTGATGAGAAAAGTGGATAAATGAAATATAGTGAACAAGCTGAAATAGGAGAAATTCTGATATTACTTAAAAACTATTTATGCTTATACACAAGCAAGCAAAGGCAAGATAAAATGGTGTTATTCAAGTGAAAATACTATAAAATGTAAGCTCCTTCTGCTGTTTCGATCGGAATTCATGATACATGAACTTCCTCATGATGAAAATATGGGTCACATAACATCCGAATGGAAACACAAAAAAAGAAGTCTTTCGACTTCTTTTTTCTGAGAAAATACTTTCTAGAAAGTAATACTCTGGAGTGCCTTCTCAAGATGCTGGAAGCTCAGATCGATCATATCATCTCCCGAGAAGATTCTCATACCAGAGATAAGTGCTGTATTCTCGATAAAAACACAATCCCCAAGAGTCGCATCTGTATGGAATGTCTTCTGAATTACACGGAGTGCTTCCTTCTCGAGAAAATCCATGTGAATTCATGGAGCATACTCGACACGATACATCGTTACAGTACTCTGGCGCTCCTGGAAAATCACAGTTCCCTTCTTTCATGCCTGACGAAGCATCGTCTTATACTGGCGAAGAAGGGAGAGTGATCAGGTAAGTTCGGGAAGAGAATATTTCGAGAAATCCATACGAAAAAACTATAAATGATGATCTTGTTTTGCGAGGAATTCTTCATGTGCTTCGGAAGATTTCCCGAAAATTTTCTTGTTCAGAGCGAGCGCGACATAGAGTACCTTTGCTTCCATTTCTTTCTGAAATGATTCTCGCCCATTCGCAATATCAGCAAATCACTTGGTACGAGCCATATCCGCATCGACCTGCGCCTTATCGGTGATATTTTTCGCATCTTTATGGGCCAGATTCACGATCTCAAGCGCTGTCATTCTCGCATCGACTTTTGCCTGATCGATGATATTATCCGCCTGTGCATGTGCATTTTCCACGATATGACTCGCTTTCGCGATCTGCTCTTCGAGCTCTTTTCGCTTCTTCGTCTCCTCATCGATCATCCGCATATACGGAATGAAGAGAAATCGACGCAAAACATACGCAACAATGGCGAAATTTATCCCCTGAATAATAAGTGCCGAGAAGTCAATAAGCTGATCCATACGAGATTATTTAATGAGAAAGAGAGCCGCAAAAGCAAGAAGTCCTTGTACTTCACAGAGCGCAATCGCTGTAAGCATTTTTGCATTAATATCAGCAGAAGCCGATGGGTTACGACCGATAGCTTGCATAGCACCATATCCGATAAGTCCGATACCAAGACCAGAACCGATAACACCAAGAAGGGCGAAAGGAAGATTTTCCATAATAAAGAAGGATAAGAATAAACGTGATGAAAGGGAAAAAATAGAGCGGGATGCGGAACCTTCAGACCAGTATTTTATCCTGAAAACCACGAAGAAACGGTGCTTCTTCCTGACTTCCAGCTACGCGTGCGAATCATCAGGAAGTGATTCTTTCAGATACAGAGACGAAAGTGTCATAAAGATGTATGCCTGAAGAAATGCGACCAGAAGCTCGAAGAACCAGAATGGAAGCGCAAGAAAACTGAAGAAATTCGTACCGAATGATGGGATCATGCCTCCGATATAAATGATGATCGAGATTAGAATCGCTCCGACGAGAATATTCAGGAAAAGTCGCATCGAGAGTGAACCAACACGGATAAATTCTCCGACGAAGTGAAGCCATCACACGAAGACATTTACAATCTTCTCGATAAATGAAGATCCTCTGAAATTAAAGAGATAGTGTCCAAAATGGTGGGTAAAACCTTTGCGGGCGATACCGTTAAATTGTGCTATTAAGACGATCGCGAGCGAGAGAAAAAGTGGTCATGAAAGGTCCGAGAAGACCGGACGTACGTATTCCTGAAGTGATGGAATCGAGAAAGAGAGAAAATCAAGTACAAGTCAGAAAAGGTTCCCGAATAACACGATCAAAAATACTCATCCGAGAAGCCAGATATATTCATGTGCCATTCCAGCATTTCCGAGAAGCGAAAAAGCGTAGTCGTAGAGTCGCTTTACGATGTCCATCCCTATCGCACGTACGCGTGGAAGACGATTGGTTCGACTCGCATAGTAGAATAATCCGACGATCAGGAAAAGCACAATCATAAAAAACCATGTCGATATAATCGTCGTAGTAACTGGAAAATCCCCGACCGACCAATCAAGAATCTGATCTCATTTTACACTGAGAATGTGAGGACCTTCATGTGTGCTGGATTCTGAAAGCGTATCAGTAGACATGCGAGTAGAATAAACGGCGACAGTATATAAAGAATGCTTTAGAATGCAAGCGAAAGAGAAGAAAAGATACACGAAAATTACGGATTCTTCTCTGTGTTTATTCTGCGTAAATTCCATAATGTGCGATCCTTCATAATCCTGTTTCTTGTAATATTTCCGATATTTTATATATTGGAAAATGCATCTCCTGTATTTTTCTAGAAATATTCGATCTGAATCAGCATATCCGTGTGCTTCTCGAAAAATATCAGGAAAAATTTCCAGATGAATATGCACGTCACTCGCTCCTCTCGCATCAGCTCGAGGAAAATGACAATCTCTCGACACGAAAAAACTTTACATGACATGTGACAGCGAGTGCTCTGATCCTATCGCATGACCAGAAGACAGTCGCTTTTATCGAGAATAAAAATCTGAGTACATGGCTCGCACCAGGATGACACTGGGAAAAAGGCGATGACGCGATGTATAACACCGCAAGACGAGAAGCTCTGGAGGAGACGTGAATCTCCATGCTACGACTCCATGACTGGCATCGTGAACATTCGTATATTCCACTTCACATCGACTCACATACGATACCCGAGAATCCAAGGAAAGAGGAAAAGGAGCACACACACCATGACTTTCTCTATGTCTTTCTCTCTGAGGACGAGGATAAGACCGTGCGCTTCAATCAAGAAGAAGTAAGTGGATTCCGATGGTTAACTCATGAGGAAATCCAGAATCACCACAAATATGCGGATGTCTGGGAGAAAATACGAAGGCACGGACTTTTGTAAAGGAGTGAGCTGAGTTTCTATACCTCCCCGCTCTCGTGTGAACTGATGAAATCTGGAGCGGAAAATCACCTGCAAAAAAGATTCTGAACACATTCCCACTATTTTCTTAAAAACACACGAAAAACAAAAGAAAAATTTATCATTATCGCGCACGAGCAGGAATGCATACTTATGAATTGAAATACAGTACCATTCTTGCTAAATAATTCTCCAATTATGCTATTTTTCCCTTCCATTCGCTCTTCTTTTCTTGGACTTTTTTTTCTTTTTCCATTATTTCTCACATCATGTATGTGAACTCCTCCATGAAATGACACTGCTTCTGGAGAGATATTTTCTGATTCATGAGAATTATCAGTATTTCTCTCGGGCAAAATACTCTCACGAGAAGAAGAAAACACCCTCAGAATGAAGTATGCAAGTGGAGTGTCAAGAGAATTTATCCCCTATACGATATTCGGATCAGGAACTTTTCAGATCGCAACTCTCAAGGTAAGGGTATGATGATATTCACATCCCTATGTTCCACTACAAGAAATACAAGTTGATGAGAGATTTAGTCAGGAATATAAAAACTATATCCAGTGACAGCAAGATAAGCAAATCGTATATTATAACAAAGTATTCTGAAAAACTGTGGATGCGACACGAGTCGCAGAAGCCTCGTCAGGATTTCTCTGCTGAGACGTGAGTACATTCATCGCAAAAACGGATGGAATTTTCGGAATCAATACAGAAATGACAGCGATCTGAGGAATTCCTGTGGAAACAGCCCCGCTCTCCGAGCAATTCCCTCTCCTTGGCTCTGCAATAATACTACAGGATGAATGATGAGACGTATTTACCGATCCAGCAAATATATTCAAAGGCTACTACTGGTCACATCTTCCAACTCAATATGGTGATATTGTATGAAAATATTTTATATTTTCTGTAAGTCGTGATGGAAAAAATATACCCTATACGTGGGCAATCAATGGGAAAGCCATCAGTGAAAGCGAATGAATATATTCTACAAGTCTCGATGACTGCACTGTCCAGTCTAACAATCTTCCGACTCATTTTACGATTTATCTCCTTCCGCCCACATGATATACCTGGAGCGGACAAACCATGATCGACTATCGTCCATTGGTGAAAAAATGATACTCTCTCGAGTTTTCTTCTGGATCATGAAAACTCGAGCATATCCTCATCACGAAAAATTCAGGAGAAGTATTCGATATTTTATTCGATGATACACCCTCTTGTAATGATCGTGACTGCAGGATGGATATCACGTCTGCGATCTTGCAGGATATTATGACAATTGAGCTTTTTTATAATCAGGAGAACGAGTAGATACCGATTATTCCAGGATAATTCTTATAATTCTGAAATAAATTTTCCCAGTCCTTCCATGTAAATTTCAGTCAAAACAAGAAAAAATAGTTCAGTATTATGAAAGGATTTTAGTATACAAGAACTGTCTCATTCTTGTATTCGAAATGAAGTTTCTACCTAGATTCCTGCATTCGCAGGAATAACAAAGAAAAAAAATCTCCATTTCTGAAGATTTTTCACTTTTATATATTTCTAGATAATCGAAAGTTTCTCGAAAAAATTACAGACTTGAGAGATCGAGCTGAACGCCAGGTCCCATCGCATTTGCGAGGTAGACACTCTTGATGAAGACTGCTCCACCAGAGAGTCCTGCTGGACGACTTGCTTTTACTGCCTGTATGAATGCTGTGATATTTTCCGAGAGTTTCTCATTTCCGAAGGAGAGTTTTCCGACGATTGAGTGGATATTCCCCTGTTTGTCATTTTTAAATTCGAATCGTCCCTTGAGAATCTCTTCTGCGATCTTCTCGACATCATCTCCGACAGTTCCTGCCTTTGGATTTGGCATCAGTCCTTTTGGTCCGAGAATTCGTGCAAGTTTTCCCATTTTTCGCATCATTCCTGGTGTCGCTATCGCGATATCGAACTCGATTTTTCCCTGAAGCACTGCATCGATCAGATCATCTCCCCCAGCGATTGCAACCCCGAGCCCTTTCAGAGCGGATTCATTTCCGAGATCTGTAAAGACTCCGACTTTTTTCATCTTTCCCGTCCCATGTGGAAGTGTCAGAGTCGAGCGAACGAGCTGATCTGCTTGCTTCGGGTCGATCCCGAGATTCATGTGGATCTCGATCGTCGGGTCGAATCGCACGGTATTCGTACGTTCGAGAAGGTCGACGACCTCTTTCAGTGTGTAGCTCCGATCTTTCTCGATCAGAGATGCTGCCTGATTATATTTTTTTCCGTGTCTCTGTGCCATAATAAAAAAGTAAGAAAATAATGTGGTCCAAGCGCCCGAAGGCTCCCATATTATCACGCTTAGAAAAAAGCGATATTGGACGCGAATAGTATATAGAAAATTTCAAAAAGGCAAATTTTCGAGCCATGTCTCGTCGATTACGCGACAGAATCGGGATTTTTCGGTGTCTCGAGGTAGATCATGCGTGAAGTCGGGAGATTGTTGAGTGTTTTTTTATTTTCACCGTATCAGATCAGCTGGTATCCCTGTTTTGCGAAGACTTTCTGAGACGGAATATTTTCTGGATCGACATCGACACAGATATATGCATCGGGGTGAATCACACGATAATACTCTGTACATCGCGCAAGAAACGGAAATGCAAGTCCTTTCGAACGCGCGACGGGGTAGATACGAATCCCGCTCGTATGCATTTGCTCAGCTCACTTCGCGAGAAGAGTCTCCATCTCTGCGGAATTATAACTCATGACTGTCGGAGTCTCCGTCGGACGAGCCCACCAGATTCCAGCGATTTTCCCATCATCTGTAACAAGGGTAAATACATATCGCCCGCTATCATGATACCAGTCACGTAATTTCGTAATATCTTCGAATCGCCGTTCGTCGCTCGTATTTCTCCGAAGTGCGACATCGTCGGGAGATTTCGTATTCACGATAATCTCTTCTGCATGCTCGAGACTGACGCCAAGCAAGAGAGAGTACTCATCGATTTTCTCGAGAAATTGTGTCATGCCAAACGGTGGGGTCGGTGTATCTGGGGAGAGATTTTCCATGGTGTGAAAATTATGTGAGAGAAGCGACTGCATCCTCGATAGTATCGAATTTTCTGAAATATTCAAGATCGTCGAGTGAAGTCACATCGATAATCGGACGTTCCATCACGACACACTGAAGTGGATGTCGCTTCATAAAGGCACGAATCCCGTCAGTAATCTCGATCTCTCATCGGACTGAAGGCGAGATCGTTTCCATGATCGAGATAATCTCGCTATTGATCTTGAAAAATCCGAAATTCGCCAGATTTCCCACATATTCACTCGGTTTCTCGACCAGATCTGTCGCAAATCCCGCTTCATCCGTACAGAAAATACCATATTTTTCTGGATTTTGCACGATCTGCACAAGCACAGTGGAGTGAGGCGATCGCATCTCTTTATCGATATCTTCTTGCGACACGATCCCATCTGTGTACGCGATAATCAGATCCCCTTCGACATCGATCCCTTTTATTGCTGCGCCTGTCCCCTTCTCATCCCCCTGGATATGATATCGGATCGGGATTCCCATGTATTCATTTCCGAGTGGCTCTGTAATTTTTTCTGGCAAATGCTTCACGACGATTATAAATTCATCGACATACGGCACGAGTCGATCCATATTATGTTCGAGCAGAGTTTTTCCGAAGAGCTCGACCATGACCTTCGGGATCGTATTCGTAAGTGGGCGCATACGAGTCCCCGATCATGCAGCAAGAAGAATAGCTTTCATGAGAAGAGAAATAGAAAATGCAATGAGTATAATAAGACTCGCCTTCTTTGCAAAAAAATATCGAGAAAAATATATGTTCCCCGCTTAGATAAGCGTATGCGGAAGGAAAAGTACAGGTACCGTCTCGAGTTCCATCTCCGCACAGAGCGATGCAGTGAAGATAATATACCGCTTCACGGAAGTCCCATACTGATGCTGAAATGACTGAAATATCTGTGGTACGACCTCTGTATTTCGCTCCGTAAATGTGATCGGAATAAGTTCCTGATTCGAGAGGCGTTCTAGAAGAAATGGGATAGTTGCCTGTGATTTTTTACGATAAAACCAGAGTATATGATCGCTCGTAAGTGCGAATTTCAGCTCGAGGTAGAGTGCATTCTCGAGGACTTTCTGACGCAGTGTCCCCTGCATGTACATATCTCCGAGGAGTGCGCGTACATATGATAAATCCGTCCAGTAATATCGATCATGGATACTCGTCTCTCCTGTGATATCACGCACATATGGCTGGATACGATCTATAACAGAAAATTCCGTCAGTACATCGATAAATTCCCACACCTTTCGTCGTGGAATACCCACGAGCTTCGCAAAATAGTCTCATTTCAGGAGTGATCCTGTCTCGAGCGCCAGTGTTCGAAGAAAATTTACGAAGTTTTCTTCATCTTTTTTGTACAGTTGTAGAACCATATCTGTATATTTTCGTTCCCATCTCTGTGTCTGAAGGAGCGAGAAATCTGTATCAGAAGCGAGAACATCGGGATATGAGCCTCGATTCAGATATGTCTGAAATGCAGTATCCAAATCTGCCTGTAATCCACTATCCTTCTGGTATGATTCTGTATCAGATGCAAGTCATAATTCATCACGGTATTCCCGCCATGAGACTCTCGGAAGGAGAAATTTTCAGACTCATGCGAGCGTAGAAGGTACCTCTGTCGTATCGTTGGTGACGATAAAGAGAATATCCTTCTTGTGTTCATCTTGCCAAGAAACAAGTAAATCGACGATACTATTAAGAGAACTATTTTCTACAAAAAGGATATACGGTTTTTCTTTTTCTTTCTCATATGATGTATCAAGCATAGGCTGGAGAATATCCCCAGTACGAAATGAAAGAAAAACTGTTTTCTCGGAAAGAGAACGAAAATATTCCTCCAGCAGATGGAGAAAATGCTTCTTCCCGACTCCTGCTTCACCGGTAATAATCCACGTTTTTATATCCTTCTTTTCCTGTATTTCTTGCGTGATTGACCTGATATATCTGGTGCGTTTCAGTTCCATCGGAAAAATTAAAACAAAATCATTATACAGAAATATTATAAATAAGGAAGTGAAAATGTGCAAAAAATAAACTATTTCTTTACAAAAATGCAGACAAAAACAAAAAAATGATCTTAAATACGATCATTTCTAGGGAAAACAGATGGAGCCACCTATGAGATTCGAACTCACGACCTACGCGTTACGAGTGCGTTGCTCTACCGACTGAGCTAAGGTGGCACAGCACCGTATTATAGCGAAAATCATCCGGAATCAAGAAAATTTTATTTCATAAAATCGATCGTCCATTTCCATATCCGTACATCTTCAGGATCAAGTGCCACGATACCTCACTTCTCTGAAAATTCTCCAAGAAATTCTGTACTATCCGCATATCCCTGCCATGGCTCAAGACAGAGAAATGGCGCATTTCGCTGCTTCCAGAGGGCAAAGTGTGGAAAATTTCCTCGATCAAATCGAAAAAGTGTCCTATCTCCTTCTCGGAAAAACAAGACACGACTCTGCATATCTCGGAAAATCAGTGCATCCTGATCAAATGTCTCTTCAGAAAGCGGAAGAATATGGTCAGAAAGCGGAAGTGAAAAAATATGCGCCGTATCCAGGAGTCATGCGACGAGTCGCTCATACGAAAGTGTGGTATCTTCTGGAAAAAGGAGAGAATACTGATCGATACTGTGCTCCAGTGCAAATGCAGGATGTCATCCGATAGACGCAAAAAGCGTATCATTTCCCTGATTCTCGAGAAAGTACTCGACCTGAAGTCAGGACCCGATGAGTGTATATCGCAGCGTCAGCGAAAAAAGAAATGGATACTGTCAGAAGCTCAGCTCGTCTGAATGCAAGGTAAATGCAAGATGAGACACAGACTGCTCGACCAGAGAAAATTCTCGATCGCGCGCCAATCCATGCTGAGAAAGTGCAAACCTTTCTCACGCGTATGAATACTGTCCATCTCTCAAGGCTCATACGATCGGGAAGAGAATCGGAGACTGTCTCTGCCAGTATCAAGGAGTTTTCTGATAGAGAAATTCTCGATCCTGGAAACGAAGTGAGGTCAGCTCTGCCCCGTGTGTATCGACTCTGATCAGGAGATCAGATGATGAAAGTGTATACTGCATGTACGATACTCTATCGGATATTCCCAGAAAATCAAGGAAACGCTGAAAAAGTGCTCGACGCTCGCCATGACAGTGGCGAGCTAGGCTCTACAAAGGGATCGTAGTTTCAGAAAGCAGGTATTCTGTATTTCCTCAATCGATTATTTTTCTTCCGAATTATAGAAAATCTCGAGAGAGGTGATATTTCATAATACCTCAGAATTAAATTTCATGGTACATATTTCTTCATTGAGACAATACATTCCATTTTTTATATTCTGGTATATATCGGCATCATCCGGATCCAGAAATGCTATAGGAAGCTGTATCATTTCTCCTGTATTTGTCGTCAGAATTACCATGTTGGGCTTGCCAAGAACGGAAAAATGAAGAGAAAATTCTCCCTGAATTCGTTGACGATAATCGATCGCTGTCTGTCCGCTCCAAGTATATCATACTGGTGGCATCAAATGAATCGTGAGATGTGTTAAAGTGTTTGATATGGGGAGAGAACAATCTGTGAGCTTCATCATGTATCATTGTTTTATTTCTGGGGGAATGCTATGTCCAGAAGATGAAGAAGCCACAGAAGTATCTCGAGTTATGGAAAAAAGAAAATATTTTTCTCATACAATATCCTCATAACGTGTCGGCAATCGAGTCCAATAATATCAATCACCTATAACCTGTCCAATTGCATTCTGAGCAACGGTAAAACTATCGAGGGGAAATTGTTCAGAAAGCGGTGTTGTGTTGGCAGGGATTCCTCAGATTGCAGAAATCTGAGTATACGTCCCAAGTGGTTCTATCGCTTTCTTCACATTTCCATCCATTGCAAGGCATCTATATTTTCCATTTGCATTCTCGATGAGCTCAGAAGTAGGAGTTTTTCCGAAGAGTGCATTGTAATATTCAATCTGTCTTTCTCTTTGTGTGTTGAAAAATTGAATGTAATCTGCTGTTTCTCTTGCACTTCATCCAAAATTCGAAGAATTCTGATATGGAATATATGGAGACAACTGAAACGAAATAAGAATATTTTCTATTAATAAACCCCCTGAACCAAGTACGCTATACGGAATAAAATCTCTCGACTCTCCACTCGCATACGGTGTTCGAATTGCATCAGTCATTTCAGGAGAAAGAATCGTTCCAGAAAGAAAATCCGAAAAATCCCATGTTTCTTCGCATATATCCTGTACTCAAGAAACTATTTCTCCACTCGAAATATTTCATGAAAGAGAAAGATTATCTTTTTTCTCTCATTCTGGATCGAGAATACAGGAAGTGAGAAAAAAAGAGAGAAAGATACCAAAAAGAAGAAAGGAAAAAGAACGAATAGAAGGCATTTCTAGAAAGAAAATAAATAATTTCGTAAATTCTACTTGCAAAAAAAAAAAAACAATACACTTCATATTGTCTTTATCGAAAAAGTATGTGTAGATAATTATTTATCGAAACATATCTTTGAGCGAAGACATGTTCTTTAACAGCAGTACTACAGAGGATTTATTATGCACAAATATGTCCTTATGGTTGTATTTTCTCTTTTTCTCTCGGCAGAATCCATGGCATGGATAGCCCCAGAGAATATCTTATACTCAATCCGTCCTCGTGCGGATTACACTGTCACGGGCATGTTCTTAAATTCTGAGTACAACTCCCTCGGACAATACTTCTATCGTGAACAACTTTCGAAGTACGAATGGGGAAATAATAGTTACGTGCTCGTAAACTATCCGGTACTTGATCAATCGTGGTTCAATGAAAATCCGGTACAGGGAGATGTTCCATCCTGGAATCTCCAACAGGATGAGAGTGTCAAGATTACAAACCTATGGCAATGGAAAGGAAGTTCATTGAATCACCAGATTGGTGTCGTACAACTCGATACACAGTGGGTAAATAACCCCACTATCTATCCCTCATTCAGCGAGAGCTACTATTTTCCGGGTCAATGTCCTGCATTTGCGAAAATCGCAACACAAGACAATAACGGCACAGGAAGATGGCATGCTGGAAAGAATGTCATGGAACGAGCACGAGAAGTGTATGATGCATGGTCACAGTGGTCATCACAGTGGGGATCACAATGGGGATCATACTACTATGATCCTTCATGGGAACATCGCGGCCGAATGATTGCGTTCTTCGGCTGGGGAGCCTGGGGTGGAAATGAGGCGATCGGATATTGGAATCAATATCCTCAGGGGAGTACCAGTAATCCTGGTCACGTCGGCATATTTCTCAAATATGCGTATGATTCATGGGGCTATCCAATTGGTTTCTGGATTGCCGATGAGAATTATGAAGGAGATGCAACGCAATGGAATCCCGATGGAAAGATCAGAAAACACCTTATTCTGGTAAATCCACCGAATCCAGTACTTGGACACACATATGCAAATAATTATTTCTTCGTAGATATTCCTGTCTGTAACGGATCCTGTTACTGATACGTAATATCTTTTGGTGGTACTTTTGTGAAGTTTCTTCCCCCATATTCGTGGGGGTTTTTATCGTTTTTCTGAATATATCTCACACTTTCGGAAAAAAACCAATCTTTTCATTTGACTAAAAAGTTAGCACGTATATAATCTGCATGCTAGATTTTATTAGCATTTATACTTTTATCTTTTTCTCTATGAGTATTACACCAGATATGGTCGAGAAGATCGAGCCGATGAACGATCGCATCCTGCTGGCGCCAGTAAACCCAGAATCGACGACGACATCCGGAATCATCATCCCCGACAGTCCAAATAAAGAACGACCTTCTCTCTACACCGTCATCTCGGTCGGGCCGGGAAAAGTCGATAAAGACGGACAACTCATACAAATCGATCTGAAAAAATGAGATCGTGTCATCACAGGTATGTACGCTGGAGATGATGTAAAAGTCGACGATATCACCTATAAGATCGTCGCTTATGACTATATTCTTGCGAAAGTAAACTAGATTTTTTATTATTAAATTTTTTTCTATGGCTAAAACTATTCACTTCGGTGATGAAGCTCGTCTCGCTATGTTCGCTGGTATGGAAAAAGTCGCGAACACCGTCATGACGACAATCGGACCAAAAGGCCGAAATGTTATTTTTTCAAAATGATATGGTGCACCACAAATCACAAATGATGGTGTCACGATCGCGAAAGAGATCGAACTCGAGGATGCGATGGAAAATATGGGAGCGGATCTGATAAAAGAAGCCGCGAGTAAGACGAATGATGCTGCGTGAGATGGGACGACGACTGCGACGCTCCTCACCTATGCGATGGTGCGAGAGTGACTCCGCGAAATCCGCTCCGGGATCAATGCGATCGAGCTCAAGAATGGGATGAAACAAGCGGGCGAACTCGTGATCGCAGAACTCGCGAAGATGAGTAAACCTCTGAATACACACGAAGAAATCGAGCAAGTCGCGACGATCTCTGCACAAGATGCGGAAGTCGGGAAGATCATCGCAAGCGCGATGGAAAAAGTCGGAAAAGATGGTGTGATTACCGTCGAGGATGGACAGACATTCGGTCTCGAGATCGAGGTGACGGAAGGGATGAAATTCGATAACGGATATATTTCTCCGTATATGATCACGGATCCTGAGAAGATGGAAGCGCGCATCAATGACGCACCGATCCTCATCACCGATAAGAAAATCTCTACTCTGAAAGACATCCTTCCGCTTCTTGAGCAACTCGCAAGCACTGGAAAAAGAGAACTCGTCATCATCGCAGATGATATCGATGGAGAAGCGTTGACAGGGATTATCCTGAATAAGCTGAAATGAGTCCTGAATGTTCTTGGGATTAAGGCTCCAGGATTTGGTGATAGAAAAAAGGAAATCCTCAAGGATCTCGCGATCCTGACAAATGCGACGGTCATCACCGATGAGACGGGATATAAGCTCGAGAATGCGAGTATCGAACATCTCGGAAAAGCAAATGCCATCATCGCGACGAAAGAAAATACGACGATCATAGGATGAGCAGGCGACAAGCATCTGATCGATACGCGTGTGAAAGAACTCCGCACACAGATCGAGATCACGAAGTCGAGCTATGATAAGGAGAAGCTCGCAGAGCGTATCGCGAAGCTCGCTGGCGGGATCGGTGTGATCCGCGTCGGAGCTGCGAGTGAAGTCGAGATGAAGGAGAAAAAACTCCGCATCGAAGACGCACTCAATGCGACAAAAGCAGCGGTCGAAGAAGGAGTCGTAGCTGGAGGATGAGTCGCTCTTCTGAAAGCGACGAAAGTCCTCGAGAATCTCACACTCAAGAATCGGGACGAAGAAGTCGGAGCTGGGATCGTCGCACGAGCACTTGCCTATCCGATCCGTCAGATCGCGGAAAATGCAGGAAAAGAAGGAGCAGTAATCGTGAATGAAGTCCGGACAAATACAGAAGCTCACTACGGATATGACGCTGCGACAGATGAATATAAAGATCTCGTAAAGGCTGGGATCATCGATCCGAAGAAAGTCGCTCGCTGTGCCGTCGAGAACTCGATCTCGATCGCAGGAATGTTCCTCACGACCGAGGCGACGATCGTCGAGCTTCCGAAGAAAAGTGGTGACGCAGAACATGCGCATGGAGGTGGAATGGGCGGAATGTGAGGCATGGGTGGCATGTACTAGAGGAAACGCGGAAAAAGTGCTCGACGCTCGCCACTATCGTTGCGAGCTAGGCTCTACAAAAGGATCGTATTTTCAGAAATACAGTTATTCTGTATTTCCTAGAAATAATGGAGATGAAAAAAACCTTCTCGAGATTTTGGGAAGGTTTTTTATAGGTTCTCGAATGGGCTCTTGATTCTGGAAAGTATAGGGGAAGATATATGCGTATAGATTTGTGTCGTCTGGATATGAGCATGACCGAGAAAATCTTGAATAATACGAATATCGACTCCATCTTCAAGTAAATGTGTTGCGTAGCTGTGTCTCAGGGTATGGACACTTGCTTGTTTTGTAATTCCAGCGTTTCCCAGAGATTGCTTCATGATTTTCTGAATACTTCGCTCAGAATAGACTCCTCATCCTTGTCATTCGAATACATAGTTTCTGGGTATATATTCTCGATAATATTGTCGTAAAAGTTCCAGAAGTTTTGAAGAGAGAGGAATATATCGATCCTTTCTTCCTTTTGCTTGTCTCACTTTTATCATCATAGTGCTGGAATCAATATCAGAAATACGGAGATTCGTACATTCTCAAAGTCGAAGTCATCCTGCATATATCATCGTAAGGATCGTCTTATGTTTGAGATTTTCGGTATTTTCGAGAAGCTTTTTTACTTCTGATTTCGAGAGGATATTCGGAAGTTTTTGCTCTCCTTTTTCTGGATAGAGCTCATCCCATAGAATATCTTTTCTCTCGAGGAATCGCAAAAAGAACAGCTTTAAGACTCCTGTAAGTTGCTTGTGGTAAGAGATGGACATTCCATTTTTGATTTTGATAAAAAAATATTGTTCGATGTCATTTCGAGAAATCTGAGAAATATTTTTTTCTATTTCCCGTAAAAAAGTATGCAAAACTCAGAGATATGTTTTTCTCGTTCTTTCTGAATATCTTTTTATAAGCAAGTATTCTTGAAACGCTTGTATTGCTTCTCATTGAGTGAGATAGTTTCGCATAACTCTCTATGAAATATCTTGTACGAATTTTATTGATTTCATAAGGAAAAACAAGATACTTTCGGTAATTTAGATGTTAGGCAACATCTACTTTTTGTTTTAGAGAATATCATCTTGAATACTAAAAATCAGCGAAACCAAAAACTTTTTTTGCCCTATCGGGCAATTTTGGGGGGGAGAAAAAAGGAATAAGGAAAAATGATTTTTAGAAAAAAGTATATAGTTGTATTTTATTTTGTATTAAAAAATATGTATAGAAAATCAACTTTATTTTTAGAAAGTATTCTAAATGAAAACATCCATAATTTTTGATTAGAAAAACAAATTTCATTAATTATTGTTTCCCATATTTTACCAGATAAATTAGATTTTATCAGAATTTTATCAAAATTTTTTAAAATTGAATTTATTATACCCAAACCTAAATCCATAGATAAAGAAACACTAGAAAAAATTAAAAATGTTCCGTTGCAGAGTCAAGTT
>DINU01000002.1 GCA_002426885.1 Patescibacteria group bacterium UBA5532
ATATTCCAATCCGTAGAAGAAAGCGCTCCTGTAGTCGTAGAAGATGCCAGACTAAGAGACAGTTCTTGTCATGAAAGAGAGAGACCATTTACTCCCGAGAGAGTGAGAGGGTTATGATTTCCCCCTGAGAGTGTCGCGATAACTCATGAGAGATATTCTATTTGTGTTGTATTGTTTGTGACGAGTCATGAGAGGGTAAAAACATCTCCGGAAAGTGTGTACACAGTTCATGAGAGATTTGTAATATTTGTTGTGTTTGTGGTGATATTGGTAGTATTCGTATTTACAACTCCGGAGAGATTTGTAATATTTGTAATCACAGTATCCACAGTACCCGAAAGATTTGTTACGGTTCATGAGAGATTTGTCAGATTCCCGGAAAGAGTCTGCACCACTCCAGACAGCGCGAGAATATCCCCACTGAATCCAGAATATGTTCCACTCAGAGCATTTATAGCGCGTTGATCGGTGAAGTACAGATTACTTCACTCTGGGATCATACTTGTCGTATAATCTCCTGACTGTCACACGACAGCTCAGATACGACCGAAGACACTTGTGACAGGACTATTTGCGACATAACTATATCCTCCTCCATACGAAGCGGTCGTGCTTTCTGGGAAATTATAGAGTGATTGCTCGAGAGGAGTGAGGGAAGAGACAGGAGTACTCGGGTAAAGCGTCTCTACGGATCACCCCACTGATGGAAGGGAAGATGAAGGTCAGGTAAATGTGGATGAAGCAGAAATGGCACAGACTGTCATCTTCGCATACTCTCACTCAGTGATGAGATCATAGGGACGGAAATATTCTGCACTCTGGATACATCCGAGTTCTCGTGCACGTGCAATATATCCAATATATTCTGGAGCAATTGTATTATCTACATCAGTGAATGTACTCAGAGATGAGGATGGACTGATTTCTCTCGATCTGAGGACGAGTCGTATTGCATCGAGTCGACGAAGATACTGAGAAGTTGGGATATTAAAATTGGTATGTATGATTTCTCTGAATCGAAGAATAGAGTCATAGTCACAGTCTGCATTATACGGAGTACATCAGATAATCGGTCGAGATATTCATACAGCGATACTATATGCTTTTTCTCGAAGGATTGGACTGTCTGAGGTAAGTGCTGTACTCGAGACACCACTCTCTATGAGTTTCTGAGAGTATGGGTAAAACTCCTGAAATGTCGCAAAGAGATGAGAAGCAAAAAATCCTCCAAATATGAGAGCCAAAAAGAGGAGTGCGCCTGTCGAGAATTTATGAAAGTTTCTGAAGAGATGCATAGAGCTGGGGGGAGAAACTAAATTCTTTAAGAAAAAGAGGAAAATCCCACACTTTCTCCGTTTTATATTTTTCTCTGAAAAAGAAATCTGAAAAAGGGAAAGTACTGCCATGCTAGCATATTTCTGACCAGGAATCAATAAAATGGGATGACATGGATATGGATTTATTGCATAATTAAAGAATTCCAGAAAAACTTGTATTTTTCGTATTTATCTGTATCTTGCAAGCAGAAAATCAGCACATTTCATTTTCTTAAGAGAAATGGAGATTATTCCGATATGGATGGCTTATTTTTGCTTTGAGAAATCTTTTATCTTTTTTCTTTTTTATGCATCATTACCGAAATATTGCGATTATAGCACACGTCGATCATGGAAAAACGACTCTGATCGATGCGCTCCTGAAACAGTCTGGGACATTCCGAGAAAATGAAGAAATCGGGACGGGAATCATGGACTCAAATGATCAGGAAAAAGAGCGAGGGATCACGATCTACGCAAAAAATACTGCCGTTCAGTACAATGACGTAAAAATCAATATCGTCGATACTCCGTGACATGCGGACTTCGGATCAGAAGTCGAGCGTGTGCTACGGATGGTGGACTCAGTGTGTCTCGTCGTAGATGCACACGAATGACCGATGCCCCAGACGAAATTCGTCCTGAAAAAGGCGCTCGAGCTCGGACTGAAGCCGATCGTCGTGATTAATAAGATCGATAAACCGACAGCTCGTCCGACAGAAGTGATCGATATGCTTTTTGATCTTTTTATTCAGCTCGGCGCGACCGATGAACAGCTTGATATCACTGATGGACGCATCGTTTATGCGATCGCGCGAGATGGGATCGCGAAGAAAGAACTCTCAGACGAATCGAGTAATATTTATCCACTTTTTGAGACGATCCTCGAGCAGGTTGAAGAGGCGAAAAATGATACGAGTAAGCCATTTAAGATGCAGATCGCGAATCTCGCGTATGATAATTATGTCGGACGTATGGGGATCGGACGTGTCTATGAAGGGATCGTAAAGGTCGGTCAGACGGTGACGATCATCGGAAATGATGGCAGTCGCCGAACGGGAAAAGTCTCGAAAATATATACGACTCTCGGACTGAAAAAGATCGAAGTCCCGACTGGAGAAGCCGGAGATATTATCACGATCGCAGGGATCCCCGACATCTATGTCGGAGAGACGATCAGCTCTGATGCGAACGCCGAAGGCATGCCACCGATCACGATCGATGCACCGACACTGAAGATGGAATTTATGGTAAATGACTCTCCTTTCGCAGGAAAAGAAGGAAAATTCGTCACATCGCGCCAGATCCGAGATCGCCTCGAGAAAGAGACAGAGATGAATGTCGGTCTTGTGATCGACTTCGAGAACTCTGATGGAAATAGCTACTCTGTTTCTGGACGCGGAGAGCTCCATCTCTCCGTGCTGATCGAGACGATGCGCCGAGAAGGATTCGAGCTTCAGGTCGGACCACCAGAAGTGATTTTCCACGAGGAAGAAGGGAAAAAACTCGAGCCGATCGAGAATGTCGTCATGTGGGTACCAGAGTCGACCAGTGGAGCCGTCTTCGAGCTTCTCGGAAAAAGAAAGGGAATCGTAAAAAATATGAACACGGAAAATGGTATCACGAATATGGAATTCGAAGTGCCAACTCGGGGACTGCTCGGATTCCGCTCTCGATTCGTCATCGAGACAAAGGGTGAAGGGATTATCTACTCGAGTTTCTCGCACTACGATGAGTATAAGTGACCGATCGAGAAGCGTGATGCTGGATCGATGATATCGGGTGTCACAGGCGAAACGATGGCATTTTCACTCTGGAATCTCCAGGATCGTGGACCGATCTTCGTGGAGCCAGCGACATCAGTCTATGAAGGGATGATCATCGGGGAACATCTGAAGTGAAGTGATCTCGTCGTGAATCCGACGAAGAATAAACAACTTACGAACATGCGTGCTTCTGGTGCAGACGAGGCGATTCGCCTGACTCCGATACGGAAGATGACGCTCGAAGACTGTCTCGACTATATCGGTGAAGATGAATATCTCGAGGCGACTCCGACATCACTCCGTCTCAGAAAGAAATATCTCACAGAGAACGAGCGGAAGAAACATTAAGGAGAAAAAAACAAGCGCATTCTACGCAAAAATAATTTTTCTTTTCCATCATGAAAAAGGTCGTCATTACACTCATTGTCCTGGCAATTCTTGGAGGATGATACTATTATTTCTTCGCATCAGGACCGACGATAACGATACCGACGACTACAGAGATAATCGTAGGTACAGGACGCATCCAGAGCACAGTAAAAGCAGTCGGAGAAATCTATCCGATAACAGAATCGACCCTCTCGTTTGCGCGACAAGGAACCGTCTCAAAAATCTCAAAGATAGTCGGTGACACCGTGCAAAAAGGCGATATTATAGCAGAAGTCGATGCGACAGATGCGTATTTCGAGATCGAGAATGCAAAAATCTCACTTTCGAATGCACGCAATAATTATAATAAACTTTTTGCTGATACGTCAGATACTGATCGGATTCGCGCCAATAACACTCTAAGAGACTCGGAAGCAAATCGTACTGATCTCGAGCAACAGCTGAAAGATCTGATGATCGAGGCGAAAAACGCTGAGACAAGTGCGGAGCAGACGATCTCTGAACAGACTGAGAAGGTCGCTCTTGCCAGTGGACAGCTCGCATATGCACAGGAGAGCATCGCCACTGACTCCGACACGGATAATCTCGAGCGAGACATGACGAATGCTTTTACCAGTGCGGACGACATTCTGAATTTTCTCGATACGATGAATGCCGAAGTCGAAGATCTGCTTTTTCTCGACACAAGAGGCTCGGAAATGTATGGTGATCTCGGGGCAAATGATCCTGCAACAAAGGAAAAAATGCAAAGCACGTACACATCTCTCCTTGATTCTTATAATGATCTCAAGGATGAGCTCTCGGAACTTCGGGGGGAAAATCCACGCACATTCGACTCGACTTTTTCACTGACAATCCATCTCTCTGAAATTCTCGAGGACTATAATACATTTCTCGACCTAGCGATTCGTACAGTCGATGCCTCCCCTGAGACACGTGCCTTTCCTGCGACGACTCAAGAGAGTATAAAAGCCGAACTTCAGACATATCTGACACAGGTAAATGCGAAAATCAGTAGTAATGCAAGTAATATTTCTACACTTAAAAGCTACGGAAGCGATGATCTCCAGTCGCTTTCGGATAAAAATTCCCTGCTTCAGAATCAGAATGCGCTGACACAAGCGGAAAATGCACTCGAGAGTGCAAAAACAGCACTGGAGACCACGAAGCGATCATACGAGACAAAACGCGCCCAGCTTATTCAGAGCATCGCCACACAGGAGCGGGCGATCGAGCTCAATCAGGCATCGCTCAGGGATCTCGATGATGGACCCGATGCGACAGATATTGCCAGTGCAAAAAATGCAATTCGTTCTGCAGAAATCAGTCTCGAAAAAGCTCAGCTTGCACTTGCGGATTATCAGATTATTGCACCATTCGAAGGGGAAATCCAGGATATTCCCTGGACCGTCGGAAGTGTCACGCTTGACACAGAATGAATCTCTGTCCTCGGAAATAGTGAATATGAAGTGCAGGTACTCCTCGACCAGATCGATGTCGTAAAAGTGCGTGCTGGAATGTCGGCGGATATCATTCTCGATGCCTTCCCGAATCTCACGCTTACAGGTATCGTCTCGTCTGTCAGCGGCGCGCCACAGGAATCCTCGAATGTCGTCTCATATATCGCGCGTATTCTCATGCCTCCCATGGAGAGTCCTATCTATTCGAAAATGTCCGCCACCGTCACGATTGTCACCGCAGAAAAAGAAAATACTCTCGTCGTTCCGACAGAAGCGATTTCGACTCTCTCTGGAAAATCGTTCCTTACCGTCATAGGTACGCGATCAGGATCCTGATGAACACCAGAGAAAAAAGAAGTTACGCTCGGAATTGCAAATGGATGATACACAGAAATTCTCTCCGGAGTCACTTTTGGAACACATATTCTCAGTGGCGATGTCTCCTCTGAAAGCGATACAATGAGCGCGGGAGGTGTATTTTGATGATCATCAAATAACGAAAGTTCTCGCGCCAACTGACCACAACCTCCCGGTTGATGATTTTAGAAAAAACAATCAAAATAGTGCTACAGGAACCCGCCTCTGACTTCTGAATTCCATGCTTTCGCTCTCTTCTATTACAAAATCCTATCAGCTCTGATCGGAAAATATTCAGGTATTAAAATGAATCAATCTCTCGATTGAAGACGGGGAATTTGTAGCGATCATCGGGCCCTCGTGAAGTGGAAAATCGACGCTCATGAATATTCTCTGACTGCTCGATCGACCAACATCAGGAAAATATTATCTCGATGGAAAGGATACATCGGTACTTTCATCGAATGCTGAGGCACAATTTCGAGGGGAAAAAATCGGCTTCGTATTTCAGGGATATAATCTGATTGCACGTCTTTCTGCGCTTGAGCAGGTCATGCTTCCGCTCGATTATCAGGGACTTTCCCAGAAGAAAAAAGAAACCCTCGCAAAAGAAGCGCTTGTCCGCGTCGGTCTCGAATCAAAATTTCATCATAAACCGACGGAACTCTCGGGTGGTCAGCAACAACGTGTCGCGATCGCACGAGCAATCGTCTGATCGCCATCGGTGATTCTCGCGGATGAGCCGACAGGAGCACTCGACTCGAAGACAGGAGTAGAAGTGCTCGATATTTTTCATTCTCTGAATGATGAAGGTCGGACACTGATTCTGATCACACATGATCTCGCGATCAGCCAGCATGCCAAAAGAGTGATAAAAATATTTGATGGAAATATTGTGGCGTAGCTGATTATTTTTGCTGAACTTTTCTCTATGAATATTCTCCGCACCATCTCGATAGCGATTCAGGGCATGCTCGCGAATAAACTTCGGACGACTCTCTCTTCTCTTGGGATTATTATCGGGGTTTTTTCTGTCGTTGTTCTGCTTGCGATCGGTGAATGAGCACAAAAAAGTATCCTTTCGAGTATCGAATCCCTCGGAACCAATCTCCTCACGATTTCTCCCGGAGGATCAAATGACTGAGATGTACGCTCATTTAGCTGGTCTGATCAGGATATTTTTATGATGGAGCACGTGGATCTGATCGAGTCGACCGTGTCGGGAGTGATCGTCGCGCCAGTTGTCCAGACTTCAGCGCAGGTTATATACCAGGATGCGAATACGAACACTCTGATCTATGGAATTAGCAGTTCCTATGAATTTGTGCGAAATACCACTGTAGAACAAGGATCATTTATCACCGATATCAATAATCTGAATCGAGAAAAAGTCGCCGTCATCGGTCCGACTGTTGCAGAAAATCTTTTTGGGACAGCGAATCCGATCGGTGCGACGATCCGTATCGGAAATGCCCTTTTTACAGTCGTCGGAGTGACAAAAAGTAAATGAGGAAGTGGCTTCGGAGATCAGGACGATGTGATCTATATCCCGATTACCACGGCGATGATCAGCGTAGTCGGATCGTCCTATATCGGGAGTATTTCTGTATCCGTCGAGGATTCGGAAGCAATGAATACAAAAAAGGATGCCATAGAAAAAGTTCTACTCCAAGCTTTTAATATAGAGAATGCGGATGATGCGAACTTCACGATCCAGAGCCAAGAAGATATGCTCGAGACGGTCGGAAGTATCACGGAAATACTGAAGTGAGCTCTGTCTGGGATCGCTGCCATTTCTCTGCTTGTCTGAGGAATCGGAGTCATGAATATTCTCCTTGTTACTGTCACAGAACGCACGAAGGAGATCGGGATTCGGAAAGCGATCGGTGCGAAGAATCGAAATATTATCGAACAATTTCTGATAGAATCAGTGATCCTCACGCTTTTCTGAGGAATTATCGGAATAGGACTCTCATATGGACTGGTTTTTCTCGTAAATATGCTCTTTCCAGTGATTAATGCGACGATCACGACCGGGCATATTATACTGGCACTCAGTTTTTCTGTCGGAATCGGGCTCTTCTTCGGGATTTATCCAGCATATAAAGCTGCTCGTATGGATCCGATAGAAGCACTTCGGACAGAGTAGCATGTATGATTTCTCATGGAAGTGAGTCTTTATAGAAAAAAATATATTATACTTGAAAAATGTATTTTATAGTGTATAATACTTTTGTTATTTTTTAATCCTATCATTTTATGATTACTCAGATCCCTGATATGAATTATTTTAGCAAGAAGAGTCCCACGCCCCCAGAGCGAGGAATCACTCCTGCTCCTTCCGATCAGCAGCAAATTCCTGGGGAGGTCTTTGCGAAAACAGCGGAAAAAACAGAGGAAGAACCAGGGGTGTCTGACTCTCCTAAAAAGCCATTGGTTGGAACCGCTTTTTGATCAGTGAATGAGGCTGTGGCCGAAGTGCTTAAGTAATAAGAAGGATTTGATGGAAAAAAAAGGGGTGACTTTACTGCAATTTGAATAAAGTATTGTTTATTTTTGCTTTTCCTCAAACATTTTGTATACTTACGTATGTAAGTTTTTATCACGCAGTGAACTACTTACATTTATTTTTTCTTTTTTTATTATGGCTACTGGTACTATTAAGGCCATTGAACGCTTTCGCGCAAAAGGGTTCGGTTTTATTACTCCATCTCAGGGTGGAGAAGATGTGTTTTTCCATTTCTCTGGTGTTACTGGATGAAATGATGGGTATACGAATCTCCATGAAGGAGACGTAGTTACCTATGAGATCGCGACTGGACGCGATGGAAAGACGAAAGCAGTCTCAGTGACATTTGCGTCACCAGCAGCAGCGAACGACGACGTCTATGGATCATCTGCAGCAAATGATGATGTCTATGGTGAAGACGATCAGATGGCAGCGTAGTTCTGGAAAACAGAATCTAGAATTTCTCTTTTTTGTTTTCTCCATCACGTAAACAATCATAGTATATTCTAAAAATACCCGAATTCTCGGGTATTTTTTATGATGTATAAATTTCTCGGGAAGTAAAAAGCCCTATAGTGGAGTAAACGAACTGAAATAAGAGAAATTCTGATATTGCTTAAAAAACAAACCGAAGGCTCATAATTGCTACAAATACAGGAATTCATACTTGTAAACGAGTAAGAAAGAGGCTTAATGGACATTTATTGGTGGTTTTTTCCTTGGATTTATAGCATAATCAAGCGGTTTATCCGCTTTATTTTATGAATAAAAGTCTCGGGAACCAAGCTTGTAGCACGAATCTATACGGAAAGACGAGGGAAAACTCGAATTTTCTGTGGGGAGATAGAAACACGTCAAAACGTCACTTTTTCCACTGTCTCGCATGGGGAGAATCCGTATGCAAAAGGAATCCTGTTGAATTTCTACAGGAAACCAAGCGTAAGAAATCTATCAGGCTTTTTATTTTCAGGAGAAAAAGAGAGCGCTGTGAGCTACGAAAGTGGATGATCTCTCCCATATTCTTCTCCGCGCTGTGTGATACGACGTCCTCTCGGAGTCCGCTCTATGAAGCCGATCTGAAGGAGATATGGCTCTACGACATCCTCGATCGTCGAGACCTCCTCTCCGATCACAGAAGCGAGCGTCGAGAGTCCGACGGGTGCACCATGAAATGTGACTCGTAAATGGTGGAGCAATTTCCGATCAAGCGCATCGAGTCCGAGCGTATCGACTCAGAAGTTCTCGAAGATACTATTTGCCTGATTTTCGCCGAGGATATTTTTCCCGACGATCGCATAGTCGCGAAGTATCTTTACATAGCGATTCGCGATACGTGGCGTCCCACGAGAGCGCTTCGCGACGGAGGCAATCGTCTCAGTGTCTTCGACTGGATGATCGAGTGTCAGAAATGAACGATGGATAATCTTTTCTATTTCATCTTGTCTATAGAAGTCGAGCTTCAGAATATTTCCGAATCGATCACGAAGCGGGCTCGTCAGATTCGAGAGCTTGGTCGTCGCACCGACAAGAGTAAATCGAGGAATATCCATTTTTACACTTGTCGCGCCAGTCCCAGAGCCGATCATAATGTCGATCTGAAAGTCCTCCATCGCCGAGTAGAGAATCTCTTCGATCTGTGGACGAAGACGATGAATCTCATCGATAAATAAGATGTCTCCCTCCGTAAGTCCCGTCAGAAGGGAAATAATATCAGACTGTTTCTCGATCGCAGGACCACTTGTGTGTTTCATCGCAGAGCCCATCTCATGCGCGATAATCATCGAGAGTGTCGTCTTTCCGAGTCACGGCGGACCATAAAAAAGGATATGTTCGAGTGGTGACTTGCGGATACGTGCAGACTCGATCGCGACGACGAGATGTTCTTTTATCTGTCCCTGTCCGATATATTCCGCGAGATAACGCGGACGCAGTGTCATCTCGGTCGTAATCTCTTCATTTTTTTCTTTTGCAGTTACGACGCGATCGTCGTCATGAGATGGTTTTATAGCCATATTATCGGAGGTGAATTCTGGAAATATGCGATCATGCGAGTCAGATTCCAGCATTCACGGCGTGAATCAAGTCGCTTTGATAGTGGAGAATCTCCGTATTTATCACAGGTTTTTCGGTCTTAATCGTCAGAATATCTCGCTGAATCTGGAGTGTCTTCAGATGTTCGGCGATATCATCGCGCTCGACAGAGGAGAAAAATTTTCTTACTGAGCTCCATGCGAGCGCATGAATAATCGTGTGTTTTGAGCGATACGGAGATGTATATTTTGCGAGATCTATAGGCATAATCGTCTGTTTCTATTGTATGGCATCGCCAAGAAAAACAAAATTTATTCGTGCGATTTTCGGAGTCTTCCGCGCCAGATTTCTCTCCCGACCTGCTGTCATGGGCGCTTGTGCAGGAGTGTTCATCGTGCCGTGAGTCCTGTATATGCGGTCGGAAGGAGTGGAATCGTCTCGAACGAATTGTCACGGAGAATCACATCGAGCTCTGTGAAGAAGTAAGAAGATTCCCGGATATTCCAGAATGGAAATGTCATCACGATAAGATTCGGGAATGCCATCTGTCTCAGTCCATAGAAAAAATCTCGATAAAGCGACTCGATTTTTCTCTGTTCTTTCCGGATTTTCTCGAGTGAAATATCTTCTTTTCGCATGATTTCTCAGAGATATCCTTCGCTCACGATCGCATATTCATCGAGATTTTCCTCGGTCGGAAACTTCTCACTGATATGCCGTGAATCGAGAGAAAAAACATGAAAGCGCATGGACTCAGTATCTTTCTTGGGCGTATTTCATCGGCTTTTTATAGTCTCCTGCCATGCTTTTTCTTTCGCAAGAAATGCAGATCCGTTCTTCTGTGCGAGTGATACCATGTCGTTCTGGATATCGCTTCCGAGGATTTTCCCGACGCCCATATGCATCGCTTCGATCGCGACCGTCCCAAGTCCGATAAATGGATCATAGATTCATTTTTCTATACTCCCATAGGTAGTATCGCGTGCGATGTTTATCATCATCTGAGCGAGTTTCGGCGGAAGCATCCCGATATCCATATCGCGTGTTTTTCCCATATCCCTCCGGGTATAGCTATCGATGTCCTGACATGCGAGCGTCACTCCGAAAAAAGTCTCACCCCGAAAGGTAAGAAGTACATATTCCGTCTCCGATCGCCCGAGTTTTTCCTCTTTAAAGACGGCACTGACGATATTTTCATTCGCTCGATTCACGAGACGTGATGCGATACCAGCATTTCCGAGCATTTTCTTAATGTGCATTCCACTCTCGAACTGGGAAAAATCCCGCCCATATACGCCGATCGCAAAACGGATTTTCTGGGATTCTTCTCATTCTGAAGTGGGAGGATATTTTTCCTGAATGTCCGCGACGACAGCATCGCGAAAGTCGGTGATCGCAATCGGGCGAAGAATCCGAATGGCGCGGATGCTTCATCCGAGCTGATGAAATTCGTATTTCTGAAAGTCAGGAAGGTCAAAGAAAGCAATCTTGCCGTCCGATCCTCGAAATGATGCCTCTCCGTATCGTGCGATGAGCTCAGCAAGCGAGAGGGCATCCTCACGTCCGAGGATAAATGCAATGGTGTGGAACATGCGCGGAGTATACGAGAAAAAACGGAAAATTCAAATTTCCTCCGGAAGTCAGCTGAAAATAAAGGGAAATTTCCAGCTTCCACAGAGTAAATCCGAAAACAAGCCAGAAAAAGTATATCACTGCCTCACGGAAGCAGGAATCTACCAAAATAAGGGGAAGCAAGCCAAAACCCTGCTATCCTGTGTTATGCAGAATCCATAGGAGAAGAATCTCGAGCTCGAATTCCAGCAGGGGAATTCTATGCAAAAGAATGAATTCTGGAATATACCACTCACGATGATACGCACCTTTATAAGCGAGTAATCAAGACGAGGGAGATAAAAACTTGGTCGATCTTACACCGAAGTGAAAAAAGGACTGAAGTTACTTCGCAAGTGGAATAACTTCTTTCTCGCCGAGTACCGTCGCCTCCGTCTCAAAATATACATCGGAAAGCGCGAGAATACGTGCAAATATCTCACGTACATAGACCATCGGAGCGACTGAGAAAGGCACGGGATCAGCGTTAAATCCTACGGCATGTATCCCATTTTTGCGAGCGAGGTAAATCGCTCGTTCGTTATGAAAACCCTGTGAAATCACGATAAATTCGTCCTGTCAAAATACTTCTTTCGCGCGGATCATCGAGTCAAGGGTGCGAAATCCTGCGAAATCCTGCGTAATATCCTCAGCCGGAATCCCTGCCGATATGAGCGCTGTCTTCATCTTTTCAGGCTCATTATACATTTCCGTCGAATTATCACCAGATACGATAATATGCTGGATTTTTCATGCTTCATAGAGTGCTCGCGCGGTCTCTATCCGTCACTTAAAGAAGATATTCTCCTCTCCACGATTTGTCGGACTCGTCCCGAGAACGAGACCGATATCATATGATGGCACGGTCGTGATATCAGTATAAATATATGGCTTCGCATACTCGTGAATATAGAGCATCGGTCCGAGAAGCACCAGACATACTATAAAAAAGAGCAGAAAGAAAAATTTTTTTATTGTCATGCGGAATACTAGAAATTTCTCGCTACGACCACCATCACAGTATCGCTTTTTTCTGGAGTAAGAAGCATATCTGTAAACTGACCCTCGAATGGAATACAGCGAGTTGTCGCCTTAAATCGATCTTTGATCTCCTGCTCAAATGCGGGATTTTTATCCCATTCATAGAGTGCAAACTTCCCATCATTCACGGCTTCCCCGATATCTTCGAGTGACTTACATGGGACTGTATTTTCACGAAGTCGTACACGACTTTTCTCGAGGAGTGCCTTCTGTCCAGCTTCAGCCATAAGCGCGAGCGTACTCTGAAGCTCATCGAGTGGGACGATTTTCTTCTCGCCCGTAATTCTCGACGCGACGACACAGGTCCTCTGCTCGATATCTCGCTCTCCACACTCGATCCGCTGAGGATATCCTGAGATTTCCCATTCAGCGATTTTCTCTCCGAGTCGGATATTCCGGAAGTCTATAAGCGTCTTCGTTTCATCGCCGACATACGCTCGGAAGTATTCTCCCCTGACAGGAATCTCGGTCTGAGATCCTGTGACGATGGAGGCAATTTCACGGACATACGCATTAACGCGATCGGTATTTTCTTTTCCATAAATCGGCAAAATAACCGCCCCATATTCGCTCATTCGCGGTGGGATAATGATTCATCGATCATCTCCGTGGGATGAGATAATTCCCCCGATAGATCGAGTCGAGAGTCCCCATGATGTGTAGTATGGATTTTCGAGTCATCCTTCTCGATTCTGAAATGTGACATCGAAGCCACGCATAAATCCCTGACCGAGTAAATGCGATGTACAAATCTGAAGTGCCCACCCATTTCCCATCATCGGCTCGAATGTATATGTCGTGTCCGCGCCAGCGAATTTCTCACTCTCAGACTTCCGTCCGACGATCCCATCGATCGCCATCAGATCGCGGATCGTCGCGATATAAACGTCATGGAGGATAGAAAGGGCAAATGCATTTGCCTCATCGTGGCTCTCGTGAAGCGTATGTCCCTCTTGCCAGTGGAACTCCGTCGTACGGAGAAATGGACGTGTACGTTTTTCCCAGCGTATAATATTCGCCCACTGATTATAGAGAAGTGGGAGATCACGATACGAAGTCAGTCGATTCTTAAAAAACTGGCAGAATAAGAGCTCCGAAGTCGGACGGATCGCATACGGCTCATCGAGTTGTTTTCCTCATCCATGCGTAACGACTGCGAGCTCGGGAGCAAATCACTCGATATGATCTTTTTCTTTCTCGAAATAACTCATCGGGATCAGAAGCGGAAGCATCATATTCTGCACTCCGAGGAGATCGAGCTTTTTTTGCATCGTCTCACGGATCTTCTGCCAGAGTGTCACAGACTTCGGGAGAAACGTGATACATCCCGTCACGGGCGCATACTCGAAGAGATCTGCTTCTTTTGCTACGTCGAGATACCACTGAGAATAGTCTTGTTTTTGAGGAGTGATAGCCATAAATTCTTGAGAAAATTGCTAAAATTCGTGTGCAAGGTAGAATTTCTTGGAGTGCTGAAATATCCTCCGAGAACGCACGAGAGTAGGAAAAATCGAGAGAAATGTCTCAGAATATCTTAAAATGGAATATCCTCGACAGAAATCTCTTCTTCTTGTTTCGGGGAAGATTTTCGTGTCTTTGCTGGACTGACTTCTGCGGGAGCAGATGATGCTGATCCGTAGTCTCCGCCTGATCCAGTAGGAGAACCGAGAAGGATGACGTTCTCTGCGACGATCTCAGTCATGTATTTCTTCTGACCAGATGGATCGTCCCAGCTTCGTGTCTGAAGACGTCCTTCGAGATAGACTTTTTTTCCTTTCTGCATGTAGTTCTGAGCGAGATCCGCGAGGAATCCCCACGCGACAACTCGGTGATACTCGACTTGCTCTTGTTTGACGCCATTCGCATCCTTCCATGTGCGATCGGTCGCGATCGAGAAATTGGCAACTTTCTGACCTGACGGTGTCTCCTTAATCTCAGGATCTGCCGTAAGATTTCCGATAAGCTGTACCTTGTTCAGTGATGCCATAAGCAAAAAGATAAAAAAATAAACACAAGCATTGTACTGAAAAACACGATTGTGCAAATTCTTTTCATGTGATAGAGAATGTCCTACTCGCGCGGGAGATTTCTTTTTTCGAGGATCATCAGTCCGTCATCAGGATCAGTCATCTCGATATGATATGGGATTTTTTTCGTATCGAGGAATGTGTAGAGATTTTCCATTTTTGATCGGAATTTTACGACATCATCGAAGCATATAATCGCGTCATCTGCGAGCTTCGGAAGGACATCGAGAAGATAATCGAGGTACTTACTCTTACGCGCATCGATGAAGCAAAAGTCAAAATATCCATCACAAAGCTTCGGGATTACGGCACTTGCATCTCCGTGTATGGCAGTGATTTTTTTTGCTCCACAGGTCTCGAAGTGATGGATCGCCTCGAGATGCATATTTCACACGAATTCGATCGTCGTAATATCTGGCATCTGCTCAATATCTCAGAAGCTATTCGCGAGCTGAAGCGTCGAGTATCCATTGGCGGTCCCGATCTCGAGGATATGCGTTCTCGCATGTCCGCGGATGATCTGCTGGAGAAATGTCGCATTTTCCTCAGAAATATTCGGGATATTTCTGACTGAGCCGGAGCGCTTAAGAGATTGGAGATAGCGGGTAATGCTCATATTCACACAAATATTTTCTGAATCTTAAGCAAAAATATGAAAATTCAAAGAGAGAAAATTAATAGCGAATTTTTCTTTTTACAATCCACGCACTATAAAAAGATTCTCGGTTTTCTGGGAGTAATTTGTATAATTCAGAAAAAACAGCAGGACACATCACGTCCTCGAAAAGAAGAGTAAGAAGTGCGAGTTGTTCTATTGGGGTAAAAACTCAAAATACCGTATGAAAATCATCATGAATCTCCCGATGAAGGATTTTTTGGTTTGGGCGAGAATTCTCTCATCATCGTGATCGTGCAACAAGATGATGTATCGAAGGGATTATTTTTCCTTTGGTACTATGATCTCACGAATAAACGGGGGTATTTAATCACAATATAGCACAAATTCGGCGATTAAATTCCGAGGTGAAAGTGGTATAATTTATAGAATAAAACATTTGGAATGGATTTTCTGAAAAACATAATAAGAGTCGGACTAATGCATCCCTTTGCTTGCTACTAAAATAAATATCTTCTCTTCGCTCTTTCGGTACCCTTAATAGTAGCAAAGGATCTCCTCATAATTTTTCTACATCCCTTTTGTACGGACTTTGTTTATTCATAAAAATTCTTCGAGAAAATAATGAACATATTCTAAAATAAACTATTTTTTTGTCAAATATTCTTCATCACAATCTATCACTTTTCGATATGGATTATGAGCAGGGTTCATCGTTGTCTGCATTCGGGTGCTCGCCTCCCCCATACTGAATGGCTCTGGCTTTATCTATAATTTGCTTTACTTCCCAGGAAATCCTCTCTGTCTCTTCGGGAGAGCAATCTCTCCATGGAAACACTTCTCGTCCGGGTACAAGAGCGCTATAAGGATTCTTTAAGGGTAATCCATTACCGACTGGACCATTTTTATCATGTTCTTGCATAAATACCCCCATGATCGCTACGCGACACCTCTGGGCTAATGTATCAATTTGCTTTGTCCCATAATTTATTTCCTGTGAGAATAACCCAGTTGCCTGACGGAAATAACCATTAAGTTTTTCAAATTTATTAGCCAAGCTATCAGGAGGGGTGTTTTCCATAAGAAGTTATTATGATTCTGATACAGAGGATATCATTTTACATACTCAAGTCAAATACTGTACTATTTTCCCTCTCGAATCCACGACTCTATCTCTTCTCGGATTTCCCCGATCAGATCGAGGTCACGAAGACTCGCGAAATGAAGGTCAGGGACGCCAGATTGACGGATACCATAGACTTCTCACGGACCACGAAGCTCGAGGTCGATTTCCGCAAGCACAAAACCATCATTGGTATTTTCCATGGCGCGGAGACGCTCGGTCGACGTGTCATTCGATGGGAAAAGATAGCAGTATGACTGGAGATCGCCTCGCCCGACACGACCACGAAGCTGATGAAGCTGAGAGAGTCCGAATCGCTCCGCTCCTTCGATACAGATGACCGTCGCGTTCGGATTATCGACACCGACTTCCACGACCGATGTCGACGAGAGGATCTGGATTTTTCGATCGTAAAAATCCTGCATAATCCGATCTTTCTCTTTTCCGCTCATTTTCCCATGGATCAAACCGACGGTATTCATAGGAAAAGCGTCGACCAGCGCATCTCGCATACTCGTCGCATTCGCGATATCGAGTGTCTCAGACTCTGTCACGAGCGGAGAAATCCAGTAGACTTGCTGTCATTCGCGGATCAGCTCCTCGATAAATCGATAGACTTCTTCTCGTTTTTGTGATTTTACGATTTTTGTGTGGATCGGCTTCCGTCCGACGGGATACTCATTCAGGACCGAAATATCCTGATCTCCGTAGAGTGTGAGCGCGAGCGTCCGTGGGATCGGAGTCGCCGACATATTGAGTCGATGGGGATAGAAGCCATTTTTCTCATCACCAGAAAAAAAATGTTCGAGCGCTTTCCGCTGTTCCACGCCAAATCGATGTTGCTCATCGACGATCACGAATCCGAGCGATGCAAATCGGACAGAATCCTGGATCAGTGCATGTGTCCCAAAGAGGATTTCCACGTCGCCTCCGCGAATCTGATCTTTTATCGATTCTTTTTCTTTCGGGGCGATCGATCCAGTCAGAAGTGCGCTCGTAATGCCGTAATATCGGAGAAGATTTTCAGAGTTCTGAAAATGCTGTGACGCGAGAATCTCTGTCGGCACCATAAAAGCGACTTGAATCCGCGTCTTTTCACGATGGGAAAGGATCATATGGATCGCGACGAGAAGTGCGACGATCGTTTTTCCTGTCCCGACGTCGCCCTGGAGGAGTCGCATCATCGCATGTGGTTTTTCCATGTCTTTCAGGATCTGGAAGAGGACGATCTTCTGCTTATCTGTAAGAGCAAAAGGAAGCCCTCCGATGAGTTCCCGCATCAGATCCGAGTCGAGAGCGGTCATCAGAGAATTTCCAAGAGACTCCTCTTCGAGCGCATGCTTCTTCGCGATTCCTCGATACTGAAAGTGAAAAAGCTCCTCATATCCGAGCTCTTCGCGAGCACGAAGAAAGTCCGTACTCGACGTAGGAAAATGCAGTGCCTGAATATTTTCTCTTCGCGATCGCATGTGTCGTTTTTTTCGTATCTCTTCTGGAAGATCGGACTGAAAGAGTGGAAAATCTTCTTCAAGAAAGGATTTCAGAAAAAGCATCTTCTCTCGAATCCATGTTCATGGAATGTAGTTCACATCGGAGTAAATCGGACGAATCGCGCGACGATTTTCCTTCATATACTCGATATCAGCACTCACGAATGAGAGTCGACCATACTCGTATTTTGGCTTTCAGAAAATGATGACTGTATCTCATGTATGGAACTGGGTCGCGATCATCCTCCGCCCAAACCAGACACACTCGATCGTATTTCCGTCCGTATCGGAGAGGATCGCCTTCGTCAGAAGTTTTCCATTTCTCGTGCGCTCCTCGGTAAGTGTCTCGATTTTTCCCTGTACTGTCTGCTTCTCGGTGACATTTATCTCGATGAAACGCGAGATAATATCGCTCGTATCCTCGAAATCTCGCGGAAAAAGAGCGAGAAAATCTTCGACCGTATCGATTCCTACCTCGTGTAATTTTCTGATATACGTATCAGTTGTATGAAGAAGAGTTTTTGAGAGATTCACGAGAGTATTGTACGGAAAAAAGAAAGTTCTCAAGCGAAATTTTTCATGCCTTGAGCAGGAAGGAGAAAAGAGAATTGTGAAAATTCTCTCTCGGGCGGATTTCGGAAAGTCCTTTTGACTTTTTCCGCTTTTTTAATACTATCGTGCCGTCTTCAAAAAGATTTTCTTATTTTGTTATTTTTTTTTATGGCTATTTCGAAAGATCTGTCAAAGATCCGAAATTTTGGTATCGCGGCGCATATCGATGCGGGAAAGACGACGACTTCTGAGCGTATTCTTTTTTACACTGGAATCAATCATAAAATCGGAGAGGTCCACGATGGAGCTGCGACGATGGACTGGATGGCACAGGAACAGGAGCGTGGTATCACGATCACTTCCGCTGCGACGACAACGACCTGGAAATGAATCCAGCTGAATCTGATCGACACTCCGTGACACGTCGACTTTACGATCGAAGTAGAGCGATCTATGCGTGTCCTCGATGGGGCAGTCGCTGTGTTTGATGCTTCTCAGGGAGTCGAGCCTCAGTCTGAGACGGTCTGGAAACAGGCTGATAAGTATCACGTTCCACGTGTAGCATTTGCAAATAAGATGGATAAGACGGGGGCTTCATTTAATATGACTTTCGAGTCGATCAAGAAGCGTCTCGCAGGAAATAAAGTCATCCGTATCCAGATTCCGATCGGTGAAGAGAGTGGATTCGAAGGTGTCATCGATCTGATCGAGGAAAAAGCCTACAAATTCGATGGAAAAATGGGGGAAGTCGTGATACCGATCGATATTCCTGAGTCACATAAAGAAGAGGTAAAAGCACTCCGTGCAGAGATCGTCGAGCGTGCTGCAGAACAGGATGATACACTTATGGAGAAATTTTTCGAGACAGGAGAGCTTTCTGTCGCAGAGATCAAGCAGGGACTCAGAAAATGAGTCGTCTCAAATAATGTCTATCCGCTTCTCTGTGGATCTGCACTCATGAATAAAGGAGTTCAGCTCGTTCTCGATGCGGTCGTCGATTATCTTCCATGTCCTCTCGATATTAATGACGGGACGATCACTGGGACTGATCCTGACGATGAAGAGAAGGTGATCACTCTGAAGCAAGATCCAGACGAAGCACTCGGAGCGATCGCATTCAAGATCATGACCGATCCATTTGTCGGACGTATCACATTCGTACGCGTCTATACTGGGACTCTGAAGTCTGGTTCGTATGTATTTAACTCTGTCTCAGGGGAAAAAGAACGAATCGGTCGTCTCCTCCAGATGCACGCGAATAATCGTACTGAAATAGAAGAGATCCCAGCAGGAAATATCGGTGCTGTCGTCGGACTGAAAGGGACAAAAACTGGAGACACCCTCTGTAATGATACACATCCGATCGTCCTCGAGCGTATGAACTTCCCTGAGCCAGTGATCTCCATCTCTGTAGAGCCGAAGACAAAGGCAGACCAAGAAAAAATGGGTGTCGCACTGAATAAACTCGCTGAAGAAGATCCTTCATTTAAGGTCTATACGAACCCTGAGACAAATCAGACGATCATCTCTGGTATGGGTGAGCTTCACCTCGAGATTCTCGTCGATCGTATGAAACGTGAATTCAAGGTCGAGGCAAATACCGGAGCTCCACAAGTCGCATACCGTGAGACGATTACTCAGCCAGTTGTCGATCAGCAGGGAGTGCACAAGAAGCAGACGGGTGGTCGCGGACAATTTGGTGATGTTACGATTACCTTCGAGCCGATCTCGGCAGAGGAGAGAAAAGCTGATCCAGAGCTGAAAGATGAGACGATTTTCGAGAATAAGATCGTCGGATGAGTGATCCCGAGGGAGTTCATCCCATGAGTACAAAAAGGTCTTCTGACAGCGTATTCTCGCGGTATCATCGCCGGATATCCTGTCGTCGATGTTCGTGCGAAGCTCACATTCGGATCATACCATGATGTCGACTCGAATGAGCTCTCATTCCGACTCGCTGCGATCAAGGCATTCCGAGAGGCTGCAAAAAAAGCACGTCCCGTCCTCCTCGAGCCGATCATGCTCGTCGAGGTAAATACTCCAGAAGAATATATGGGAGATGTCCTCGGAAATCTGAACAGCAAACGTGGTCAGATCATCGAGATGACCGAGCGATGACTCGCAAAAATCCTTCGTGCATACGTACCGCTCTCAGAAATGTTCGGATACTCGACAGATCTCCGATCTATGTCACAGGGGCGCGCGACATACGTCATGGAATTCTCTCACTATGCACAGACTCCGACAAATATCACAGAAAAAATCCGTGCAGAACGCGGTGTAAAATTCGAAGAAGATGATGAATAAATTTCTCTGATTCTCGAGAAAATCCCCAGCAAAACTGGGGATTTTTATTTTGGGATTATCGATTTTTCTCCATCACTTTTTTCTTTCTGCTGGATAAACGGAAGAATGCCCGACTGTAAAGATAGGGCATTTGTTTTATTCTTATCCCTTGCCCCCTGGTGTGACTACTTCGGGCAGGCGAGAATCCACACTGTGAGTGAGTCTCGGACTTATAATAGAGACAATTCTATGTGAAAATTCCACACACGAACAGGATCATGTCCACTTGAAACTACGATATATTCTGGCATCTTTACTCCATCTCGATCAGAGCGACACTGATAATACCGAGAACGATTCCGATCTTATTTATAGTCGAGAGACTTTCCTGAAAATACAGAACTCACACGAGAACGACGATGATGAGATTGATAATAGTGACGACGGATATGGCTTTCGACAGAAATTCGTACTTCAGGGAGAAGGCCCAGACGACCGTCGCGAGAAAATACACGACGAGCCCCAGAATAAAAAGCGATTGCTTCGATTCGATCGCCCATTTCTTCAGGATAATATCTCATCATGCCTCTAGAATGGCAGCCAGAATGACCAAGATAAAAAAAGTCGTTTTGAGTGCAATCATGTGATCATAGGTGAATTCTTTTCGAGAGGAGAAAATTTATATTCGGTCTTTTCCACCCATGTACGGACGAAGTACTTCTGGAATCGTGACGGTCATATCTTCATTCTGATAGTTCTCGATGAGGGCAATGAGGCATCGGGAGAAAGCGATGACGGTCCCATTGAGCGTATGGACATAGTCAAGATTTCCATCTTCTTTTCGATAGCGAATATCGAGTCGGCGTGACTGAAATGATCCGACATTCGAACAGCTCGTCACCTCACGAAATTTATCCTGTGCTGGCATCCATGCTTCAAGATCATATTTTTTCATCGCAGGATTCCCGAGATCACCACTACAGATATTCACTTTCTGATACGGAATCCCGAGAGACTGCCAGATCGATTCCTCGAGTGACACCATCTCATTATGAACTTTCTGGGAATCTTCTGGTTTACAGAAGCACACCATCTCGATCTTATCGAACTGATGTCCGCGAAGAATCCCTTTCATGTCTTTTCCATATGTTCCTGCCTCGCGACGAAAACATGCAGAATATCCGACATATCGTACCGTCTTCTCGAGATCGATAATCTCCCCACTATGATAGCTCGTCAGAGGCACTTCACTCGTCCCGATAAGAAAAAGATCGTCCTCTCCAGGATTTACCTCATATATCTGTGAGCGATCAGCTGGGAAAAATCCCGTCCCAAACATAGCAGGTTCTCGGACAAGATACGGAGGAATCACTGGCATGAATCCTTTTTTTACCATCTCATTCATGACATACTGCATGATCGCGAACTGAAGCAGGACAAGCTCTCACTTCAGATACCAGAACCGCGCACCACTGATCTCAGCTCACTTCTCGATGTCGATCCATCCACGCGCTTCTCCGATCTCGTAGTGTGGTTTTACAGGAAAATCAAATGTACGAGGTGTCCCAAAAGTCGACTCCACAGTATTTCCTGAATCATCTGGACCAATCGCGGTCGTCGGATCGAGGAAATTCGGAAGTGATGCGAGAAGAAAATTATATTCTGATTCTGTCGCGGTAAGTGCATCTTCGAGGGATTTTATCACTTCACCGACTTCTTTCATCTCGGAAATCTTCGCTTCCCGCTCCTGTGCGTCTGAAATCATCGGGATTTCTTTGCTCGTTTTATTTCGGATCGCCTGAAGTGCTTCTCGTTCTTTTTGCTTCGAGAGTCGTTCTTCATCGATTCGAATCAGTTGATCGAGATCGAATTTGAGATTTCGCTTCTGGATGCTATCACGAATACGATCTGGATTTTCTCGGAGGATTTTTATATCGATCATAATGACGATTTAGGAATGTGTTGATTATATAAAAAGTATTTGTCTTGTAAATAAAAACTCGTTTTTCTTCGCTTACACCTCGGATAATCGGCACTTCGGGGGTGTGATCTTCGGATCTTTTATATAGCGTGGCGCGATCATCTCGACGCCATCTCTCCGTTCGAGTTCTGCCAGAATATGGGAAAAATCCATGCTCGTGTCGATAATGACATTTTTATCAGGAAAATCTGCCTCGTCTCACAGTCACCAGCATCTCCCCGAAATGGATGAAATATCTCGCAGGGAATCCTCGCCATCAGTGGATCGGATCAGATATTCTCCACGATTTGCCTTCAGACAGTACGGAAGTGGCTTCCCCATGAGTATCCCAAGCTCGAAAAAATGCACCGGAATCAGTGGGATTTTCCGTACGAGTGCGAGCGTATTCAATGCGAGCGTAATGATCCTGAGCGATGTAAATGGTCATGGACCATTTACGATGGCGATCTTCGTAATCGGAAATGATTCCATAATCCGATGCAATAATTCTGGAAACTCCTCGAATTCACGTCCACGAATCATATGACTTTCTTCATGCACGATTTTTCCCTCGTGAAAGATGAGACAGAGAAGCGATGATGCGGTAGGGTGGAGGAAGAGAAACATCGGGAGAAAGAAAACTCACGAAGAGTGTATGAAGGATCTGGGAGAATGCAAGGAATCTACTGGGAAAGAAAAGACTGAAGCGAGAAAAACAGGTCGAAAATGTGTCATCCTTTCGAGGGCGAGAATCCAGAAAATGCAAAATTTTCTCCCATTTTCTTGAGCGAGATCAGAGGAAAATTTGACTCATGCTATTTTTCACTATAATTCTCCCTGCATCCAGTCCGCCAATGTAGCTCAGCTGGTTAGAGCACAGCACTCATAACGCTGAGGTCGGTGGTTCAAGTCCACTCATTGGCACCAGGAAAACTTCAAACTCTCTGATTTTCAGAGAGTTTTTTGTCGAAGTAGTTCAGAGATATACTCTTGTAAAAAAGATATATTTGTGTATTCTTGGCTTCCGTACGATGATGCTGTGTTTTTATTCATTTCTATGAAAAAAAATCTTTTTCTGCTTCTCCTTCTGCTCATACCTGCTCGGATCTTCTGAGCATCATGACAGTATGATGTGACATATTATTCCGATGCATTCGAAGGCGGATGAACCGCTCTTGGAGATGTATTCCGACAGGATGGATTTTCCTCTGCGGTCTGTGAGATTCCACTCGGATCACTGATCGGACTCTCTCTCATGGGGGAAAATATTACTCTGAAGGTAAACGATCGCCCGAATTGTGCAAGACATCCAGATCTGATCGATGTGACGAAACAAGTTTTTTTACTTTTTGCGCCGATAAGTCGCGGGAAAATCCCTGGTGGAGAGATCACGACGCTCGGGATACTTCCAGAGTGATACGAGAAAAAAACACTCGATGAAGCAACATTCTCCTCGCTCGGAATACTGCTCGATGAAAATATTCCGAATACATTCCGCGCGGATGAGACGCTTCGATTCCGTGGAAAAGTCACCAATCAAGCGAAATTCATAACCGTTCTGCTCTCTGGACCAGAGAATCGTCATATTTCTTTTACGGATACTATTGAAGCTGATGGGACATTCTCGCTGATCCTGCCATGACAGCCAGAGCCGGGGAAATACTCACTCGCACTTACGACCGACCAGGCTGGAAAAATATCAGTTCCGATCTGGATTCTCGATGAGGAAATTCTCGATACACTTCCGATTCCAGCGGTCGGACAAAAGGATAGTTTTCCGACATTTTCCCTTCTTTCTGAGCTCCTTCCGCTGACACGGATCGCATTTGGCGATGATTTTTATGTGCTTTCCATCCGTCAGTGAGAGACAGAGATACGCTCGAGTGGAGTCGGGGAAGTCCTCCTCGACGTGAATAGTCTCACGTCTGGGACAGCATCCGTGAGCCTCGTCGGATATACACATTCGACACCATTTTCTCTCGATGTCAGCGGAAAATATACACTCTTCGAAGGGAAAACCATCACGCTCGTACCACAATATCCGAAGCTTCTTCCGGCAGGTGCACGTATTATCGCGACGCGCTCGAGTGGAATCCTACGATTTACATCGCCTGATACTCCTCGGATCGAGGGGGATGTCTATGTGACATTTCCATCGGGGACGATCCGCCGATATTCGCTTCCGACAGAGTACGTCGACTCTGATGGACTCATAATTCCATGAAAGTCTGTCGTTTTTTCTTTTCCGATCGAGGGCGATGGCGTCTATCTTGTCGAGATTTCTGATACGACGGGAAAAGCATGGATGAACACTCCTCTTATCACAGGTCGCGATATCTATCCCGTGCTTCCATCGCCGTACTACGGTGTCCTTCCGAAGAAGGAGACCTCTATGGAGAATGTCCGCGCGAATCAACTCGCTCTAATCAATACATTCCGCACGACATACCATCTCTCCACACTCGTGGAGGACAGCACTCTGACGCGGATCGCACAGGAAAAAGCCGATGACATGCTCGCGAATAACTACATCTGACATACGAATTCTCTCGGAAAAACGATCGGACAGACATGAGAATCCCTCACAAGTACACTCATCGGAGAGAATGTCGCGGGTGGAAATCAGGGCGATACGATCCTCTTCGAAGGATTGAAGCTCTCAGGGAGTCATCGGTATAATCTCCTCTCTCCTGAGTGGAAAAAAGTCGGTATCGGATATGCGATACACGATGGAAATGTATATCTCGTGCAAATCTTCGGGAATTAATTACTCGTTCTTATGTCTGTACCTCGTATTTTTCTCGTATTTTTCTCGGTCTCACTTCTTTCTGCGTGTTCGCTTTTTTCATCGAGTGAAACGACGACGAGTACGATCGATCAGAGTACAGTCACGACCGTATCGGGCGCATCATTCTCGATACAAATCCTGAAGAACTGGCAGACATTCTCATCGCGTGATCTTCCTATTCCACAAAATGGCACTATAGCTGGAGCATATACGTCTCCTGATATCTCGAAGAGTATCGTACCGAATCTTCTGATCCTCCAGGATAGTCTCGATACGATCATCACTTCTGCGAAATATTCAGATATAAATCGACTCCAAGCAGGACGAAAATATCTCGAGTACACAGATCTCGGAGAAGAGGAAATTACTTTCCCTGATACAGATGTCGCGAGTGTCGCTATCTTCGAGGCGCGGTATAATGAGACTGCCCCGATGGCGCTTTTTCTGCAGGTAGCAAAAGTATGCTGATCACGTGTCTATATGCTGAATTATACGCTTCCGATCGATTCGAGTACGGCGACATATATCCCACTTCTTGCGACTTTCAGCTGTTTTTAATATGGATTTTCTCTCGGTTATTCCTCTGTGTCGGACGCTCGATAGCGTTCCATTTACCTATCTCTGTCCCCCAACATACAGAGAGCATGTGCAGATCGGATCGCTCGTCGAGATTCCTATCGGGAAAAAACTCGAGCACGGTGTCGTCATGGCGATCAGTCCTGAGTGAAGCCCAGAATATGAGGGAGAGATAAAAACCATAAGCGGAGTGCTCGCATCCGCTCCCGTGCTGGCGCTCTACCAGATGGAAGCGATCGTACAGTTTGCGATATATACCTATCAGCCGATTTATAAGGTCGCGCTTCTTTTTCTTCCGAAATCATTCGTGACATTTCTCGCGCGGTATTCGTTCCGAGATCTGCTTCCGCTCCCGAGAAAAAGAGCGGAAATCTCGAAGCGCTTCGTCACGTTTCATCGAGATGGCGCTGTGAATGCCGATGTCATCGAGTCATACATACATGACCGAAAAACAGTGATAATTTTCCCGGATACATTTCTTCTGACGGCATTTCTCACGGCGACACACTCTGGAGAAGATATCCTCCATGCTCCACCGCATCTCACTCCGACACAACGCTCACGACTCTGGATCGCGATCCAGAAATGAGAGAAAAAAATCATCGCAGGAACACGCCGACTTCTTTTTTTTGATCTTTCTGCATACGATCAGATTCTCTATATCGAGGATGCTTTTGTCGACTCGTATTTCCAGTATCCGCTCCGATTTCGCTATCTCGATATTCTCGCCTCATTCGGGCCGTCGAGTCCTGATATTACGATCCTCTCGAGTGCTCCGAGTCTCTATGCTCTGACGCGACTTCCGGATTTTACTCGCACATAAACACTCTGGGGAAAATGTCTCCTTTTTGCATTTTTATCGCTTTTTCGATATACTGAAGCTATGTTTCGGATCTTGCTCGGTGTCATCTTTTTTTTGCTTTCAGGGTCAGTCCTTTTTGCGATGGATGAGACCTATATCTGAGATTCTCTTGGCACGAATTTTTATACGAAGATCGACCAGGGACGTCATACGATCCGCACACAGGTCGTAGAAAAAAGACTCTCAGAGTGGCAGGACGCGAATGACTTTGTCGGATCATGTCTCCTCGGGGAAGAGAAAATCTTCCGCGATGGCGTGCGACTCTCAAGTGAAGATATCGACGCGCTCATGGACGGGGATCTCACGAAGATGCACGATAAAATCAGTGATACTTTTCTCGAGTCGGGATACACGACCGATCAGCTCACGCGCATGCGATCCTGTGTCCTGACGAAATATAATACGATCCGAACTGATACTGACTCGACACTCCGAAATCTCGAGACAGTCGCTATGATCGGACTCTACATGGATGGCTCGACTGAAAATAGCGATTATGATATCGTCTCAGACATCGATCGGATCAATCAGATTATCTTCGAGACACCAGAAGTCTACGATGGATCTGCGAATCTCGGGAATCTCGCGCTATCAGATATTCTCGCTGGAAGAGGAAATTCACTCTTCGAGGAGGAATCGAGTGACACTGGAGCAGCATTCACGGAGACAGGAAGTGAAGCGGATCTCTCTGGAAGTACGAGCACTCCGATCTGTGATGAAAATGGAAATCTTCTCGCCGATGATGCGCTCCAGGAAGATATAGCAAATACGCTTCTTTCTGGGAATCAGAACGGAAGAACGACGTCTGGATGACTCTTCGCGAATACCACATCTCCTGGAAAAAGCTCAGATTCTGATTTTTCACACTCTTTCCCGTGTTCTTCTTTTTTCTGTATCGATGTGAGCTTTCAGACGGATTCGTATAGTGTCCTTGCTGGATGAGCAAGCACGAGTATCGAGGGGATTATAAAGAAAAATCTCGAGCATATCGAGTATGCAAACTCTACGTCGCTCACACCGAAATATATGACGAATAATTTCTTCGGATTTACCTTTCCTTTCTTCGATCTTCCATCACTCGCGAATATCGTCGTGACGACGTCCCAGAAACCACAGAAGTCCTATACACTTGCGAAAGATCAGAAACTCGACGATGAACGGACGTTCGAGTCGCAGTTCCGATGTGCGCGGATCAGTGCATGACTCGAGGAAGATGAGATGAAAATGAATGATTTTACGAGTCAGATATATGAACAGACTGTCGGGATCGATCATCTCGATGGACTCACGACCGATCAGGCTCAGGATGTGATCCGATCGCCAAGTCGGATCATCGACCTCGGATGTGATGAAGAAGCTGTTCTCGCGGGAAATGCTGACACTTATGAGGGGCTCTCGCGGGATCTGACAGAAATAGAGGTTTTCACCGACTCGCTCACGACATGACTCCATTCGACGATCCCATGAGTGCTCGAGAAGCTGATGAATACGGATAGAATCTAGTAAATACTTTTTATGTATCGTGTTTTTCTCTGCATCGTGTGAATTATTTTCTCTCTTTGGAGCACTTCCTGAGTCTCTGCAGAATGCGCACTCGAGGGGAAAATCGCGCCCGGAATGACACAATATGTAGAAAATCTCTCCCGAGTCTTGTCGCGTATATCGACGGTCGCAAGTACTGGAAAATGTACATCCTCGTGAGTAAACTCCTGAGAGAGTGATCGTGCAATTCAGTCGATCATGGCATCTGTAAATTCGGTCTGGTCATTCGACGAATTCTCTCGATCATTCCGTTACTGGGGCGATACACTCCGTGCTGGAAGTATGCCACTCGTCGTCGAACGTGCGCGACAAAATCTCGAGACAGAACGAAGTCGTATACTGGATACGATCACACAGGCTCACACGACATGCGGAGGAGGCATACTGATTCCAGCAGGCACGACAGAGATATCTGCTCTCGATGGAAAGACGGTCGACTCCGCTCTATCTGAAATTCTGAAGCATCATATTCAAGTGGAGCAATTATTTCGCTCTGCGGTACTCGATGAGCCATACGGCGTCACGCAAGCGAATCTGATCGTATGACTCGTGCCTGAGAACTTCGAGACAGATACGCGACAGAGCTATGCGAGTACGGCAGTAGCAGAATGCAGAAGTACATCGGGAGTCAGTGAATCGATCGGAACACGACTCGAGTCGATTTTTTCTCGAGCGAGCACGATCGATGCGGATGAGGCATCCTGGTCAGAATCCTGGCAAATCCTGAACGGATCATACGATGAAGCGCAATTACAAGCACTCGAAAGACAGCTTCTGACGGGGGAAATGCGGAAGCAAGGCATGAGTAGCAATGGGACGCAGATTATCCTCGGGAATCTCGAGCGCTATAATACGACAGGAAATCGCTTCGTGTCGAGTGTCGGACCATCATCTTTCATTACGGGGCTCGAGAATATTCAGAGAATCGGAGATACACTCTATGAGCCATTTCAGACAGCGATCGAGAAGTCACCGACGACAGATGCACTCGTAGAAAATATAAAAAATCTTGAATATCGTCGAGATAATATCCATGCAGAACTCAGCACGATGTACACAGAAAATCAGAAATATATCACGTCGAATGATGCGCTCTCGATCGATCAGAAGACGATCACAGATCTGATCGCACTCCATGTGCGTCTTATGAATATAAATACAGCACTCGTAACGGACTGGATCCCGAAAGCAGAGGCACTCTGTCGAAGTCAGCTCGTCGGATTTGGTGTGTGTAGTTATCGGTAGAAACCTTTTTTTATAAATATTTTTGTAAAATTTGTTTTTTCCTTTCTGGAATTTCTTTATTTTCTTGTTTTAAAATCTCAATTTCTTTTTCGAGTTTTTCAATTTCAGAAACTATTTGTTTTTGTTTTTCGAGAGATGGGAGTGGAATTTTAATATTCTGAATTCTATCAATTGAAGCTCTTTTTGTTCTTGAAAATCAAAATTTTTCTCACTCTTTTCTCAGAAAATATTCAACAAATCTTTCGCTTACTTTTCAATTCTTTATTCTCAAATAACCACAATGATCGGTTGGATAAAATTCTTTATTCTCATCAATATAATTTACCATCCAATCGCCATCTATTCACCATAAAACTGACTTTTTGGAAAAATCTTTTAACAGATTTTCATTTATAAAACCAAAAGGCTCATAAACATTCGCACTATAAACTGGTATTTTTCACTTTTCCAAGATTTCACTTTTTAACAATCTTTTTCAAATTCAAAGCTCAAAAATAGCATTATCACTTAATCTATAAATTTTAGAGTTTTCATTTATAGAATTTAAAAATAAATTTCCAATATTTTTCTCTAACTCTCAAATTCTCTCTAAATTCTTTGCTTCAATTTTTTCTAACACTTCAATCCCATCAACCATCTTTTGTTGAATATCTTTTGGGGGGAGTGGGATTTTAACAAGTGATAAGTCATCTCAATAAATATGTGGCTGGGCTTGTCATCTTTGCAATCAGTAAACTACATTTTGAATTGATTTCAGGAATTCATAAATTAATTTTGTACTTATAAATTCTTCATTTTTTGATAATATTGTATTACAGTCAGATGCAAATATTGGATTTTCAAAATAATTGATAAATCAAGAATACGCTCAAGACGCACTCACTGTAATTATATTTCAGTCTCTATTTGACTCATTATGATAATATGCTGGTTGTTGTCATCATGCAACTACTGGAATATTTCAATCTTTAATATGATTACTAGTTATAGACTTTCATTTTTTTATTTCTGTAATATCTCAAAGTAAAACTAATTTATCTGTTCCCCAGATTTCTTCATATCTCACTTTTTTTTTAACATTGAGAGAAATAGTCTTCTCGAAATCAACTCTATCAAAAGTGAGTAAATCTGATAAATTAGTTCTAAAAATATGTTTCTTCATTTTTTCAGAAATTTCCCTCTCATAATTTCCTTCAAAGCTATCAAATATATACGTACTTGCTTTTTCTGGATTATCTAAAATTTTAGGGTCAAAAAGCTGAGTACATTCATCTATTTGTTTTCCTCTCTGAATCGGATGAATTCCTTCACTTCATTTTCTACTAGAAAATTCATATCCTAAGAATTCTTTCTCTATTTTCTTATCTCAAGATTTTACGATTACGAGTTTTTGAGGATATGTAAGTACAAAATAAAAGAGTTTCTCTTTTTCTATTTCTACAATTTTTTGAAAAAATTGTTTCGTATTTTCTCAAAAAGCAGATTTTTTTAGTAATTTTAGTTTATTATTATACTCTTTAAAATTTTCATGATTTTGAATAACTTCATTTGGAGAGTTTTGCAAAAGAGAAATATAGTCCTCAAATGTAATTCACCCCCACACTTCTCATACATATTTTGACACCGCATTTTCTACTCCATTGAGCGTTACATCCTGAAAATGCGTAAAAAACTTTTCTACATCTGTTCGTTTGTTCTTTGCAAAAAATTTATTTCTTTTTCTCAAAAATAATACTACAGTATTTGTTCCCGTTGCCATAAAAGTATTTGAACCGAGTTCTGTGATTGCAATTATTTCAAAATTTTTGAGGATAATTTCTCTTGCTTTAGAATAAATTCAAGTATTGCTCAAAATAGAGCTTGGAAGGATAATTCAAGCAATTCATCCTTCTTTCAAAAGCTGTGAAGTTCTTTCTATAAATAGCGCTTCTATTTCTGAAGATTGATCCGTAAGATATTTGAACAAATCAAAATCCTTACTTGCTTCCTCACTTTTTAGATTTCATTTAAATGCAGAAACAGAATATGGTGGATTCGAGAGAACGAGATCAAACTGTCCATTATATTGTGTATTATCCGCATCACACAGAGATAAATCTCAGCTATATGCCCTTGAATTTTTAAAACTGTCAAGCCCGTCTCCATGTATCACCGTAGCAATTCAATCTCAATGTAAATAGCACCCAACTTTTGAAGTTCTGACAAGTCTATAATCTTTTTCAATCCCATAGGTATACTCTCCAGCCCAAATATATGGATTATCCACAAATCTTTTAAATGTATCTTTAATTTTAAAGCCTTGTTTTGAAACATCTTTTGTATTGATAATTTTTTGTATTTCTTCCATGGATTCTATCACAAAATGCCCACTTCCAGCTGCATAATCAATCGTTTTAGGCAAGATATTATTTGCATTTCCATCTTCAATTTTCTTATCTATAATTGTTTCAATAGGAATAGATCTACAGATAAATCTTGCGATCGGAACAGGAGTAAAAAATTGTCCTGCTTCTTGTTTGAGTCAAGTCGTGAGTAAAAGCTCAAAAAAATCTCCTAAAAATGGTTGTTTTTTTGTATATCTAAACTTATAATTTTGAAGGAGTTCCACCACTTCTTTGAGAACTTTCGCATTTTCATCAAAAGTCTCTTCATCAAAAACTTCTTTAATTGCAAATTCATTACTCTTTTGAAGACGAACTTTTGTGAATTTTTCTAAAATTTTTTGTCTCAAATTTTCATCCAAATATCAAAACTCATCATTAAAGTCTTTATCGGAAAAGTCTGTTATTTGCTTGCTGAGTAAATCATTCATTCATTTTTTATACAGATCTGTCAATCTTTTTTGAAAACTCACTGGAGTATCAACTCATTCTATCCATTGAAACTCTAACTGTCTATCCGTTCACTTTTTATCCAGTTCATCATAAATTTTACACAAAAAGAGCGTAAACATTTTATTAAACGCATTTGGTTTATCTGAAACCGTATTGTGTCTGAGGATTTCCAAAAATCTATTAAAAATAAATGAAGCATCACTTTCCTTAATATCTTCAAGTTGTTCATAAGTTAGAGCTCTTGACTCAAAATTATACGCCCTTACCCAAGCTTCAAAAATACCATTTTCTTTTGTAAATTTATTCCACCTTTCATAAAAATCTTTTGCATTTGATGTTTCTCTATAACTCTCTTCAATATTTATGATATCATTTTTATATTCTCATTTTTCATTTGAGGCATATAAGACAAGAAAATCCGTATTTCTATCTTGTTGAAAATAGGTAAAAAGTTGATTTTTTTCACTTTTTTGCATATTTTTCAGTTCTTTTTCATATTCTTTTCCCCAAGTTTTACACTCTATCATGAGAAATGATTTTCCCTCTTTTTTTACTAAAATATCAAGATATTTTGTTGTTCCATGCCCTGCTGGAAATTCTTTTTCTAAAATAATATCTTCTGGACTATATCCTTTTTCCAAAAGTCTATTCACGCACTCTAAAACAACTCCATTTTCTGCATCTTTGAAATTTTGAGTAGTATGTCTTCATGATTGTATTTTCTCTCCGTAATTAATTCTCTCATTTTCAAAATCTACTTCAATACTGTATCATGAACTATATTTTTTCATAAAAATATCTGAGGTATTTTCCTTAGGAAGAAATCAAAGTTGTTTGAGAAATTCCTTTTTCATAAACAAAGAATTATGACAATAAGTATATATATATTTTCTTATTTTTTTCAAGAATATAGAAACATCTATCTCTTTCCCTTCGTATCGATAACCTGCTGTTCGAAGAATGATGCGAGGATCTGAATCCCGACGTGTTCTCCACCTGCAAAGAAGAGTCCCGTACCGACCGTCGCATTCAGAAGGATATATTTTTCCTGTTCTGTCAGCTTAAAGATATCTTGTAGGATATCGATCGATGCTGGAGACTGCTTCAGAAGGAGCTGGATCGAGGAGTTCGTCACGATCGCTTTCCCATGCGTATTCTGCATAAAGTCTTCTACATCCTGTGTGATCGTCGTGATCGCGAGATTATATTTTCTCGCTCTTTTTACGAGTCCGAAGAGGAACTTCGCACTATCTTCATACTGCATAATATGCCATGCCTCATCGATCACGAGCATGCGCTTGATATCCGAGCTTCGCGCGATATTCCAGACATAATTCAGGATGATGAACATCGCGACTGGTCTGAGAATCTCGTCGAGATCTCGGACCGAGAAGACGACCATTCCATCTTTCAGATCGACATTTGTCGGACTCGAAAAAACTCAGGAAAAAACTCCTGTTACGTATTTTTCCATACGTTCGCAGAGTCATTTTCCCCCTTCCATCGTCTCGAGAACTGAGTAGAGATCCTTCATGATCGGGACCTCTTTCCCATCGATCGAGTCATCCTCCATCGTGATTCCTTTCAGTGAGTACGTCGTGAGAAGTCACTTCTCGAGGATCGCCTCCTCACTCGGAGTCAGCTTCCCGAGCATCAGATGCATCAGACTGATCATATTCACGACCGCACCACGCAGAAGATCTCATGGATGCGCATCCGTATCTTTCAGAGAGCGCGGAAGGTCGAATGGATTGATCCGTTCGTTCGAGTTCAGATTGATATTCAGATATGTCCCTCAGACAGTATCCACGAGTGGCTTGTACTCATTTTCTGGATCGAGTACGATGACGTCCGTCCCGAGCATAAGCGAGCGAAGGATCTCGAGCTTCACGGCGAAGGATTTTCATCCTCAGGATTTCGCGAAGACACACATGTTCGCATTCTCAGATGAGAAACGATCGAAGATAATCAGGGAGTTATTATGCGTATTGATCCCGTAGAAAATCCCATCATCCTGAGAGAGGGAATTGGAAGAAAAAGGAAATGTCGTCGAGAGTCACTTCGTCGAGATATTTCTGTAGACATTTACCTCATCTTTCGCGAACGGTCCTGTCGCGATGAAGCCCTGTTCTGCACGGAGAAATGCCTGCTTCGTGAGGACATTCCGACCAGTCAGCATGACATCGAGCGTATTAGCGAGTTTTTTCAGATCTTCTTCACTTTCGGCGTAGGTCGTGATATAGATCGAGAGATGAAAATATTTTTCCTGACCGCGAACGAGTGAGTTCTGGAGCTCATTGACATCCTGCATTTGGGCTTCGAGATGCGGATCTGCGAGGAGTCATTTCTCGGCATTGATCGAGTACTGTGAACGAAGCTGAGTCAGACGTTTACGGAGATATTTCATAATCCGCGCGGAATCGATCGGATAGACGAACATCGAAAGATCAAATTTTACATCCCAGTTAATGAGAGGCGAAAGCCAGTTTCCCTCGAGAACATCAGGATACGCATAGGTGTAGAGCGTCCGCACGAACGTGTCCCCGATCTGGAGTTTCGTCGTGTCGATCTTGATCATCGCGGGCGCGATCATATCCTTGATAAATGCCAATGCCTCGTTATATTCTTTTTCTGTGCGCTCGAGTTCCTGGGCTTCTTCTTTCGAGATTTTTCGGTTTGGATTATCATCGAGTGATGTGATCGTGTTCGCGAGTTGTGTGATCTTGTCTTGATGTGTGTCTGGTTTTTCTGTATTTTTTTCTGATGAAATAACCGCCGATCACGCAGAAGGAACCGGCGGATCGCCGGCGATAATATGATTTTTGGTTTCTTGGTAGAGCTCTTTTTCGAATTCTCACGCATCTCCGGTATAATTCCGAGCCACCAATTCTTGGATAGTGGGAGTCGCCATGGAAATAAAGAAAAATTTCTCGAATTGTATGGTGAAACCACGAAAATGCAATGATAAAGTCTCTTGTGAAGCTTCTTTGCATTGACGAATGAGGAAATGACTTGTCATACTGATATTTTTCATATAATACTCGCACTGCACGTATGCCCGGGTGGTGAAATTGGTAGACACGTACGTTTCAGATACGTATGAGAGCAATCTCTTGGGGGTTCAAGTCCCCCCTCGGGCACCAT
>DINU01000011.1 GCA_002426885.1 Patescibacteria group bacterium UBA5532
TTATTTAAGTTAGTGTACTATAAAAAGATGAATATGATCCTCTCGAGAAAACAGGATCTTGAAAACCTCACCTTCTGACAGATTCGATGAATCTATAAGAGACATCATCTCCGAGTACAGAAGGTACGAACACAGAATAAGGAGACACGAGCTCTCTATAATTACCAATCCATATGAGCCTTCTCTGACATGCACTTCGACACCAAGATACTTGCTGATCAAAAAAGTCTTCCACCAGAGATATACAAGAATCTCAAGGAAAATAGTCATCTTCCTCTCTATGAATGGAATCTTATAGATGTTGCGAGCCGTACTCGATTCATCGGATATTCGAGATGAAAAAGCTCCACCTTTTGACTCCAGTTTCTCGTATTCACACTCTCTCATATTCGATCTTGTTGAGTTCTTTGAATGGAAACTCCCCCATCACAATCCTCTCCCTCATCACAATCCTCTCCTGTAGGAGAGGGAGTCGAAACAAAAAACATAAGAACACAGACAGGGACACAGACACAGACAGGGACACAGACAGGGACACAGACAGGGACACACATTCGTATTCATACGGATGATGGATCAGAATTCTTTTCTGGAAGTATCTCAAAACAACAAGAATGGAATGAAACCCTCAAGCTCTTGGATGCAGAGATTGACTCATATAATCCCAATTGGGATATACGTAAGAATCTCATTGAACGATCTCATCGAAGTGATGATGAGGAGTTCCTCATACCATTTGGTGATACTTGGAAAACAAAAGAAGATTTCATGATACAAGCAACAGAATACAGTACGTACTGGAACACAAAACGATCCCATTCATGACATGGGATGGAGGGTCGGACACCCAAGGAACAATTAGAGAAACGATAACTTCCAAAATGACAAGTTCAACGACTTCTGAATTTCCCAGTACTCCATCTCGATGAATCATTTCAGCTCCTTACAGAACACATGAGATACTTCCAGATACAACTCAAGTTCCAGAAACTCACGGATAGAAAAAACAATCCTCTCTGGCGAGAGGATCGAAAATGAATCATTGATTTTCTTACAGAGTATCCCGAGGGGCACCTACAGCTTTATGCACAAAATGTTTTGACATATTACCAAAAATCTTAAACCTCCATATTTCTTCAAAGAAAATACCATTCACCTTACTTTAAAATGAATGATTTTCCCCGTCAGCTTGCTGCGGGGCGATGACTCTTGTATTTCAGCTGAAGAATAGTATATTGATGAGAAGCACGATAAGAATCCAACACGTATGGAAGCCCATCATATATTCAAATCACATAATAAGAACTTACTTCTCTATCACCTTGTATGTCCTGTAAAGTACCGAAGGAAAGTATTCAAGCATGAAATCCTTGATGAGTATCTCAAGGAAGTATGTCTCCATGAAATAGAAGAACAACCATTTGAACTTATTTTTCATGAAATTGGTGTAGACCTTGATCATGTTCACTTTCTTTTTCAAACCACCCCAACAAATTCACCATTAAGAGCCACACAAACTATAAAAAACATCACAGCAAGGTTTCTCAGAAAAGAGCACGGAAAACTCATCAAACAGTATTTGTGGAAATCAGTATTTTGGACAGAAGGGTATTATATTACCACAGTTTGAATACATGCGAATGCCAACACGATTGAAAACTACATAAAAAATCAATGAAGAACTGGAGAATACAAATGTCTCTATGTTTCAAAAGATCAAATGCAATTAGCTTTATAGCCGAAGAACAGTTATGAAACGCTGACCCCATGTCATACCCCGCCGAACGATATGAGACTGAACAAAAATATAACGCAGTTATATTTGCAGTGAAGCCGAATGAGTGAGGGGACAGCTTGCTGCGGGGTTCGTTGATTAGGGAAAGATTGAACTTTTGAATCGTGTTTTAATAAACGTGTTGATATTATCGTTTTAACCTTCCTGAAGCCAACTACAAAATAGTCTTGTCTATTGAAACAAGGCTATTTTAATACTTTCTATACTCTCACAAACAACACTTCCAGATAAACGAACCTTTTGTAGTCTCGTTCATCTTTTATCGGAGAGTTTGCAAAAATTTGATTTTCGGCGTCAATTGGTGCCCAGGGGGGGACTCGAACCCCCACACCTTTCGGCATACGCACCTCAAGCGTACATGTATACCAATTTCATCACCTGGGCAGGTGTATATCGATTAGAATCGTCTTTTTTCTATCAATTCTCTCGAAAAAACTCTGTATGGTGCACCCAGTAGGATTCGAACCTACAACCGACGGCTTCGAAGACCGCTACTCTTCCAGTTGAGCTATGGGTGCGTTCTTCTGAATGCCCGCGCATTATAGAAGAATCTTTTCGAAAGTAAAATTTTTTTCACTTTTATCGTGAACATGCGTTACAGGTCGCAAGATGCTGAATCGTGAGGCTCTCGAGGACAGGCGCCTTCGGAGAAAAATGCGAATCATGCACCGAGTGACATCGCGCACATATCTCGATAATAACTCCACTTTGCTCAGCGCCATGAATACTCTGACAGAGTACGATCGTCCGTTCTCCCTGGACCTCCACCTCATGGATCAGGCGATTTTCTTTAAATGCCTCGATAATGCGGTAGAGCGTAGCAAGATTCATCCCCGGCTGGATGAGTTTTTTCTTTTCTTTGCGGAGCACGAGTGCGTTACGCAGTTCGGTAAAAGTCGCGACTGGATGGAGAGAGATATACTCTACGAAACGACGACGAGATTCAGTGATACGAGAAGCAGTCATAGGAAAAAATTTTATGAATCATACTGAAAGACTTGAAAAATACAAATTTTTCATCGTGCTCTTCCGAGTTTTTGCGAATATACGCGGAAAACTCTAGAAACTTATGCGCCGTCCCCCTCGCGTATCCAGAGGCGGCACTCTTCACGACCATTCAGAAGTTTTCTATTTTTCCACCCCTTTCGTGAGACTTCTGAGAAGATCGATGTGATGTATCCGCCTCATTTTCCCTGGAAAATCTTCTCATCGAGCGCCGTGTAGAGCCCGCGCAAATCATCCTGATCGAGTCTTTTTCCGTAGGGCGGATTCGTCAGGATAAACGGTGTCTCTGGGAGATATGGAAAAGGATTTTTCGCGTCCATCGTGAAAAAGCGAATATCATCTTCCACTCCCGCGCGTCGTGCATTTTCCTGTGCGATCACGATCATCTCAGGATCGATATCACTCGCATATACGAGATATTCCCCGGAAAATTCTTTTTTCTGAAGCAGCTGACGGACTGTCTCGTGTTTCTCAGGATCATATCACGGAAGCGACTGGAATCGGAAATGTCGATCGAGACCTGGGGCGCGATTCTTCGCAAGCAGAACAGCTTCGATCGCGATCGTCCCACTTCCACAGCATGGATCCCAGAGAGGATCACGATATTTCCAGCCTGAGAGAGCGACGAGACCGGAAGCAAGAGATTCTTTTATCGGGGCTTCTCCACTTCGCTTCCGATATCAGCGCATATGAAGTGGATCACCCGTGACATCGATCATGAAGTGAGTGCTATCTTCGAGTATAAGCACGAGTACATGTACTTCTTCTCTCTCTTCTGCCCATTCTGCTGGTGTAAAATGTGTGCGAATCGCGCGTTCTGTCAGAGACTGGATCGTCGATATACTCGAGAGCGCACTTCGAGAGCTCGCACCATCGACGACGATCGGCATATTTCTCGGGAGAAACTGCTCCCAGGGAAGTGCTTGCGCACGAGAGAAAAATGTATCAAAATCAGTAATCCGTTCCTCTTCGAGTACGACATAGACACGATTTGCAAATCGTGATCCCATGCAGAGTGCCATCATAGTCGTTTCATCTCCTTCTCCGACAATCAAGCGATCCCGGACGCGGATCGACTCGAGTCCGAGTTTTTTGGCTTCATTTTTGACAAGCGATTCGAGTCAGGATTGGCAGGTAAGGGCGAGGCGCATAGAGAGAAAGCAGAGAATGAAGGGGGGAAGGATGAAAATCTCCAGGAAACTGGAGGATTATACGTATTTGTGCCGAGAAACCTATACGATTTTATGCTCCGCCGATACGATAAATGATTTCTTTCTCGACAAATTCTCGATCACGACCGTATTTCAGTCGAGAAAGCTCCTTAATCGCGGCTCAGAGCTGTGCATCCCCACGATCATTCGGATCGAATGGAATCGTGAGTCCAAATCCAGGAGAAGGCTGATTATCGATCGAGAGCTTCAGAACAGCCTTTCCCCCATCTATATTGAGAAAATCCTGATCGCTATACTGCGGAGCAAATTGTTTTGCCATAAATTCTGCATCTTCTGGACCGATCTTATAGCTCATAAGCGATCCGACATTTCCGAAAATCGCGTCTTTCAGATTTACATTACTCTTCGTCAGTGCATCCGACTTCTGAAGCTGTCCGATATACTGGTGTGCCATCGTGAGACTCAGGCGATATTTTCGCGCTTCAGATAAGATCGACTCGATGCTATCCGTGACGAAGTTCTGGAACTCATCGATATAGAGAAAAAAATCTTTTCGATCTTTTGCATCGATGCTCTGACGTGCCATCGCAGCTGCCTGAATCTTCGTGACGAGGATCATACCGAGTAGACTCGAGTTCAGATCTCCGAGGATTCCCTTCGATACCGAGATCAGGAGAATTTTCTCAGAATCCATCACTTCTTTCACATTAAAAGCGGATTTCGTCTGTCCGACGATATTTCGCATGAGTGTATTCGTGATAAATTGTCCGAATTTCGCCGCCCAGAATGGGATCATTTCACCTTTTTCTCGATCTCCCATCTTCGCATAGGTATAATCCCACCAGTTTCGGACGATCGGATTCCGAAGTGTCGCACGCCGAGCCGAGAGGAAGTTCTCATCGGTAAAAAGTCGTATCAGATCCGTGATCGCTCCACCCTGAGGATAGTCGAGAAGTGTGAGACATCCGTTACGAAAGTAGTCCTGGAGACGTGGTCCGAAGACTTCATTTCCGAAGAGTTTGATCATGATGCTTGTCGCTTCTTGGACGATCGTCTGTTTTTCATCATCAGAATCAGCCTCGAGGATATTCAGTCCCATCGGACGCGAGAGATCGGATGGATCGAAGTACACGACGGAGTCTGCTCGACTTTTTGGGACGTAGTTAATCAGTGCTTTCGCGAGATCTCCGTGTGGATCAAGACAGGCGATCCCTCGACCATTTGCGATGTCTTGTTTTGCCATGTTTTCGATCATCACCGATTTTCCGACCCCAGTCTTTCCGATGATGTAAAAATGTCGAAATCGATCCCCCGGCTTCATGTAGATCGGGCGTGTCTCTCCACGAAAGACATTATTTCCGAGAAAAAGTCCAGCAGTCGGTGCATTCGCAGGCGCCTTCAGAATCTTGAATCACTGCCACTTAATCTCAGGCTGTTTATTATATTTATTGATCGGAAAATGGTAGACACTTGCTATTTCCTCCGTGTTCCAGATTTCTTTTTTCCATCCGAGCGGAAACTGACGGAATATATACTGCTTAATCAGGAGATCGGGCGAGCGAGTCGCGACTTTCGTGAGGCGATTATAGCCTGGAGCCGTGAACTGTGAGAAAGCAGAAATAATATTCTCGATCTGCGAATCGACGAATAATTCATTTTCGCCAGTGACAATGATGCGGATAATCGCAGAATATCCGGTCTTTTTCATCTTTTCTTTTATGAGTCCATCTTCGTCGACAGGGTCTTTTTTTTCTTCATCTTTTTTCTCATTCGGGTCGCTCATGAGGAGCTTGAAAAAAGCTCGAATCCAGTGAATCGGATTCCATCCGAGTCATTTTTTTCCTTTCTCAAGCTTTTTCAGTTTTTTCTTGATTTTCTCCTGCCATTCATCTTCGACGGGGGCAAGAAGAATCTGAATCGCACTCGACTCAGTGGAAGAAGACTTTCCGAGGGCGGAAAGGATCGCGTTCATCCCATCAGTCTCGAGCTTCGAGTAAGTCCGGATCGGAATCTCGAAGGATTTCTTCAGGTGGAGCGCCTCACCGCGAACGACCGACCGATTCTCGAAGATATTGATCTCCGATTCCTCTTCTACGAACGCATACGGATAAAATCCGATAATCTGCTTCTCGACGAGGATCTTCGCCCTTCGTGGCACGATGATGTAGAAGTAAATCTCCTGCTCATGCGCGACATACTCGAATGAAATATACTCCTGTCAGAAAATCCGAGAAAAAGACGATCCAGAATAGAGCGCTTTCATCGAGACAAGAAGCTGTTCCATGATCGAGATCTGCTCCTTCGAATCACGAATGGTGTCGTGTTTCTCGTCCATATCGCTATCACGCTTCTCGACGAGAACACGGAGAAATACCATATCGATCGAGCGTCTGAGCTTGACTGACTGGGAAAACGAGAAAAACAGTGCGAATCCACCGAGAATACAGATGAGAAAAAGTATAATCCCAAAAGACATATCCACAGTATATAGAAAGTTTTATGGAAAAGCAAAATTTCGAGAAAATCCACCGAGAAAATGAAGGGAGAAATTTTGTAATGGGGACGTTCTACAGGGGAAAGATGGAAAAAAATTTGCATTCATTCATCGATTTTGTATACTTTGACTACTTTATTTTTCTTTTTTCTGAATATGAAAGTTCTCGCTCTTGGTGCAGTTGCGCTTCTTCTCCTTACTTCATGTGGTACTTCTAAGGACTCTACAAGTTCTGGAGCTACAGACACAGGGACAGTGGAGACTCAGACGTCGACTACGACTGTTGTCGATACGACTACAGGGACGACTGACACTACTGATACGACAACACTATAATTTTTCGGAAATATGAAAAGTCGTGCTTTGCACGGCTTTTTTTCGTGAAGAAATATGATGAATATTTGTACTTTTTGGATAAAATCTGTATAATCGAAGCAATCTACAAAAATCGGAGTTTTACACAAATAAAAGACATCTATGACAAATTCTCCTCCAGGAGCCCCTCCTGGATGACCAAATCATCAGAGTGCACGAGAAGCTGCGAACGAGATGTTACTCGTTACGATCGATAATGTCGTAGAGAGGGAGATTTCTCCAGAAATATTACAAGAGATTCGAAGCGATCCCACGCGCATTCTGAATCAAATCAAGAATGATCTCCAGAATAATATTATACTCTGGAGAATTGGCACGTACAGGAATAGTGGGAGGAATATTGCTTCGGATGAGGAAATTAACCGTATGCAGGCACGACATCCGGGAAAGTCACGTGAAGAACTCATAGAAATAATACAAAACCAAGAAACAGCTCGCATACAAAAGAATGAGGAAATCTGTGCTCAACTCATATGAAGAATACAGTCCCTCGTGATGAAGCAAGAATCTTTCATTGGCTTACTCGAGTCACAATATGTCTCTCTTATCAATACGGATGACAAGAAGAGAAAGCTCAGAGAGGCAGTCAGAAAGCTCCCGAAAAATATCATCGAATATTATCTCTATACGCCCAGTGTCCAGAAGAAATGGCTCAAAGAAGTCTTTCCTGATGAGACGGAGGCAATCATGTGAAAGCCAGATGTAAAGAGCTTATTTCAGGAAGTTCTGACACAAGGAAGTCCTGATGCTAAAAATATACTCGAGTCCATCTCAGAGCAATATGCAAACTATTCTTTTGTTCCGAATGCTGAGAGTATCAGCAAGCTCCTTCTCACATACAAGAGTGCTTCGCAGGATGAGAAGAAGAAACTCTTCGAACGCCTCGGTACGACGATCGACATCGGGTACGCGATGGAACATGAGCTGATCGATCTCCCCACAGTTCATAAGATTCTCGTGGATACCTTCGGGCAGACATACACCAATCTTTCTCGAGAAGAGCAAGCAAGGATGCAGTGAGTGATGAAAGATGCAAATGGAAATGATATTCGCTCTGGGCGTGGAGCATTTACATCCTACGCGCTCGAGATTCCTGTCATATATCTGACGAATCTCGATATTTTCTTCCAGACTACTCTTGTGGACGGAGAAGAGATCCCTTCGAGAGAACATGCCATGGCTATCGAGTCGATCCAGAAAAATCTCGAGAGTCGGATCGAACATTGAGATAAAGGACTTGATATCCTCGGAAAGATAAAAAAAGAACAGGAAATAAAATATGGTACATGATGTAATTATGATATTCACACAGCCTTCCTTCAGTATGTGAAGGGGCACGTGAAGGGGGGTGAAAATACAGAAAAAGTACAAGGAATAGAGAATTTCGGCGTGGGATCCATCATGAAGATGGAACATAACGGAGAAATATTTTACTACGAACTTCAGAAAGGGAATGGGGATCTCTGAAATGTGACGACGAGTGTCTATGGTGGAAATGAGCTCGGAATCTCTGTCCGGACCAGCCTCGTAAAGAAAAATGGTGAGACATCCTACCTCGAATCACAGTGAGTGGAGGAGATTTCCTATGATGATCTCTATCGGAATTTCGAAGATGCCGGATGAAGATTTACAGTCCTCTCAAGAGATGAATTCCGTAGAGATCTCACGTCATCAGGAATACAAGATGAGCGGGATAGTCCGGTAACAGTGGATAATATCGAGCTAAAACTGAATGGATTAGATCCGGAATGAAGTAAATTTGGATTTCAGAAAGGACTCTATTTCGAATCAGCTGCAATAAGGGAAGATGGGACTGTCGGTACAGAAATGTGGCGAGTCGAGAAGATAAACAGAAATGCAAATACTGTCGATCTCGTAAACTCGATGGGGGGAACTCAGAAGAATATTTCTATAGAAAATATCTACAAAATCGCCAAAAGATATCCAGATCAATTCAGGCGAAAAAAAGTCCTTACGAATCGTAATTTTCTCAGAGAACTCCAGAGCGCCGGTCTCACAAAAAATGCAACACTTCGAGCAGGTGGTATCTACGATGCATTTCCAGAGAAAGATATAAATTGACAGGAAATACCAGGAAAAGTGAAACATATTCAGTATTTTACACAGGGAGAATACCGAATACGAATCTTAAATATTGAAAATGGTTTTGTTGTTTTTCAGAAATATGATGGAAAGGGTAAGCCCGTTGGTGGCGTCGAATGGTTTTCTTTTCCTGATTTTCTGAGCGATATTCAGGAGGGGAAGTACGTAGCGACGAGTATGTCATACGATGATGAAGATCCTGTCGAGCTGGGGTCGACCATGAAGGGAAGTCTCATGAAGCGTATCTTCCAGATGCAGAACTTCATGAGTATGAAGATGGGTATACAGACGATCGGAAAGGGGATAAAAGAATGGCTCGATCAGGGAACTCGACTCGATGGAGCGAAGTTCGCCCTCAAACTCTCGAAGTTCATCCCGATCGACTCAGTCCGGGCAGAAGTCTATTCTGCTATCACTCAGGGAAGTAAGGAAATTCTCGAGAAGATTCTGAAGGTTCTCTGAGGAATCCCTGGTCCTAAGGCACGAGAAAAATGTATAGAAATCGCGAGTAATAAAGATTCTCGTCCTGAAGAAGTCGCAGGAGCGATCATGTTCCTCTCTGGGTCATATGGACACTTCTATGCAGAGGATCTGAAATGATATCAGACCGTCGTCACAGAAAACAATATACGTACCAAAAAACGCGGAACCTATATGTTCTTCGATGCTTTCGTGACGACGCTCGGACTCGACTTCTGGAAGATGCGTGAACACTGCTACCTGAAGGCACGTTCAGAAGTCGATAAAGGAGAGGAGCCGACAGAAGAGCAGATGGTGCTCTATCTCCTGAAGTGGATCGATGGAAACTCTTCAGATCATCCATATCCTGCGAGTGTCATGAAGGCGATCGGAGGGCCGACACCATTTAATAATAAACTGAAAGAAGGAAAAAATAAAGCACGTGATAAAGGAAAGGATGATGCTGGGATGATCAGTCCCCAGTCTCGTATCGAGAAGGGTATCGGTGCTCTCGGAAATCGAGAGCTCTATAAGTGGTGGTGAGCTATGGAGTCGACCCTGGGAAAGACCCAGAATCCAAAAGATCAGTGTCTTCCATTTATCTTCGCAGTCGGTGGTTTCTCGAAGTTCCTTGACTCGAGTGAACAACAGAAGATAAAATGATTCGCGGAATCAGATGTATCATTTCATGCCTATGCATTTCTGAAGAATAATACACTGAACGAGAAATATCTCACTGTTGTCCGTCTTGCTCTCAGAGATATGTGATGAGATGAGCTAGTAAAAGAATTTGATAAAATCCGAGCAAAGCTTCAGCCAGGAACACCAGATAATGAGTTCCAATCGGCAGTTGGAAAAATGCGTGCATTCTGGGAAGCAAACTGTGATAAATGACTCCATGATATGCTCCAGGGACAGAATGGATGGCTCACCACAAAGGCACAAGATGCAAAACATAAAGCACCTATAGGAAATTATCTAGAGGCTTGGAAAAATGGAACTTTTATGCAAGCATGAACGACTCCCAATAAGACAAATGGATGGTATGAGCAATATGGATGGAGTAACAATATGATACCAGCGTTTAGTGAGGAACCAGATGCATGGGGGTATCGCTCTCTCAAGCACATGCTAGAAAAGATACATTTTAGAGGAGGAAGTTATAATCGTGCCAATATTGACTCCGAGACTGTAGAGCGTCTCTGGTGGCCGATCATAAATTATATGACCTCAGAAAAAGGATTTAAGGATATTAGCTCCTATTGATCAAATGAAGCGATGAGAAAGAAACAATTTCTACTCTTCCGAAAGGAAATTATATACTATCTATCTCAGGGTTTTCAAGCACGATTTGAAATAGGAAAACTCACCTCACAGGCCGAAAAGGACAAAGCAATACAAGGTTACCTAGATGATTATACTATTCTGCACGACCTGAGGAAGATGGGGATCGACCCGAAAGTTATTTTTATGCAAGACTTGGAGCAAAAGAATGAAGAAAGTGACTATCAGGCATGGTCTGGGGGGACTGTAGCAGATACCGTGAAACGTACTCAGGGGCTCACCACAAAAACTCTTAATCCTGATGTATAGATATTTCATCAGAGAGAATCTATGCGAAGAACTGCATCATATCCCGTACATGCCAGACACGATGTCCTCACATTTCGTTCGGCATGAGTGCGACATAGTCGAATCGGCAGGTATCGATGGAAATATGCTTTTTCGAGGCGTAGATCTGCGCCGTACGAATCAGAGAGAGCTGTTTTTTCTTCGTGATCGTCTCGAGCGGATGCCCATGAGACATGCCCCGCCGATATCGCACTTCGATAAAGACGATCTGGTGCGTCTCAGGATCAGTCGCGATGATATCGATCTCTCCACCGAAGACTGAGTAATTTCTCTCGAGAATGATAAATCCTTTCCCCTCAAGATAGCGAAGTGCGACCTGCTCGCCATAATCCCCTGTTTTTCGGCGTGACATAGGTAAAAATTCTGAAAAAAATCTACGCAAGATCGAGCTTCTCTGGATTTACTTTCAGATCATTCTCGACATTTACACGAGGATTATAGTAGTTATAGAGGAGTTTTACGATACCCTCTTTCTTCAGCTCTTCGCTCTGAAGCCCCATCGACTCGAGTGCGGTGCGGATGATCGAAACGCGCTCCTGATTTCACTTTCTGAGTGACTCGATCCGACGACGATTGGCACGGATATTACTCACATCGACGCCCTGATTCAGTGACTTCCAGAAGGACTGAAAAATCCCGATAAAATCCTGTTTTTTTACACTCTGATCTGCTTCTTCATCATATGGCACGACGATATAAAAATCCTTACGCATAATCTGCGCAAGATCGATCAGATTCAGAAGAAAATCTATATATCGATAGGTCTGTTCTTGGAGTAGGCTATTCGACTGATTTACAGCGAGCATCTTGAGCTTATTGATATAGCTCTCGATGTCGACCTTCAGCGAGCGGACAATGATCTGGATCGGGAAATTCAGTGTATTCAGAAATCGCTGATAGCTCACGAGGATTGCATCTTGTTCTTCGGTGGATTTCAGGTTAAAATTCAGAGAAAACACCTGCACCACCATACGAGATGAGCCATCTTTCATGATGATACAGTTATCACGTATCTCAGAAAAAGGAAGATATCGCTGTGTACTCGCATCTTTTGCAGGTTTTTTTCCAGATTTTACACTCGGAGTGACGAGGTCAGCCATAGGGAAAAATTACAGTTTTTTCATTTTTTCTCGGATATCTACCGTATTCAGTCGTGATGCTTTTGGGGGCGTTTTTGCCTTCTTATCGTTCTGGAGGGAGACGTATCCGACGTCTATCTCCGTGTAACTGTCTGTTCCTTGAGACCAGAGTCGCTCGCGACTATTCAGCTCGAGACGGAGAAAATTCAGAAAAAGCGGGAGAAAAGTCATCTCAGAGACCCGCACGAGCGCGATCAGTATGCCGAGAATCGCGAATGGAGATGCGATGACGAGTGCGACGACTGGAGAGAGCGATCCCTCGAGACTACGAAAAATCCCATACGTGAGTCATCCCCCGACCATCATGATCGTGAGCTGGCGAAGAGAGAGTCCGAGGACGATCACATCTTCATTTTCTATCTGTACTGGAATTTTATACTGCATAGACTTTTCGGTTAATATAACGAAATATATGTGAATCTGCAAGGATTTCTTGGTGTTTTCTTTTGACTTTCTGGTACTTCATCGTATAAATCTCTGCAGTTTCTTTTCTTTTCCTTTATGTTTTCTTTCATCCAAAATCGGAATACTTTTTATGGTATTGCTGGTGTACTGATTCTCATATCGTTCTTGGCGATTTTTTTCCTCCCAAAACAGCTCGGTATCGATCTGACAGGAGGACTCCAGCTCGAATACAGCTGTGATCCGGCGCGATGTGAGCTCGATCCCGTCAGAAATATCGTGGAGAATGCGAGTAAAACGACGACCTATAGCGGACAGACAGTCATAAATGGATCGAATGTCTATCGAGTCTCATGAGTGAATACTGTCGTTATCGAGACTGGTTTCGAGCAAAAATGAGGCATGACTGACGCAGAGCTCGATGCACTCAAGACGCAATTTCGTGAAGATGTAACGGAGGCACTTTCCGCAAGTCAGGGATTTACGCTTGCTCGGAATATAAATATCGGGGAAACGTTCGGTGCGTATATCAAGAACTCGGCGATCTTCACACTGATTCTCGCGATCGTCGCGATATCGATCTATATCCAGTATGCCTTCCGCGGATCGATCGCGCATGTCTCGAGCTGGCCATTCGCTGTCGTAACAGGAGCGTCGCTCGTTCATGATATTATTATCGCTGTCGGACTCTACATTATCATCTCATATTTCTTCCCAGAGTATAAGATCGATACGTTCGCGCTCACGGCGATCCTGACTACACTCGGATACTCGATCAATGATACGATCGTCGTCATGGATCGTATCCGCTCCAATCTTCATGAGTCGAAAAAGGGGGTAAATATTGCGACGACTATCGATAACGCGATCACGAGTACATTGACACGTTCACTCTTCACGTCACTGACGATCCTGATCGTCCTCCTTGCGATGTTCTTCTTCGGACCTTCGACACTTCATGGATTCATGCTCGTGCTGATTCTCGGGACGATCGTCGGGACCTATTCTTCTGTCTGTATCGCGGCTCCACTTCTATACGATATCATAAAGTCGAAGAGATAATCAGAGAAGAGAAAAGTAAAATCCCTGCTAAAGCAGGGATTTTTTATATATTCTGAATGGTGCTCTTATCCGCGTAGATTCGTATCGGGAATCCCTTGCAGAAGCTCCTCTAGTCTGAGTTTTATGCCATCGAGTTTTTGTGATTCCTCTGGACTCATCGCTTCCGTACTAGCTAGTAAGTCCCGCACTCTCATGAGTAACACGTGCGCACATATTCCGGTGGCATCCTTGTCACGAAATGCCCAACTGAGAACCGCTTCCGCCTGACCAATGACTTCCTCGACTGACTGCGTCATAGAATTTTTTAAGAGACTCCAATTATAACGCAGGACGAAAAAATAGCAACTATACTATCCGCCCCTGAACCCATGCGACGAGATTATCGATCGCGACGATCTCCTGCTCTCCTGAGTCTCGATGACGGATCGTCACCTGTCATTGCTCATAGTTCTCTGGCTCGACGGCGATCGAGAACGGTACACCGATCGCATCCATACGATGATAACGTTTCCCGATCGTCCCAGTCTCACTGTATTCACACATAAAGTGCGGAGCGAGCTTCGTATAGAGTGCCTGTGCTTCTGGTGCGAACTTCTTCACGAGTGGAAGGATCGCGACTTTGATCGGAGCGACGCGAGGTGCGAAGCGCAGAACCACACGATTTCCCTCTTCTGTCTCGACTTCATCATATGCTGAGAGGAGTGTCGCAAGAAAAAGTCGTGTCAGACCGACTGCTGGCTCGATCACATAGGGGATAAATTTCTGATTCGTATACGGATCAAAATACGAGAGATCCTGCTTCGACTCTCCCATATGTGCCTTCAGATCGAAGTCGGTCCGATCAGCGATACCCCAGAGTTCTCCCCATCAGAATGGAAATCGATACTCAATATCGGTCGTACCAGCAGAGTAGTGTGAGAGCTCTTCTGGCTCATGATCACGCATACGAAGAGAAGATTCCCCGATACCGATCACATCCATGAGAAAATTCTTGCAGAAATTTTTCCAGTATGTGTGTACTTCTCGATGCTTCCCAGGAGCGATACTCTCTGGCTCACAGAAGTACTCCATCTCCATCTGTTCGAACTCACGGGTGCGGAAGATGAAATTCCCTGGCGTGATCTCATTACGGAACGATTTTCCGATCTGTGCGACTCCGAATGGGACTTTCTGACTCGTGGAACGAACAACATTCTGAAAGTTCACGAATATTCCTTGTGCTGTCTCAGGACGAAGGTAAATCGTCGATGAAGAATCCTCTGTGACTCCCTGAAATGTACGGAACATGAGGTTAAATTTTTTCGCATCCGTCCAGTCTCCCGGCTCTCCTGTAATCGGATTTTTTACTGATTCTCATCGCATGACCGCAGTCTGCTGTTCGAGTGGCCATGATTCTGGGACGAGATTCACGACACCGTATTTTTCCTGAAAATATCCGAGCAGGGCATCGCGTCATTCCGTGCGAAGTGCCATTTCTTCGATCAGTGCTTCGAGGAGTTTATCCGCTCGAAATCGTTCTTTCGTATTCCGATCGTCGATCAGCGGATCAGAAAAACCTCCCACATGTCCCGATGCGACCCATACCTGCGGATTCATCAGGATCGCAGAATCGAGCAAGACCATATCCTGTCGTTTCTGGACAAATTCTCGAATCCAGAGATTTTTTATATTCTCCTTCAGAAGAATACCGACTGGACCATAGTCCCACGCATTTGCGAGTCATCCATAGATTTCGGATCATTGGAAGACGAATCCGTGCGTCTTCGCGAATGTCACGAGTGTCTGCATATCTTTTACCATACAGAAAAAATGAAGAAATAAAAAAAGACCCGCGAAGGTCTTGGGATCCGAGAATTCGGACGGTTCCACCCAAGTTCCTGTCTCTCAGACAGACAACTCTTACTATATTCTCTTTTTCTCTCTGGGCGCCACCCCATGTCATAGAAGCAGAAGAATATGAGCTGATTATAGCAGGAAATGCTCGATGTCAAATATTTCCACTCTTCGAGCAAGCAAGCAAAGGGGAAATATCCGCTATTTTAACGAGAATCCTCGAGATATCGCTCGAGGATAAGCCGTGCAGACTCGCTGTCGATGTCGCCCTGCGTATTATCCGATGCGAAGTTCATACGTGCCTCCGCACTCGTCAGTCCTTCATCGACGAGGATGATCGGAAAAGGAAAATGCTCCCGAAGTTGTTCCTGAAAGAGTAAAACACGTCGTCCGTGCGCACTCTGTGATCCATCGATATTATAGGGCATTCCGAGGATAATCCGCACATTTTCGCGCTCTCCGATACACGTGTGAAGCGCTGGGAAAATATCTCCCGTGGGAACCGTCTTCCATGCGAATGCAAAACCTGATTCCGCATATGCGATCCCAGACTTCTTCGTGCCATAATCGATCGCGATGAGTCGAGGAGAATTTTGCATGGCTACGACTTCGCGATAATCTCGACATGCACCTTGACAAAGACTTCGCGTCCGAGATTCAGGATGACATCATGCACACCGACGTCTTTCAGCTTGTGACCCGCTGGAAGCTGGATATGTTTTTTCTCGAGAGTGATATGATGGCTCTTCGCGATCTTCTCGATGATCTCTTTTTCTCAGACTCATCCGAATATCTTCGATCCACTTCCCGCGAGCACGAACTGAATCGTCTGTCCGTGAAGCTGATCCCGAAGCGTGTAAATCTCCTCGGCGATCATGCGCGACATATCTCATTGTTTTTTCCGTTTTGCCTCGATCTCGGCGAGAAGTGCTGGTGTGACCTCGCGAACGAGTCCCTTCGGGATGAGATAATTCCGTGCTTCCGACCGAGAGACCTCGATAATGTCTCCGGGTTTTCCTTTATTTGCGATGCGAGTCAGGACCTCGACTTGGATTTTATCAGCCATAGGAAAAAATTATTTTCTGTATTGTATGAAAAAGACCCAAAACTGCAAAAAAAGCAAAAGAAATTTTGACTTTCTATTCTATTCGATACAATCTTCTCACTTTTCGAATACTTTTCCTTTGGGGATTCGCCAAGTGGTAAGGCTCCAGACTCTGAATCTGGCATTCGGGGGTTCGAATCCCTCATCCCCAGCCAATCTGTATAAAAACATTCCCGCACAAGCAAGTGTATAAATTCCGAAGTATTGATGGATTTCGAATCTGAAATACGCCAAGTGAGAGAAAGAGTGAATGATTTCATTCTTTCAGTGATCGAATCCCTCATCCACAGCCATAAAAAATCGAGCTCAAGAGACCATGTTGCCTCTTGTTTCATATAACACTCAGTTTCCGACAAAAACACGAAGGAACTTTCCGATTTAGGGAGTTCCTTTCTTTCTTTCTTTTTTGTTTCCTTGTGGAAAGTGAATGAGGGGGCATCCTCGTGAATTTTGGGATACTTCAATGTAAGCTGAAGGAAAAATAAAATTATAATTCTTCTTCTATCCAATTATTTTTATCCCGTTTTCATAGAAAAATCTTTCATACAACAACATTATCTGAAATTGAATAAATAAGTCCCCCATATCGTACCTTTAATCAGAAATAAGAGCCTATCTCTAGTGAGACTGCAAGATACTTTCAATCCAAAGATAATTGCGAAGATTCAATTTTAATATTTTTATTTTTAAATAGAGGAATTGCATTTAATCTTATCTTTTCCCATATATCTGCCCCTTCTGTTTTTCTATTTATTCAATCAAGAAGATTAGCCATTACTTCTAATTTATAAGGATTAAATGAGGTCAAATATTTCACATAAAAGTTAAGTCCCGTTAAATCACAAGTTTTAATATCTGTAGGATGATATGGCAGTCAACTCCAAAGACATATCTTTGTTTCATCAGGAGTACAAAATGTTCCAATCATTGATTTTATTGCTTCTGATTCAAGTAATACAACACCTGAGATACTGCTATGTATAGTATATTTTCTTAGTGCCAATTTGCCACTTACAACACTTTTTTCCAACTCTGATGGAATAACTTTTTTTCCGGTTACCTCACATACTTGCAACAATCAAGTCGTAACAATATTTCAAGTCAATTCACAAGTTTCAGATTCAGATTCTAGAAGGATATGTCCTGTTATCGTGCAATAAACAAACTCATCTTTATGTCCTTTTTTGCCTGAAATTGCTGAACTGAGTTCCTCGTCTATTCGATATTTTTTTCACGATACCTGGCTTATGACCAATTCATCTTTAAGAGCTTCTGTATGAGTAAAATCACAAGTATCAAAATATATATATTCTGCTAATCTGCCACTTAATACAGATTTTTTTAATAAATTCTTACATATAGTTTTTCCACTAATTGAACATATATCCACTTCATCTTTAAGTACCATTTTTCATGTAACAGAACATTCTGTAATATATTCAGGGAGGGATTTTCTATCACTAATTTGTGATTTTACGAGTAAATGTTTTAATACCCTTAGATTACTGATATCACAAATACTTAAACATTCTTCTGGAACATTTTTTCAAGTCTTCTGACATTCTGACATAGTCGGTAAATCCTGAAGATTATCCTTAAATGGAACTGCCGTAATTACATTTTTATAGTTAATATTACTATCTTTGAATTTAAATGATACATTCATTCGAAGTTTTCTATAAAGAATGCCTTCCAATCATAAAAGTGAAAATTCAAATCGAGTTGTAAAATCATCCTCAATTTTCTTTCTTTTTCTTTCATCATTACCTGTTTCGAGTAACTCATGTTTTAATCGCTCATTATAGAATCGATAAAATTCTAAAATTCACGGATCCTGTATTGAAGCTTCTATTAATTCTTGATTAATAAGCCCAATAGAAGATAAATTACTTATTTCCTGACGAATAGAATTTAATCAAGCTAATCCTTCATTAGAAAAATTATTCGTAGTGCTACACTCTACCTCAATGAGGCGCTCATAACTATCATGCGCAACCGTTAATCTTACTCTTACAAGAGCAGTTCCTGTAAATAAACGACATACATCTGTGACTTGGGAAGATACAAATTCTCAGCCAAAATCCTCAACCCATTTTTTAGATAATTTTTCAGCATTTATTACTGGATCAACATCAACATCTTGTGCTCTATGGAGATTTTTTGAAGTTATTCTTCATACTAATTTATCGAATGCTGGACTGCCTGGGGCATATAATATACTTGTAGTTGCAGTCTCTCTGGTTATTCATTCATTATCAAAACGAATAAGCTCCTTTCGGCCATCCAATTCTGATATATACTTATTATTATGAGGAATTAGGAATGCCCCCATACTTTCAAGTGCAGTTAATGCAAAATCTTTTGCATTCATTGAGTTATTTTGCGGTGGTAACTGAGGACACTCAGGTCAATTATTATTTGAATCATCCATACCCCCTAGCATCACATCAATATTTTCCTGTTCTTTTTCTAATTGTATTTTAGCATCGATAATACTTTTTTCCTTTTTCTGTGTTGCTATCTCGACATCTTTACCTGCCAAAGAAGCCAATACCAACTTTAGTATATTTTCTTCAAATCCTTCTGCACCACTTTCATCATTATCACCCACCCCAGATGCCTGTAACAATGAATCAATGTCGCCAATTGCATGTGATGCCATCTGAAGCTTCTCCATCAAGCGACCAACTATATATGATTCAAAGGTGTTGCGTAAAACAATATTAAAAATACAAACATTATTATGGTTAGATCATAATCGTTGTATGCGACCTATTCGTTGTTCAACAATCATTGGGTTCCATGGTAAATCATAGTTGACGAGTACGTTGGCAACTTGTAAATTTACTCACTCTGAACCTGCTTCAGTGGAAATAATGACATGTATTTCCGGGTGTTCTTTTGAAAATTTAGCAATCATTTCTTGATTACTTGATCATGTTTTTCCATTTATTATTCAGCAACGTATACCACTGGATTCTAAATAGGTCTGAATACTAGTTTGCGTATCTAAAAATCTAGTAAATATAACAACTCTCCAGTCTTGTGGCTTTTCATTTCTTAAATCATTAATGAGAATCCCAAGTCACTTTAATTTTGTTGTGATAGGAATGTATGAAGCAGCAATTTTTACTTTTTGGAGAAAATCCCAATTAATAGTTCTACTCTCAAACATATGTTCTAACCTTGAAACAAGAGCTTCAGGGCTACTTACTAAGGATTGTAAGATTCCAATCTGAACAAGACGATTCATTTTCTCAATTCAATCCGTAGCAATTTTTATTAACTCCATTTCTTGCGCAGTGGGATCAACATTGTGCAATTGAACAATACGTTCAGGGAAGTGTAAGTTAGCATCTCATCTTCTGATTCGTGACATATATCCATATACAACAGAACGGAATTCTTCTTGGTTTTCTTGTTTTAACTTTCTTGCATCTGATTGTTTATCAGCTATATATTTCTGAGCAAAAAGTCCAGGACTACCAAAAGGATTAGCATGTCATCTTGCAACTGTTAATAAATCCACAAGTGAATAAAGATCCCATAATCTATTTTGTATAGGTGTTGCGGTGAGCATTAAAACATATTTAAACATTCTCTCTTCTAATGCTTTTTTAAAACGAGTTGCAACTTGAGGTGGAGAATCTACGCCATATAAATTTCGTAGTTTATGTGCTTCATCCAATATAAGCATATCATAACCCACTTGAGTTAATTTATCTAAATGTATTCTAGCAGTATTATATGTTGTTATAACTGCAGTAACTCATTCTGGGATTTTTACACTAACTAGATCTTGTCCTGTCTTTATTACAGATTGAATTGCAAACTTAGTATCAAGTTCAGTTTGCCATTGTGGCATCAGTATTTTCGGACAAACGATAAGGATTTTTGATATCCGTCAACGAGAGGCAAGTTCGCTCATTATCAGTCAGGCACTAATTGTTTTTCAAAGTCAAACATCATCTGCCAATAATGTAACTGGTAAACGCCTACAAAATGTAATAAGATTCTTAATTTGATGATGAAACGGGCTCAATCTGTCTTTCCATAGATATTCAGATTTTAGATCATCTTGATCTTGTATAACAATTGGATGAATAAGATCCCATTCAAGTGCTGCACGGTATAGATTATATTCATCTATGCTATCTGAATATCTTAGTTTTTTTACATGCAACTCAATGTTGTCATTATTCATATTAATAAGTAGGTCATAGATACTTGCATTCTAATTATTTTTAAAATATCTCAAAGCATACTAGGTATTTTAATTTATGCAACTCCTCTAATCCTCTCCTGTAATGGAAAGTTATTTATGAAAATATAAACTGTTGACAAATAAAATATTTGAATGGTGATACACCCGCTAGGTGTCTCATTTGTCTCATTTTGACTCCAGTTCTGAGATGACCCAGATGCTAGAATCCATATTTTTCGTCACCCACTCTGGATCTCGCCAAGGTTTGGTGGAGGACTAGGGTGTCCAGCCAATCTGTGTAAAAACATTCCCGCACAAGCAAGTGTATAAATTCCGAAGTATTGATGGATTTCGAGTCTGAAATACGCCAAGTGAACTCTCATCCCCCATCCTGAAGAAAGAAAGTCTATACACGCTGAAATCATGAACAAAATACAAAACCTCAGAAATGAGGTTTCTTTTTTGATTTTATCTATTTATTGACAGACAAAGCAGAACCTACGATGGACAGGGTGCACTTCTGAATATCGGTGCAGATGAGATTTCTATCGAGCTTGTAGATTCCGAAATAGCAGATGAATATCGCCCTCATGTCCTAGGCAGTGTCAGGGGGGGGAACTACAAAAGAAGCACGTGATCACATCATAGATCAGACGAAACTCATCTCAGATTTGAGCGCAGTATAACTTGATTCGCTTCATATTTCCATACAATCAGAAGTGGGAATTGAGCTTCTTTTCATGTAAACCTATGACCGCTTTTTCCATCGAAGATGCGATTCGTCTGCTTGTATCTCGCTTCCCGCGCGAACGATGAAAGAAGCCATCACTCTTCCACAGCATTCGTGTCGGATCTGCCCTCTATCTCAGATGACAGAGCGAAGAAATCTGTCTCGCAGGACTGTTCCATGATGCGCTCGAAGATACCTCGATCACCGAAGAAGAGCTCACAGAAAAATACGGCGAGTGGGTCGCATGAGCCGTGAAAGCGAATTCGAAGGATCTATCACTCCCGAAAGAAGACATCTTAGAGGATATCGTCAGGCGGTGCGTGCTCCACTCAGAATGAGCCCTCATCGTGAAGTCCGCAGACATACTCGATAATTTCGCATATTATTCTCGGCGGAAAAAAGAGTGAGATACAAGTGCAGAAGAGGAAATACGTCGCTGTCAGAATATTGCGACGATGATCCTAGAAAACCTTCCCACACAATATACGGACTCGATCTTCGCTGAATTACAGTACATATAATGGTTTTTTATGATCGCCACATGACTATGAAAAAGTACGCTTTTTATTTGACTCTTTCATTATTTTTTATATTATACGCACACTTTCGCCCGAATCGGGTATTTTTATAACGTTTTTCTTCATGCCTAATACGAAAGCTGCTACGAAAGCACTCCGAGTTTCCGAGAAAAAACACTCACGAAATCGTCGCTACTCTGAGCTCTACAAAGAATCTCTGAAGTCTTTCGAGAAACTTCTCGCAAGCGGAAAAGCAACCGCAAAAGAAGTCCAGGAATCACTCTCGATTCTCTACTCTCGCATCGACACACTCGACAAGAAAAATATCATTCACTCGAAGAATGCCGCACACAGAAAGTCAAAATTTGCGAAAAAAGCTCAATCCCTAACTCAGTCGTAATTCATGAGACAAAGAAGATCTTTTACCCCACAGCAACCGCGCGGAGGAAAAAATGCGAAACGCATCAATGATGCGATTCCTGCTCGTGAAGTCATGGCGATCTCAGAAGACGGAGAAGTTCTCGGAGTTATGTCACTCCATGATGCGATCGCTCGAGCAGAGGAAGAAGGCGTGGATGTCGTCGAGATAGGTGCAAAGGAAGGGAAAACTCTCGTGAAGATCATGGACTATGGAAAATACCTTTTTAAGATAAAAAAACAACAATCAAACAGCAGCGTAAAAGCAAATGCGAAGAAAACTGAGGTAAAAACGATTCGACTGACATACAAGATCGGAGATCACGATCTCGAAATCCGCAAGAACCAAGCGATTCGTTTTTCGGAAGACGGGCACCCACTGAAGATCATCCTTCAGCTTCGTGGACGCGAGAATCAGTACTCTGATCTGGCTGTCACGAAGATAAAAGAATTTATCCAGCTCGTGAGCGGAGTCTACAAATACGACGGAAATGAGCCATCAAAACAATGAAATACCTATTCTCTTACTCTTTATCCAAAAAAATAATTTTTCCCTATGAAGCTCAAGACTCACACAGGCGCAAAAAAACGCGTAAAGATCACCGGAACTGGAAAATATGTCTTCGCAAAGACTGCAAAACGACACCTTCTTTCTGACAAGTCAAAACGCGCGAAAGGACGCGATCGATACGGTCGAGTAGCGGATGGTACAAACATCCAGGAATGTCGGGTCTCACTTCCGTACGGGGGGTAATAATTTTCTAGAATTTATTTATTTTTCTTTTTATGACACGAGTAAAACGAGGTCTCTCGACTCACAAACGACACCATCGACTTATCGCTCGCGCGAAGGGTTTTCGCCGAATGAATGGAAATGTCTACGTTCATGTTCGCACAGCACTCCTGAAGTCTGGAGTGAACGCATACATCGGACGAAAGCAAAAAAAGCGAAATTTTCGCCAGCTCTGGAATGTACGTATCAATAATGCGGTTCGTCTCCATGGAATGACGTACTCTTCTTTTATCCACGCACTCTATGAGAAGCGTGTCGATCTCGACCGGAAAGCACTCTCGAATCTCGCGATCGAATACCCAGCAGTATTCGCGAAAGTCGTCGAAGCAGTAAAATAATCACCTCCAGATAAGCAAGGAAGTCCTTGCTTATCTTCGTATACGCATGTGACGTGGCGCCTTGGTAGAGCGGTTATACAGGAGCCTGCAAAGCTCTGGAGGCCGGTTCGACTCCGGCAGGTGCCTCCACACGAATATGAAAAAACTCCAGCAGGAATGTGCTGGAGTTTTTATATGATGAAGATACTAGAGGTCTAGACTAGTAAATCTTTAAAAAAATACTTGTTTGCTCACAAAGAAGTAAATAAGTGATTCTTTGATGAAATTCAAGAGTCTATCAAGGAACTCCAAACATAGAAAAAGAGATCTGTATGTCTCTGAAGACCTTTTCTTGACAAAAAAAACTGGATAGATAGACTCGCCCCATGATAAAAAAAACAAAAAAGTATGTTTTTCTTTTTTGGGTGGTTTTGCTCTCAACTTTTTGAGTCTTTTTGTTTGAGAATCCGAGACTCCTTGATCCGAAAGAACTCGCACACTTCATCGAAGGGTTCTGAGGCATCTGACTCGCTCTCTATGCGATACTGTTTTTCTTTCGTGGTATATTTTTAATCCCGAGCACTCCTCTGATCCTCGTGGGAATGATACTTTTCCCGACTGAGCCATTTGCGGTATTTTTAATTTCGATGGTTGGCATACTTTTTTCAGCCTTTATTATTTATCGATTTTCCGATATTCTTGGTCTCGATGAGTACTTTGCTACGAATGTGAAGAATAAAAAGATCACAGAAATGATTGAAAAATATGGGTTTTATGCTGTTGCTTTTTGGTCTTTTTTTCTTGTCCTTCCTACTGATCTCGTCTGCTATATTGCCTGAGCTGTGCGCATGAATATCTATAAATTTCTCTCTGCTGTTACTCTCTGAGAGGGTTTTGTGGTCGGAATATTTATCTTTGGTGGCAGAGACGTACTTTCGTACTTCCTCGACTATTTTACGTAGTGAGATATGAGAGTTTTGTGAGATTCTCTATCGTAAATCACTCGCACCTATCTTCTTTGACTCTGGTATAACTTTCTTCAAAAAATGAAAAAGTCGCATCTCCGTCAGGGATAATATCCAGTCTATCCGAGTCGAAAGAATCCTTCATAGATCTGTGTTAATCGCAAATAAAAGTAGTATCGTATTCTTTTTATGAGATACTTATGAAGTTCATCGAGGAAATCAATCATAGAAATAAGAAATCACCCCCCATCAGAACAATATTCTCTCGACCAGGAAAGACACAATCAATCGATTCAAAAATCTTGCGACCCATGATAATTCGATGCTCTTCAGTGGTGGATTTGAAATGTTTGAGATATTCCTCTCGTTTTCAATAACACGATTTCGAGCTATACGGCCATGATGATATATTTGAGATTCATAGGCACGAAAAGGAGTAAATTTCTCTTATCAGATTCGCTCAAGTGGCAACTCTGATTTTTCTCCTTCATGAAAAACTAGATACCTTCTCAAGAAGCAGTCTCAGAAATAGGTGTCTCGCCTATAACGGGGGTCGATTCTGGTGTCGGTTCTTCTGTCGGAGGGGTCACTTCTGGAGTCGGCTCTACAGGAAGAATTTCCTCTGAAGGAAGGGATTCTGTGGTATCCTCTGGGAGAGTAGGAGCTTCTATACTCTCCAGCGCGTCTGATCCAGTCGAGGAAGGAATCTCCTCTGGTGCTAGAGTGGTATCGGAAGTCGTTTCAGGAGAGGGAGTTGTGCCTGTCTCGCCCCCTGAGAGGGACGTCTCTGGAGGAGAAATAATTTCTTCTGGAGTCGAGGTATCATCAGGAAGTGTCTCTGCATCTACTAGAGAAATAGCAGTATTCGCACCATCGATCGCAAGCGCAATCCAGTCAAACGAAGTATCTTCTGTAACTGGTGATTCCGTCTCGATGATAAAGCCGTTTCCAGTCTTCGCGGTCACACGATATCGAGCAAACGTATCAGCAGTTACGACGACTTTCGGTATGAGAGCATACGGAGTCGAGAAGGAGATGTGTACACTTTTTCCACCGGATCGGATCACTGCCGTTCCAGCCATATCACGATCAGAAAATGTCACACGACTCTGGAATGTCACATGTCATCAGAATACGACTGACTTCGTGAATGTTGCCATTTCATTAAAGGTCGTCGCGACTTTCATAATCATACTGTCGACCGATCCGAGCATATTCGCGAGTATCTGCTCCTGTTCACTGGAGAGTGTCACTCCTGTGAAGATAACTTCCTGTGTCTGTGATGGCGTAAACGCCTCTAGTGTATCCACACGAGAGAAGAG
>DINU01000004.1 GCA_002426885.1 Patescibacteria group bacterium UBA5532
AACTTGACTCTGCAACGGAACATACAAAATGTATTCTACCAGCTACATGGTTTGAGGATGGTACTATTGACAAGGTAAATGAAAAATCTATACTTTATAGAAATAATATTGTTCCTCATTTTATTGAAATATTTTTTTACTATGAATAATAGTTTGTTAAATACAAAAATAGAGATGACGTGTCTTCCACAATTAGAGGCAACATTACAACGTTATCTAATTTCCGAATCATATAGTTATTTTTTTCTTCAGAATCTCACTCAAGAAATACAATCAAAAATACCAACAATGCCATTAATTGAATGTATTCAAGATTGAAATATTCTCTATATTAAGGTACATTGAGCTACAGTATATAAATGTTACGTACAGGATACTAGTAACAAAAACAAAAAAACAGGGGGGGGTGACAATGTTATACAGAAAATTATAAATTCTCTAAAAAATAAAGATCGACTCCATCAATATATGCAATTAGTAAGGAAAAATGTTGTTTTGGTTGGATGAGTTGCCACAGGAAAAACATACACAAGTAAGCTTATTTCAAAAAATACTTTTTTCAAGCATCTTGATACTTGACTGATATATAGGGGAATAGCCTATTACATAGATCTATATATACAACAACAGTGATTAACAATACAAGAAGATAATTCCACTCAACAAAAAGCACAGTTATATAAAATAATAGGAATAATATGTAAAACTATTACGAATATACAAGTAGATATTCAAGATGGAATTACAATAAATGATCTTTATATTCCTATTGACATATTGCATGCTCCAGAGAATACAAAGATTACACCATATTACGCTCAGCATCCAATAATAAGAAAAAAGGTGGATAATTATACGCAACAACTATTAAATACCGGTGGTTATGTCTTGACTTGACATTCCCTCGAAAGTATTGACACAATTGCTACTTTACCAATTCTGTTGACTATAAATAATACTTCTGCAGTAGAAAGAGTACAAAATGATACAAAAAGGCAATCAAGGAATCTTACCTTCAATAAAGTTCAAGAAATAATTGAGTCAAGGAATATACGTGACGGCATTCCTAATTTAGGAAGATATATGCCTAAACTTTTTATGTCCACCTCTATTAATACCAATGATTCAAATATTGATTATAAGATTCTCAGATATCTATATCGTTCTATTAAATTTCACTCAATTAAAAATAAGAATTTTATACATATGCCAAATACTTTATGGCAAGCAAATATATTTTTGGAGAAAATAAAGACACGGTCTCTAGAATGGATTTCCTCACATAAATCCTTTATACCATCAGTAATTAATGAGTTTGATCTCTCTATACAAACTATACTTCATGCAGGTGCTTATAGTACAGAAGAATGGGAAAATGATACATCTGATACACTCCTTAAAAAGATCCTTGAAGAACAAATTTTACGATTAAATAGTATATATCTCAAAAGTAATCTTCCTGTATCCTACCTTAATAATAAAGAAAAGTCACCATTCTGAGAATATCCTGAAATTAAAAGAAATTGAAATGAGTGGATAGAAAAAGAAACCTGAAGAAAGATTTCTTTCAAAAGGATTGATGCTGACATTGGAAGACAGTACGGGCAAGAATTGCATTATCTCAAATCTGCTCGTATTCATGATGTTTTTCAGGATTATTGAGCATTTCTAGAAAATGAAGTATTTCCATTTGCTTGGGTTTCTTACTCGTCTGTAGACAGAAAATATAAGCAAGAACTTTTGTATTTAAACGACGTGGAGCCATGTAACATTCTTGAACTCACTCGTGCCTGGAATTCTATCTGGTCACCACGAAATACAATGTCTGCATTATTTCAATTTGCTCATAATGATTTACAAACCATGTGGGAAATCGAAAAAGCAAAATGAAATACTCATGAATCATTACAAGGAATAATTTCTGCTATTAATCCAAACTTATGATTTAATTGAAAGGCTTTTAGGGCTGTAAATATGAAACCTATTTGACTAAAACCAGCCCGTCTTTCATATGAAATTCATAATAATACTTTTATCTATAGACCAAGAAGAGATATAGACGATGTTAATCTCATGCACATGAGTCAAATACCACTCCTACCAACCATTGAACTCGCTGTATTATTTGATCCAAAGAAACAAAAAAAACTCCATGAATCACAAAAGATATATAAAATTACCAACAATTCATATCTTAATCTAAAATAATATGTCTTTTAATTTTCTTCTTGCGACCACGAATATTGACAAAGCATGAATACTACGGGGATTGTTTAAAGAAATATTATGAGAGTCAAAATATAAATATGTAACCCTACAGGATATTTGATCTATAATAGAGCCAGATGAGATTGGAAGTATCACAGAACGTGCAGAACAAAAAGCTCTTTATTATGGTTCTAAAATCGAAGAAGACCTTGATTTTGTAATAGGCAGTGATGATGGTATAGAAATAATTGGGTATTATCCTGCGACCCCTGCATCTGCCGAAATGACTGACCTAATTTTGAAAGATAGTTTTCCAATTGGTACAACTATAATTGTACATCGTTCTATCGCTATTTTCTCAAAGAAAACACAAGAAATATTTATAACTAGTATGAAGATTCCATTTACATACAATGGAAATTCCGACCAGATACAACGAAAAAAATGAACCTATCCCCTCAGTCAGGTACTAATACCAGAGGGGCATACATCTACTTTTTCTCAACTTACAATCTCAGAGCAACAATGATTTACCTATCTTCATTCACAAAAAGAAATGACTGAAATAAAGGCATGGATAGAAACCATATAAAACCTTCTATCTGAAGCTTTTATACTCCCCGATCTTCCGTAACTACTCCACCGTAAATTCGTACGTCTCTTCCTGGACAGTCCCATCTGTAAATCGTACCTTCAGAGTCGTCGTATACGTCCCCGCGGTGTTATAGACATGTGTCGGCTCTCGATCATAGGAGATCGCGCTTCCATCTCAGAAATTCCAGATCGTCTGCTCGATATTCCCGATCGTACCATTTACATTCCAGTCGACTGGATTTCAGACGATTCATCGGTCGATACTCGGACTGAGTACGACCTGTTTCTGCTGATCCTTCAGGATGATCGTCTCAGTTGTCGATGATTTCTCCCCTGTCGTCGAGACGATCGTGAGTGTGACTTTTTTCTCTCCTGCGGTTATATACTCATATGACTGGATCGCATCTCACTCGACCGGCGTCCTTCCTTCTCAGAAATCATAGATAAATTTTATAATCTCGCCATTCTGGATCTCACTCGGAGATGCATCGAATGTGATCGTGACAGGGACATAATCCGAGTGATTATAGACGAGAAGGATCGGTCGAAGCTGTTCACGTCCGACATCGAGAATAATCTTATCACCACCGGTTTTTGTCTGTCATGATGCTGTCAGTCCTTGCTTGATAAATGTATATTGCCCGAGGATTTCATAGCGTCCTTCTTGAGTGATGTTGACAGAGATTCTCGATCCTGTTTTTTCTGTCAGTGTATTTCCCTCGGAAATAATCCAGTGGACGCTATCGAGTGCATAGCTCGTGTCTGTCGAGAGAATATCACGCGCATCGAGAGTAATCTGCGATGGGACCGTCAGTCCCGGGATGACATACGCTCCGAGATCTCGATCATACGTACTCGATGTATTGAGCGTCGAGCCATTTTCTCCGGTGACACTGACGTGGCGCTGAAGCTCGATCAGCTCATCCGCCTGAAAGACACTTCGGAGTTCCTGTCTCTCGCCATTTACATTCGTGATGAAGACAGAAAGTGTATAGCTTCCATAACTTGCGAATGTATGTTCACAGACGAGAGATGCCTGCGTATTACAGATTCTCGTATTTCCGTTTATGACCCACTGAATATCAGTCAGCTCCTTCGTGTCGACTCAGAGATCGACAACTTCGAATGTAAAACTCAGAGGATTGGTCTGATCTTGTACAGTTCGGATACTTCCCTGCCCGATCCCCGACTGGACATCTTCGATGACAAAAATCCGACAGTTACTACCTCATTCGAATGTCAGGCAAAAACTTTTTTTCTCCTGATCGACGACTTCTGTGACGCTCGCTTCCGCCTTCCGCGTCCCACCGACGAAAGGATTCTCGGGATCTGGTCCATCAGAAAGAATCCAGTTCGGAATACCGAAACTCCTGAGACTACTCGCATCGAGTGTGTAGATCGACTTCCCTTCTATATTTTTCGTATTTGACTTCGCGACTAGCCCGACGATCTTAATCGGTGGAAGCTCCATACTGACGACTCATTTCGCTCCTGTCAGACGATCTTCCGTCTCATAGCTTCCCTCGAGTGTATACTCTTTTACCGCGTCGAATGTACAGATAATCGTCTGATCTGTCGGATCTGTCCCGCCGACACGCGACAGTCCGTTGGTACAGATCGCCCCGTCGAAGTTCATATCGTATCGTGTAATATTCACGAGATCACGCCCTGCGATCTTCTTCGCATTGGCAGAAATATCGAAAAAAATCGTAATCGGTCCGATGATCGTCTGTGTGTCATCGAGGCGTGCTTCTCATGTGAAAAGAGACGTCTTGTAGAGATCATTATCATAGAGTACGATCGATCCTGCAAGATTCTCGTAGTCAGTCGCATTGATCCGTCCGATCAGCACTGCCCAGAGTGTAATCAGAGAAAAAAGAATCAGCCCACTGAAAATGGCTCCGATAATACTGAGAGTCTTCTTCTTTTTCAGTGTGCGTGGCGTCCAGATAGCACGGAAAAGAAGTATGACCCAGACGATCGAGAGGACGATAATCACGAATCAGAAGATACTATTGACGAGGCCTGCGAGAAGGACTTTTACATCATTCAGATTGATACCGAATCGCAGGAAGAAAAGTGCTTGATCTGGATTGAAGACGATATATGCGAGAAAACTTCCGAAGAAGATGAGTGTCACGAGGAGGATCGCTCCAGTCAGTCGGAAAAAAGTCGCTGCGTCCATCGGTTTTCGCTCTTTTTTCGGTGCTTCTTTTTCTGGGGGAATGTTCTCGGATGGAGCTGGAGAAAAAGGCTCTGTCGGCGCGATCGCTGACTCGAGCTTCGCATCCGCGAGGATCGTATCGAGAAACGAGGCTTTTTCATTCGGATTCTCGATTTTTTTATCGTCGGATGGATCGGTCGGGAGTGGAGTATCGTTCATACGAGAAAGAGATAAAAATTACTGCATCCAGTCGGGAGTAGTCGAAGAAATATTTTTCGGAGTTTCTGATTTCTTTGAAGCAGAGGCTTTCTGAGTGTTTTTCTTGGGTGTCTCGGTCTTCGGAGGAGTTTTCTTTTTTCACTTTCGTGGTGATGTGGATTTCTTTTTTTCTTCTGGTGCTGATTCTTTCTGTTTTGGAGATTTTTCTTCTATTTTTTGCTCTGTTTCTGCTCCTCCTTCAGGACTTTCTTCTTCTGGGAGTGTTCCACCTTCCTCGGGAGTCGTATCTTCTGTCTTTTCTGCTTCAGGAGCGAAAATATCTTCACTTTCTGTCATAATCTCAGATTCCTCCTTCGGCGTCGGTGTATCCTCTGCGATCTTCGCGTCTTCACTGATAGATGGTGCGAGCGAGTGTCGAAGCCAGTCTGGAAGTCCATCATCATCGAGTATTCCTTGTGCTGGAGGTGAATTTACTGGGATTTTTTCTTCTGGAAGTGTAACTGGCTCAGGCTCGGGAATAGGAGTCTCATCTGAGGCTTTCTCATCGGAATCTGAAGGGGTCGATACTTCCTCTGTTTTTTCTACTTCTGGAAGAGATTCTCACTCTGTGTTTTCTGGAGTCGTCTCAGTCACTTCGGAAACTGGCAGATCAAAGGTCTCTTCTTCTTCTGGAGCTTCTTCTTCGTCCCCTTCTGTCTCCTCTGATGGAGCTTCTCCAAGTTCTTCAGACACTTCTTTATCGATACTTTCTTCATCCATGCCGAGAAGCCATGAAGGGAGACCTCCTTCTGGGGCAGTATTTTTTACCTCAGAGACAGACGGCGCTGGAGTATCGGCTTCAGGAGAGGGCTGAGTTACTTCTGTGGCGGGAGAAAGTGCACCCGCAAGAGGATCTGACTGAGTCGATTCTGTGACTTCGGGAGCAGATCATGGGGTTTCTGGAGTTGTATTCTCATCTTCGCCTTTTTCATTTTCATACTCGAGAAGCCAGCTCGGGATACCGCCCTGATTCTCTGGAGGTGTAGCAATTGTCGGAGCAACTTCCTCAGTTTTCGGTGTCTCCACTGTCAGAGAAGTGGGCGTCACTTGAGGTGTGGGCCCCGTCTGTGTCGGCGGGTCAGGGGGTGACATCTGTGCGGAGGATGCAGGGGTCTTGGTCGGCTCTGGCTTCGGAGGAGTCTTCTTCTGAGAGGATCATCGATGAAAAATAGTATCGATCACAAAATCCTGAAAGCTCACTCCTGGTGTCTTATTCAGAAGTCGATACGCGATATATCCGATCCCGACGATGATCGCGAAGATAATCACGAGCCAGAAGAGAAACTGCATGAGTCCGAGGAAAAATCCGAGGATCATCGAGAGAATTCCAGTACCTGATGAGGAAGTCGTCGTAGGAGTGGTCGTCCCTCATGATAACGCGATCAGCTTCGCGAGCTCAGACTCGAGCATGCTCTTATATGAGTCACTCAGACTCGAGTCATTCTGCACGAGTTCTAGGATCGCTATCGCGAGTGCCTGATTTTCTTCGAGATTATTCGGATGTGATGCGATCAGATCGAGCTTCTCTATGATGGCTCCACTCTGAGCACTTCCTGCGACGAGCGCACGAATCGTCTGGAGAGACATTTCGACTTCGGTCGCATTTTCGGTATCTCAGAAAAGTACCTGCTCCATCGCTTGCATAAGTGTGAGCTTATCCTCGTCTGTCAGTCCACTCGTCTCGAGTGTATCCTGCATAGAGAGGATGATACGTGTTTTTTCCTGTGAATCGCCCCAGTTCTCGATCAGAAGATTATACTGTGTTCGGAGATTTTCCTGAAGCGCGAGAGGTGTCGCACGGATCAGGGTATCGAGCTTCTCGAGATTTTCACGATCACGCGCCGTCATCGATGTGAGCAGTGCCCCCGATCATCATGTCCCAGTCGTTTCTCCGATCCCAGTCGCAGAGACAAAAGGAAATCGAAGTGTGAGAAGCTTCGTACCGAGGAGTGCTCCACCATCATCGTAGATCGTGATTTTTACCTGTTGTGTCTGAGTAAAACTTCCTCATCCATTATAGATGATAAATGGTCCGCCTGTTTTATATGAATCTGTGCCACGATTATCGACGTCGTTATCGGTCGTCCCATCGAGATCAGAGTCGACCGCCGTATTGGTATCGATCATGTACTGACCTCACTGGTTCATCCAGAGTGCGAGGATAACCTGCTCTTGTAGATAGGCGACCGTGATAATATCATTCTCAGCGTGGGGATACGTCAGATACGAGATTCCTGAGCTACTTGGTATATACTCTGGTGCATCCATGATCGAGAAAGTCGCCTCCTTCGTATCGGTATCATCGGAGATCAGGAGTGTCCCGCCGGGAGGCACAGCATCTGCCGATCAGAAGTCATAGAGTGCGTAGTCAGGTGTGTCTGTGGAATACTCTCCGAGAATCCAGTGCGCATAGGTATAGAGTCATTGACTCGTATTGATCGCGAATACCTTCGATCCCATCTTATATACTTCGACACTTGGGACGAGTTCATTAACGACCGTAATCGTCTGATATTTCGTATTTGTGACACCGTTCGAGGTGACTTTTACCTTCATCTGATATGTCCCCTGATTTGGATAGGTAAAAGTCTCTGACGGGTTGGAGCCTTTTTTATCGACGACTCCGTCTCCATCAAAATCCCATGCATATGTCGAGGTATTTGTCACGTCTGTTCCGAGGATCGTCCGTGCCGTCACTGCAAATGTCACATCATCACCGACATTGATTCTCGTGCCAGAAGTACGGATCGTAATCAGCGGAATATTCACATTTCCATCATCATTCGCGATGATCAGTGGAGTCTGCGACTTGATAATATCATCACTTCGCACACGAGCGCCATCATTATCCTCGAGGATTACTCAGAAATAATATTTTTCTGTGATATTCGGCAGGACAAAAGTCGTCTTCGGTGTCTGTGTAATCCGTACATCTTGAAGCTCAGAACTCCCTTCCGTCGTGTAGTACCACACATACGATGTGATGACACCATCCGGATCTTCTGCTCCATCAGCCGTGACCTGCACGAGTATTTTCTGAGTATCATTGCTATTTTCTCCTGCTGTAGCCGTGATCGACGTCAGCTTCGGATCGAGATTCTCGACTGCGAGATAGATCGTCTTTTCACTCACCTCTCCTGAGGTCGCATTTTTTACTGTCAGCGTCACTGGAAAACATCCGAGCTCGTCGAATTTTTTATTTATGATCGTCGTCGCTTCGTTCCGATCGAGATATTTCCATGTGTACGTCAGTCCGTTATGGGATCCATCTTTATTGATCGATTCTCGTCCATCGAGCGTGATCGTACTCGTGCGATCGACACGAAATGCACCCCAGCCATTGCAGATATAGGGCTCTTCCTCGAGCGTGCTATTATTCGTGCGGACTTGTATCACAGCGAGCGGCGCATCCGTATTTCCTACGAAGACCATTTTTCGTGTACTATTCGACTCGATATCATCTTTTCCAGTAACACGAAGTGTCGCAATATAGCTTCCAGCCTGTTCGTAGATATGATCTGCGCTCATGCTCGTCCCCTGCTCTACCGCAGAGTTATCTCAGAAATCCCACTGGAAATACTGAGCATTTGGTGCATTCGCAAGAAAATGAAACGACGATCCGACGATGCCGACGATCGGATTCGCTTCGATCGCGACAGAAAGGATAGAGTTTACAGATACCGTCTTCGTGACTGAGCTGACTTTTCCATAGGCACTCGTGATATTCAGAGTGACTTTATGATCTCAGACCGAAGCGAAGGTAAAACTTCCCTTGACGCCATTTTGCTGAGTGATACCGACATTCTGTGTATTCAGTGTGACGCGCTCATTATCGATCACCCAGTCATATCGCAGTCACTCACTCGTCTTCGTATCAGCATCATAGCTCTCAGTCGCATCGAGGAGGATCTGATTCGGAAATGCAGAATCTGGAGTCGTCGCTCGGAATCCCGCATGAGGCTCGCGACTCTCGACAGTGATCGTTCGTGAATCGGCATCTGGCGTCCCATTTGGAGAGCGAACGATGAGATTCACGGTGTAGGTTCCGACATTTTTAAAGACATAGTTCATCGCACTTCCTTCGACCGATGCGATTTTATTTCCGCTAGCATCACCGATCTCCCAGAGATAGGTCGTATTCGTCGAGCTTCCGAAGTATGTACTCGCCGTAAAGCGAAAGGTATCTCCCACGTATCCAGACGTTTTATCTACTTTCATCGTCGCATTCGAGTTCTGGACGATGATCGTCATATCTTTGGTAAACGATTTTCCCTGATTATTTACGAGTTCCAGTGAGAAATCGTATTTTCCCTCATTCGCGAAAATCTGGCGCTCGATCTGAGGTACTCATCCATAAGTCAGATCTTCGGTGTTATTTCAGAAGTGCCACTTCGTCTCCTCGATCGTCGTCCCGACAGTACTGCGCGAGGCAGTCGCATCGAAGATGAGTCCTCATGCCGCGACTGACGGAGGAATCTTGAAAGTCTGAATATCTGATACATTGACACCATTTATAAAGAGAACGATGGTCCCGATGCGTGGTTTTACCTCGACTTTCAGAGAAGAAGAAAAAGGCAGAACATCGATATTTCCGCTTCCATTACGACTCTCAGAAGTAATATCGAGAAAGACGGTGTATGTCTGATCCGTCTGAAATGTGTAAGAAATATTCGGTCCTCTTCCGATGATCTGATTTCACTCGGGAAGCTTGATATACCACGTGTAATTTCCAGATGGGATCAGCGTCCCAGAAGGATCATACGCATCATTCGCAGAAAGAGAGACCGTCAGCGGTGCGCTCCCTGTCGCTGGATTCGATTCGATATTTGCAGTGATCCGATCGATTTTTGCATTTTCTACATAATCCTGTATCGCCTTCACGAGATTCGTGATGACCACACTCGATCCAGGAGTCTTCTCTGCGAGGCTCAGACGGAGCTCGAGCGCTTTCCGAAGTGTGTCATTCGTCGTACGATAATTCGCGGAGTCAGGAAGACGTGCGGAAGCATTGGTAATGAGTGTCGAGAGTGTGTTAAAAGTACTCTCTGATACTGTACTCGTATTCAGAAACTCGACCGAGATATCGTCCGCGATTGCGGAGAGTTTTTGCTGATATTCTGCGAATGTCCCCTGATCATTCTCGGTGTATGTGAGCTCGGCTGCGTATACCTTCTGCACGAATGTAAGCTGATTCAAGGAAGATGTGATAAATGTCACGATTGCATATGCGAGCCACATGACGACAATACCCAGGATGATATAGATGATCGTGTTCTTCGCGGATCCGAGCTTTTTGTCATCTCATGCGGAGATAAGAAGCTGAAATCCTGCATAAATAATGTAGATCACCGCGACAAGTGTCACAAATGAGAGAAAGTAGAGTACGAGACCGACTACGAATTCTGTCGCTGTCTGATCGGTCTCGAGTCCACCGCCTCCTACGGCTCAGATCACGACTTCCACCCCATTCTTCAGAGTACATTGCTGGTTATTTCCACAGAGATAGACCTCGGTATCATCATTATTCGAGATACTCAGTGCTCCAGCCTGTCATGGCAGAAGAAAAAAGAAAAAACTCAGACACACAAAAATACTTCCACTTATTTTCACAAGCGATCATTTTTTTCACGTTTTAAGAATGTGTATAAGGCGAGAAATCATCGTATGTATTCGGAATATTTTCGTACGAAATACAGAAGAATACTACCATAGAAAAAGCAAAAAAGCAAAAAATCAATAGAAAATTTTTGCTTTTTTATGGTACATCTCTTTTCAAGCGGAGAAAATTATTTCTCGAGAATATGCTCATCGATAAATCCGACGACATCGAGCGGTGTATACTGGGATTTTCTGAGGAAATAATCCGCCCCGAGTTCGCGCACTTTCCGCTCTTCATCGACTCATTCGAGATTACTATTGACGATTATCTTCGTGTGGATGGTCGTGTTATTTCTCAGTGTCTGGAGGACTTCGAAGCCATCCATCTCTGGCATCATAATATCGAGGATCACGACCGTCGGCTGGAACTGTACCATTTTCGTGATACCGACGAGTCCATTCGAGGCTTTTTCTACGACATATCCTTTACTCTGAAATGCGACTTCATACATCTCGAGAATATCGTTATTATCCTCGATGATCAGGACTTTTTTTCATCCCTGATATGAGGCACTGTGATTCTCTCCGTGGAGCAGACGATCGATCGTGATTTCATTCGTGCTTCCTGCTGGTACGTGCATGAGCTGATTCACATTCAGAGCGCCATCTGTCGGAAGGACGCCTCGGACAAGGATTTTCGACTGCGTATTGGCGAGGATTTTCTCGAGGAAATCCTTCGGAGGAGCAAAATCGAGCACGATCACTGTGTACGCGTTCTCGAGTTTTTTCAGGATATCTTCGCGTTCTTTCACATATTCGACCTGAAAACCTGCCATAACAATCCGTCCGATAAGATCGACATCAGTCGAGCAGATGAGGCATGAAGCGCGTGTTATCATAGTGTAAGAGGTAAGGTAAATTCAAAACAACTTCCTTTTCCGAGTTTTGAAGCGACGGTGATCGTCCCTCCAAGCATTTCGACTATTTGTTTTGAGAGATTGAGTCCGAGTCCGGTTCCGCGAATACTTTTTTTCGTGTAATCATTTTTGCTATTTGCCTGATTAAATTTATCGAAGATCGACGAGATCTGTGTCTCAGAGATGCCCATTCCTGTGTCGCAGACTCGAATGTGAATGTATTCTTTATCACTCGAAGCCTCGACTGTCACACTTCCTCATGATGGAGTGAATTTATACGCATTCGAGAGGAGATTCGTCAGCACGAGTCGAAATTTTCATGCATCCGTCCTGATTGTATCAGAATCGACCGTATCAGTCAAGGAAAGTGCGATGTTTTTCTCCTTGTATATTTCCTGAAAATCACTCATCGTTTTCTGGAGAAGTACATGTGGGTCAGTATCAGCGATGATTTTCTCGAATCTTCCCGCCTCGATCTTCGAGATATCAAGGATATTATTCACGAGCTCGATCAGGGAATCCGTACTTTCGTAGATTTTTTTCATGTAGTATTCTTCTTTTTCCGTCATATCTCCGAGCATTCGCTTCAGAAAAAGATCAGCATATCACTTAATAATCGTCATCGGCGTGCGAAGCTCGTGCGATGCAATCGCAAGAAAATTATCCTTATTTTTATCGATTTCTTGCAGGCGCGAGTATGCGATCGCAAGATCGTGATTTTGCTTGGCGATCGCTCGCGTCTGTCGCTCGACTTCGATCTGAAGCGAACTATTAAAGTCGAGAATCTGGAGCGCGAGGGCGACTTTCGGAAGAATCCGAAGAATGATTTTTATCTCTTCAGGCGTCAGAAATCACTCTGATTCTTTCGATCCGAGAGCGAGCACGGTCGGTCGCATTCATTCCATATTCAGAGGAAAAATCGCCTCACCGATATTTTTTACTTCAGCGATCAGTGGATCGGTACTATCGTGGACTGTATTCATGAGCTCCTGCAAAATCAGTGGGGTATTATTTTTCTCGAGATATTGCGCGATATGTGGGAAATTATTCTGGAGCGAATTGCGCATGATTTTTACCCTCTGTATATGAATTCCCTGCTGAAAAAGCGATTCTATATCGTGCAAAAGTTCGAGGCTATTCTCGTAGACGACTTTTTTCTCGAGGAATTTTTGCGCTTCCTGCTCGAATTCTACGAGCGAAGAGAGGAGAAAAAGATTGGAAAACCAACGCGATCGGTAGAGTATGGAAGCTGACGCCAGGAGTAAAATCCCGATCGTCGTCTCGACGGCATGAAACTGCGGAGTATAATCAAAAAGAAATTCAGACAACCAGATCAGAATCACAAGCGAGGCGACAATAATTCCAAAAATCGTGAATGTACGGAGGACACGAAGTGCGGAATATCGGGCATTAAAGAGGTGATGCTGGACAATCGCATATCCTATAAAGATGGAGTACCCGCTCGTCAGAATTCATCCATACGGATATATCATCACTCCGAACGCTGGGAGATAGAGCCATATTCCTCCGATTAATCCGAAGAAAATCCCAGTTGCAAACAGTAAGAGTCGTTTCTGATATTTTTCATCATGCGTGTTATCTCTGTATGCGCGAAGTACGTAATATACGACATAGTTAAAAGCAAGTGCAAAATACAGAAAAAAGAGCAGAAAGAGAGTATTGGAAGGATAATCAAAGTATACTTCAGAAAATAAAAATGTTACTTCTTGTATCAGAAATCCGAGGAGATTCATGATAAAGAAAAAAATCGCTACAGAATATGCAATGCGTATGGTGTGTGAATGTCCTGTGATATCTTGAGAAAAAAGACTGTACGCCAAGTGAATAATAATTGCGGGGAGCAAAATAACGCCCATATACATAAATCGCCACCAGTAGATCGCAATCTCTGGTGTCTCCGCTGAACCAACTCGAAAAATACCATATCCAAGCACGGCGCTCACTCACGCAATCCCAAATCAGAGCAGATTATCCCTATTTCTCCTTCCTCATATCATCACCAACGCAAGAGCAAGATTGGTAATCACGAGGATTAATCCAGAAAAAGAAAAGTACGTCATAGCTCTAGTATAGCATACTTACTTTTTTCAGACAAAATCTTGCGAAGAATTATTTTTTATCTGCATTTTCGATAGGAGAAAATATCTCCTCTCCGACTTTCAGAAGATCAGATGTCTCTGGATACCTGGAAACAGCATCCGTCCCGAGATATGTAACCTGAAATTTACGACCATTTTTTTTCAGATGAAATAGCTGAAGAAGTGACCCTGGAAATAATTTATTTAAGTAAAATGCTCCGACTCGAAGTTGTTTGTGTGCGATACCTCATTCTGGGAAAATCACGACTGTTTCTCATCGTTTCATAAATTCAGCTGAGATGGCGAGACTCTGATTTTTTCCATTCTGGTCATAGCTATGAGAATAATATCCTCACACAAGAATCAGAAGAAAACCGATAATCTTTTGCTCCATGTAGTGATTCGCCACCATGAAACGAAACGGAAGAAATCGATACGTAGAATGCCAATCTATACCAGTAGAAATCAAAAAGGCATCCAGTTTACTAATATGATTGCATATAAAAATATTGCCCTCCTTTTCAAATCTTGGGTGATTCATCCGAAATGTTCCATACGAATAAAATAATAGACGAAAGGCAATTGTCACCAATATCTGAAAAAATATCACGAGTGGATTCGGAAAGTCGAGCTTCTGAAAGTGTGTGTAGCGTACCATATCGATCACGAAAATCACGAGGAAAAAGATCGCCACAAAAGGAATAATCGCAGAGAAAGAAAGAGAGTAAAAAACGCAGAGAAATCCTGCGACAGCAAAAACTGGGACTCCGATATCTGTCAGATACTGGATGAGGGATGTGATTCCACGTGCGTGTCAGCCTGCTGGAACGCCGAGTTGTCTTTTTATGAAGCTATTCAGGAGAAGTCCGACTTCCCACGCGACTCCGAAGCATCCTGCGATCGGTCAGAAGAAAAAAAATCCCAGCAATCCTGTGAAAACTGGGAAAAGAAGAAATTCTCGCCATGTGCGTTTCTCTCAGAATGCACCTCGTGCGATCGGCTTCACTCCGAACGATGGAAAAAGTCCAGAAGAGAAGAATATGAGTGCTCGCGCCACCACCAGAATCAGAACGAGAAGAAAGAAGTCTGGAAGATTCATGGGAGGAAATTATGCGCAAATCATACATATTTTCCCATGAAATCAAGGAATTTTACTTGAATTCAGCGAGAATATCGTACAATTAAAAATGAAATCTGGAACATTTTTTTCTGAAATATGTCACATTTCTTTCTCTCACTCTTCCGATATTACTGGTTTCGAAGGATATTTGACCGTATCTCATGATGTCTATATCACGAAAAAGAACCACCGATCGATGCGCGACGGGAGATCGAGGAAAGTGACTGGATTCATCCGAAGGTAAAAGATTTTCTCATCCGTCATTCTGTCGTCGTAAATCGCGCCAGCACTCCATTCGATGAGCAAGAATTTATCGATCTGATCTGTCAGTATCAGCCTGAGCCGATTCGCCAGATCACGATCGCATATGAGGCACCTCCGATCTTTATCCGGCAACGATATACGATCCCGAAAGGGTACGATATCTATGGGTGATGGGAAAATATCGACCCATACACACCCTGAATTTCTGGATTTACACGCCAGACTGATGGATCGATCGGGATTCTCCTCTTCATGCGGAGAGATATCTTCGCGATTTTACAAGATCAAGAATACCGTTTTATTCGATGAGCTTTTGACCAGGATAGACGTCTACGGAAGCTCCTCGGCGAACGCGGGAACGATCTCGGACCGCTTGCAATGGTCGGGATCCTGCCATGATATATTCTGAAGCGGAGGGAAAAATTCAGCGATTATCCAGAATATATCCATATGTGTGAGGAAAAAAATCAGAATTCTGCTCGTTTTGTCGTCGAGGCGACACGACAGATACTTGAAGAAGCGAATATCGCATCAGAAAATCTCGTCGTTCTCGGATCGCATGGCTCGCTCGGAAAAGTCGTACGAGAATATTTTCCAGATTCGAAAGGGATCGATCTCGGAAATATCCATGATTTCCCACGATCCGGGCGATATCTCATCCTCGACTGCACCGTCGGAAATACGCTCGAGAAGTATCTGAAGTGATGATTTCTGACAGAGAAAATCGAAGGAATCTGGCTGAATGAGGCATATCCACCTCCACACCCGAACGTGATCAAGAAAGTACCGAAAACCCTCGAAATCCGACATATTCTCGGAGTCGAGTGAGAGGTGATTCCGTCGCTCCCATGATACTATCACAATGCGATCCCCTGCTGTATGTGACTTCTCGATCAGGATGTGAAAAGTGTGAAGGTGATCGGGTTGGAGAGGGGGGGATAGTGATCTCCTAAAGTAAGCTCTCGCTTCTAGAAATTTTTAAAAAGCTTGATTCTCACAGGAAAACATATATACTCCACATATGTTCTTATCCTTGGTAGCATCTTCTCATCATACGACTTCTTTATAGGAGTCATTTTGGGTGTATAAAAAACTAAAAGACTCCACAAAGGGAGTCTTTTTTTAATGCAAAAAATGAAGCGCGCACAAGAAAAAATTAATTTTCTGTTGACTTCTTTCTCTCTCTCTCTGTATAAAGTTCACACGTTTATTCCTAATATCTTGCATATGAAAATCACGAGTCTTGACGAGATTGATTCTTGAGTACAAGAATGGATGCAAAGGGAATGAGTTGGGAAAATAATCGCTATTTCTGGCTGATCTTCAGCCGAAAAAATGGAGTGAGCGGATCCAGATATTGTAAAGCAATACAATGATAGCATTGCAGCATATGTAAATGCTATCATTGAGGGCACCCTAAAACGACTTCAGGATTACAGGGTAGCAATACTAACATGAGGTACAGAATGATGAGTTCCCGAAGATGCAATACGAATTGCAAAAGACTATGGATTTCCTACTATCGGAGTTTATCCCGCTCGTGGCGCAAAAAGCGCTCTTTCTGACGCACTTATTAATTGTGCAATAGAAGTAAAATCGATTTTCTGAGAAAGTCGGTGGGGAGATGAAACCCCTGTCTTTGCAAAACTTGCAGATGCGAGTGTTGTGCTTGGGGGTGGGGCATGAACGTTAATCGAAGTGGCACATGCGTTAAAAATTAATGAAGGGTTAATCTCTAAATGACTTCGACCAAAATATATCATCCCTGTGACATGACTCCCAGGGATGTCCTCCTTAATTCAGCTTCTTCCAGCCAAGAAAGACGTGAAGAAATTCACTTTCCCTGAGCATGAGATAAAAACAGGACAACAGGTGGCAGATTTTTTGGAAAGAAAATTGAATCTTGAGGATGATCATAAAGAGAACGATAGGCGATCATAATTTATTTCTTAAATATCTATTCTATGTCTGAAACTATCATCACCCCGAGACCAATATCATGATTTCCTGAGCATTCCCCAGAAAATCGGAGAATTGAACTTGAGCTTCTTGATAATATTCGTCGTGGGTACGAACTTGCAGGTTTTACGAATATTGAAACTCCTGCTGTAGAACGCACAGAAGTTCTGATATCTAAAGGAGCGGATGACAAGGAAATTTATACCTTGTGAAGGCTTAATGCAGAGGATTGAGAGAAGGATGATAGGCTTGCTCTTCACTTTGATTTGACCGTTCCGATGGCTCGATATGTCGCTCAGAGATATAACGATCTTACTTTTCCATTTAGACGCTACCAAATTCAGAAAGTTTGGCGTTGAGAAAGAGCTCAATGAGGAAGGTATAGAGAATTTTATCAGGCAGATATTGATATTGTTGGCGATGGTAAGTTACCATTATCTGCTGATGTAGAAGTATTGACAACTATCGATAATGTACTCTCATGACTTAATATTTGAGATTATACAATTCGCCTTAATAATAGAAAGATTATAGTCGGATTCATACAATCTCTCGGAATTCAAGATGATCAAATGGTGAGCCAGGTTACAAGAATTATTGATAAAATGCCAAAAGTGTGAGAACTTGAGGTTCGTAAACTGCTCTGAAATCTTGGTATTGAAGGTGAAGTGAATGATGATATAGTTGCATTCTGTCTCATGGCTTCTCAGTGAAACGAAAGTGTCCTTGAATATCTTTCCAAAATAAATTTTCCTGAAGTTCAGGCGGGTGTTGCGGAACTTCAAGAGGTTTATAATCAGGCAAAAATGCTTTGAATGGATGAAAAAAGAATTACCTTGGATCCTTCCATAGCGCGATGACTTTGATACTATACAGGAACTATTTATGAAACCTTCCTAAAGGGACATGAATGACTTGGAAGCATCTGTTCTGGTGGTCGATACGATAATCTCGCTTCATATTTTACGGACAAGAAACTTCCATGAGTATGAGTAAGCATCGGAGTATCTCGCCTTCTTACACGTCTTCTTGAGCAGGAAAAATTAAATACAAAAATTCAAAGTCCATCAAAAGTTCTGGTAACACGCTTGCAAGAAAGATATGCGGAAACATATCTCCGCATATTATGAGAACTCAGAAAATCTGGAATTCCTTCGGAGCTATATCTAGGTGATGGTGTGAAAATAGGAAAACAACTCGGATATGCAAATAAAAAATGAATCCCTTACGCAATCGTTGCAGGTGAAGATGAAATTTCTCAAAACAAAGTCCAGCTGAAACACATGTATACGGGTGATCGTGAACAAGTCAGTATAGATCAAGTCATGGATCGTGTAAAAGTACTCCTCTCCCAAGAAAAATAAGTATGCAAACTTCATATCTTCAGCATGGTTATCATCATTCTCCATCCATTATTGTGGAAGGGTACATGTCGATTGACGATTATCAGTAGATAAATACCCCTTCATAATAAGGGGTATTTATCTTTTTACTTTTTACTTTTTACATATGAACGCACCGTACTTTATAACTAATGATCTTGAAGTAACCTCATGACTGCAAGAAAAAAATCTTGAGGCACTAAATGAGGTAAGGGCATTAACGCATTTTGCTCTTATGCGAGCATTAGGCAAAAGTGCGCATATTCATACTGTGAAATACGATGATGCGGTTTGTTTCTTTGAAGAAAAGAAAAAGGATGATAATTTTGTGATTACTGCTGATGCAGGGATTTATGTCAAGTTACCTCATATTTCATTTGAGTCAACTCGCATGTATCCTAATGAAGATGCGATTTTAAATGATAAGAATTCTTACTCCATCCTAACTCGTTCATGAAAACCGCTCGCAACCCAAAAGTTAGAAATACCTGAGAATATTCGTTCTATAGGTATTTATGATGATGGTATCTATTCTTGAGACACACTTTCTGCGATAGTAAAAGAGGTGAATGGTCGGGGTGCAAATATGAATGTAAATGTATTACTGAATTTCTCATCATTGGGTGAATATAGGGGTATTCCGATACGATCATACTACAATGGTCCTTGTACTGACTGGGTAGATGAAAGAGACTTTTATTATGGAGTTATGAATTCTGGAGCATCCATCAATCCAAATTGAGTTATATCTGGTGTTCCGTATATCTCGAGCCCAAGAATGGCAACGGAAAAGGCATCGATTCCAAAAGAAACGAGTAAAGAATTTTGTATAGCAGTTATTCGAGCAAACAAAAGATTATGGGAAATTATTGGGGAGAAAAAGAGACTTTCCGATGTTCCACGACTCGCATATCTCACACAAAAATATAACCCAGAAATGCTGATGCAGGATGTGCTTGCATGTGAAGAAAAAAGAATTCAATCACTTTAGTGCACTTTAGTTCCTAATTTCTTTTTTATGAAAAAATTACAAATCGGAGTTATGGGATCTGCATCTGATCTCTGATATGAGAATCAGACTTCTGAGCTTGCATTTGAAATCGGGAAAATTATCGCATCTCTTGGGCATGTAATGGTATATGGAGCTGAAAAAGATAGTGATAGCCTCTCAACGAGCGCGGCACGTGGTGCAAAGTCTGAGTGATGAATAGTAATGTGAGTCACTTATGGAAAGACTCCTGATGTCTGGTGAGAAATGCAAGAACTTACTGATTGTATGGTATGCACTGGTATGGAACGATGAGGAGGCAGAGAATTTGTTCTGGTGTCATCATGTGATGCGATCATAGCGGTCGGTGGTGGAAGTGGTACACTCAATGAAATGACGATAGCATACCAAAAGAAAATTCCAATCTTTGTCATGAAATGAACGGGAGGTTGGGCAGATAAACTTGCAGATCAATATATCGATGATCGATACAAGGCTGATCCAAAAAGATATATTTGTAAAGGGGTCGAAAATGGAGAAATGCTGAGAAGTGAACTCGAAAAAATTTAATTCACACCTATGAATTCTCCCATTACATGATATATCTTTGATCTTGACGGTACGCTTTATGATTTTGGTTGATGTCGATTTCATGAATCAGTACTTTGAGATGCCACAAGAAAATGATTTTATGAAATTATTAAAACCCACAATCTTGGAAATCCTGAACAACTGTATCAAAGCATGGTTGAGAAAGAATGGCAAGAAAAAATTGGGACGAGTCAGCAACTTGCTGATCTTATCGGAAAAACTCGAGCAGAGGTGCTTCAGGAGATTTGGGGTAGTATTTCTCCTTCGTGAGTTATTCAGAACTATAAATGAGCAAAGCTGGTACTTCCTGAACTCGCCAGGTACAAGAAATTGTTTATCGTTACCGCGGCACCAAAAGTGTGGGCAGATAATGCCTTGGAATATATGAGAATAAAACACTATTTTCAAATAATTCTTACGCTCGAGGATTACTGATCTTCTAAAAGGGAGGCATTTCTACAAATACATGCAGATACTTGAATTCCCTTTGATCAACTTATTTCTATCTGAGATCAAGAACATTCTGACATTGCACCCGCAAAAATACTGGGAATGCAAACCTTACATGTTGGCTCACCTTTAGATTTAATAAAACTTTTATAGTGGTATGAATGCACATCATAAACCCTCCATTCTTCTTCTTTTTGGTACTCATGGTGTGAAAGAATGCCTGAAATATATTCCCAAAAAATTCCATGAATATTTTGATGTCCTTGATATGAATGAAGAGGCAATTCAAAAATGAAAGAGATATGTACAATATGATATGAATCGTACTGCCCCATGAGATTCAAATTCAGAAATGTATGAACTTCAGAGATGATCTCAAGTACAGAAGATTATGTCGGAGTATACGATTGTTATCGATATTCATGGGACTCTCTCTGATACTGGAAGTTTTATACTTCTTCCGAGAGCAACAGTTTGACATATATTTCTTGCTTCGTTATTTCAGAGTAAAAATATTGTATTTTGGCAAAGCTGAGTCTGAAAACCAGAATGACCGATTGTCGGATTTCATCCTCTTGGACTTGAAATCGAGACGTGACCCATGAATGACATAACGATTCAAGAACTTGCAAAGAATCTTATTACTTTTCTCGAGAATTTCAGAAAAAATTATTCTTTTATGGAATATCTTAAGCTTCTTTCTGGTAAAAATTTTTATGATGTAATAGGAAGGCTTGATCGAAAAACAAGAAGGAAATACCAAAAAAAGATTTTCATCAAATTAATATCGATGGGAGACGATACTTCACTCTTCTCACCGAGAATCCATATCCAGATACAAAGTGCTATCTTATAGAAAAAATTGAAATACAAGATCTTCTTGTGATAGATGTGTGACATGTAGATTCAATAGTACATGATTTTCTTTAAATTTATGATTTCTATTTTCTCATCCTTTGCTACAGATATTATAACGTATGAAAATAATCGAAGAGTGGAAGGTTGACCTGCTTTCTGGATACGAAATACCCTCAATGATCTCGGTGTAGAATATCTTCTTCATACTGGTGAAATCGGAGAAGTTATTATCGAGAAAGATGGAAATAATCAAGATCGATGAATTATTACGAAGATATGCCCAATCCCGATATATGAAAGCCTTCCAACCGATACTATCCTTATTTCCACTCTGAAAGATGAATTAAATCTTTGATATCTAGAAAATATGTCAAATACCATTTTTTTAGATATTCAATGATTTCTTCGCAAGGATTTCTGAGGGAAAAAACGATTTGATTGTCGTTCTCTCAAGACAAAGTGAAAGATCCTCATAAAGGCAACTCGTGAAGAATTTTCATATCTTGATTACCACGAGGATACTACGCATAAATTTATTATTACAAACTGAGGTGATTCGATAGAGATACTCAGTAAAGAGTGTAAAAAATCCATGGAGATAAAGTCATGAAAGTTTTCTGATACGATCTGAGCAGGAGATACCTTTCTTGCTAGCCTCTGCTTTTATTACAAATCTGGAAATACTATAGAAGATGCTGTTTCGGAAGCTGGAAAATACACATATACATTTTTATCAAGAAAAAATTTTACAGTGTAAAGTATAAGTACAAAAAATTGTCTCCTGTTCATTTTTTTATGTTTTCTGATACTTCATAAGAGCGTTAGATCATCTTCTTGCTTAATAATTTATTTTTTTATCTTTTTCTTCTATGTCCCTTCTATCACATGAATACAGATCATTCGACTCACAGAAGCCATGATCTCATACAACCGTCATGGCATGAGTCCACGGAAATGAGAAGTCTGGCATTATTATACTCGAAGAACTTGCAGATACACTGGAAGTCATACAAGGAAAAGTGTATTTGATTCTTCAGGCAAACCCTCGTGCCATCGCTCAGAATATTCGACAGACAGAAAAAAATATGAATCGTGCTTTTCATGATATTCCGCAGGGGGAAATGTATGAGGATCTTCGTGCTCAAGAATTGATCCCGATCTTACGAGAAAGTGATATACTCCTCGATGTGCATAATACACTCGGAGATAACTCAATTCCATTTCTCATCTCTGAGCATCCAGAATGGAACTCTCGTTTCCCGGTCGATCGTGTGATCAGCGGACTCGATACACTTCATCCAGGTGGAAGTGATGGCTATATGAACAGTATCGGGAAAAAATGACTCTGTATCGAAAGTGGCTCAATCCATGATCCACAGTGACCAACGATCGCACGGGAATCGATTATGAATTTTCTCCGAGCGACTGGGAATATTCTGTGAAATCCTGTCGAATATACTGATCAGAAAAAATATCATCTCGATACGATCGTGAAAGCACAGACGACGGATTTTCATTTCATAAAAAAATGGCTCGATTTCGAGACAGTTTCGATGGGAGAACTCATCGCTTATGATGGAAATACACCGATTTACGCGCCATATGATGGAGTAATTGTGTTCCCATATATCCCAAAATGAGTGTGAGAGGAAGTATGTGTCTTTGGGCGACGTCAAAATAACGATTCTTTTGAGCTATATAAATAGTGGTTTGTGATGTTTGTTGAAAAACTACAAATTACTACCATGGGCTCTGTAGGAACTGAGGAATACCCTAGGAGCCCCTTGAATTTGCAACACCCCGTGACAACTTTTATAAGATTTCGTTCATAAACTTGATTTCTAGGATAAATAAGAATTTTAAGGGTGTATGACATATCCATAGTAGATGAAACATCGGAAAAGCTTCTTACTATCATTGATAGTGCTTTAGCTTATGGGAAATATAGATACCCACGGGTAAACCCGTGGTACTTTGCGGAATTCGCCCAATTCAAAACTTGCCCCACCTGTTTTCAAGGGGGGGCAAGTTGTTGACCTGAAGTTTCATATTACATACAGTCAGTATATACCGAAGAAAGATTCATTCAACCCCGACTAAAGTCGGGGTGTTCTGTCCGCTACGCGGAGCATATAAAACTGACCCGAATCGATTTATATGTAGGGACATTTGAGATGTAAATCCACACATTATTCAGAGTCCAGGAGCAGGAACTACAAAAACAGCTGCTTCCATACGAGCCGATCTACTCTACCTTCTGAATGGTGCGAATCTATGGGTTCATGATTAATTACTCATCAGCACGCCCATCGCCCGTTTCATATCTTCTTCTCGGACGATGATGCCGAGCTCATGCGTCGTCGAGAGCATCTGGACGATATTGATCGCGTGAAATGCGAAGCCTTTCGTGACCTCATAAAAAAGCCCAGGCGTCGTGATCTCGTCATCCTCGACTTCACAGGTCACGAGTCAGAGATGCTCGAGCACGAGCGTCGGAATCGTGTGATGAATATGCGAATCGATCATCGCACGATCCTCCGACGCGAAGATCATATCGATCTCGTGCATTCACTCGATAATGGTAAAAAAACGACTCGCCTTTTCCTTTCGTTCGTTCATCAGTGAAGTAATCATTAGGATATTGCTCGGGGTCCGTGCGAAGGTCATAAGTGAGAGATCCGCACATGTCGAAATCTTCTGAAACTTTACTGAATTCCTGTGTCCAATTTCTTGTAGATTTTTTTTCTGAATGCGCGAGAGTGTCATCTTAATAGCGTGAACGGAGACCGTCTTCTGTGTCTCGGTCTCGACATACGGACGGATATACTCCGAGAAGCTCGTAAGATTCAGGAATCCATATCGAAGTGCTTCCTCGAGAAATGACTGACGCATGATGACTTCTGTAATCACTTCTGATATTTTTCTCATATATGTGCCAAATAGAACAGATAAGAATATATATGGACTAAAATAGTCATTTTCGTGATTTTTACAAGAAGATATCTATAAAGGCTGTGTCTGTTCTTTTTCTTCTTTTATGACAGAACTTGCCCAAGCGACAGGATACTCCTGAGCCTCACATCCATGACTGAACGAAAATGCCTCCTATCATAGAATGGTGTATGAGGACCGTTCTGTATTTCATTCTTTTGAATCATTTCATAGGCTTTTTCAAGAACTTATAGAGAAATTTCGGAGAAGCAATAACTCTCGTTTTCTTATGAGAATGATCGCAAAAAATGAAGCTATATCTCGTATATCAGATCATATTTCTCATATCTGATGAACACCTGGCATATATCCGAATCTCCATGATGAAGCCTGAAAATTTTCTTATGTTACTATCGGGATAAATCGTCCTGACCGAAATCCATCAGCAGAAAATATAGCGAAAATATTACAGAAAAATCGTGAATATATAACAAAAATACAAGAGCAGGTAAAAAATTTCGAAGATTTTAGTCTTGGGGGGCTTCACACATTTGAAAGCAAAGGATTCCGTCTTGCACAGGATATTTCTGCACGAGAACTTCAGATTTTATGGACACCATTCTGATGGTCGAAAAAAGCGTGTGAAAATTTGCTGCAATCTTCCGATGGGAGTTTTGCTCTTGGTGTGAGAAATAAAAATAACGAACTTGTTTCATCGATTCTATACAGCCATCAACCCCATAACAATATTCCACATTGAGAGATGACAGAACTTACGACATTACCAGAATTTCGAGGACAATGAATCGCAAGTATTCTTGCGACGGCACTTCAGGTAAAAGCATTGCATAAAGGAATCATGAATATCTATGGTGAATTTCGAGCACTCTCTCCCACATGAAAACAAATCCAGTCTATAAAATGTGCAATCGAAAGTGGAATGGAATTTTTTTCCTCTTTTCCTCTGGTTAATCATGTCGATATAGATGACTTTCCTGATGCTCATAATATCGGACTTTCTCTTCCTGGCTACCCAGGAAATCCAGAACAATTAAAAAGTTTTTTTGTCGGATCGCTGAATCCAGAAAAAATCTCCCCTCGCATTCGTGAAGCATACGGAAACATTTTATCTCTTTAATTTTTCTTCTATGTACCCATTTTTACTTCTCTCGCGAGAAAATTTCATATTTCCTCTTTTCTGAGAACAATCACAAGGAAATCCCTGCATCATCGACTATTCTCTTCCTGATTTTTCTCGCATAGATGCCTTGAATCAAGAGGAAGTCATACGCCACAATGCCGAATTCTTATCAGAAAATCACGCACAGTGGTGACTCTGATGATACCTCGAAAATCGTTCTCACATTCTTTCGGGGACTCATATTCTTGCAGAATGACGAGTGTATCATCTCGGAATCGATGTACTTTTCCCTGTGGGAACAAAACTCCATACTCCGCTCGATGGAGAAATAATCGAAAAATGATACGAGCCAGGAAAAGGAAATTATGGATGATATATCATCATGAAATATACATGCAACGCAAATAATTTTTTCGTCCTATACGGACACCTGTCAGAGCGATCATTTCTCTCGAAGGAAAAGTTTCACAAAGGAGAAATATTCGCAGAACTCGGAAGTCGTGAAGAAAATGGTGACTGGTTTCCCCATCTCCACATGCAAGTTTTCACTGGAAAAGACTTCGAAACCTGGAAAATGAAATGATATTGCACACTCGAGGATATTCCAAACATGCGAAATATTTGCCCTGATCCGACTTTTCTCATTCGATACTAATTTTATAAATCCGTCGCTGTGGGATGAATCCGAAGGATTTCCACTGCCCCACCATGAATCCAATTTTGAAACCTCTACCGCACAATCTGAATATTAAATGCTCCATCCTGCGTCGCACTATAAATCCGCGTCCAGAGCAGAAGATATCCTTCTGTTCCACGTGCATTCGAGATATCGCCGAGATCGAGAAGATTTTCATCTTTCCATCCGAAACTCATCAGAAATTCACGGACTTTTTGCTTCGCGTCTGCATCATTTCCGCTGATAAAATTGACATGATTTCCGGCATGAATTTTTTCTGGTGCAAGCATATATGCACAGGACATCGTATTCAGCGTCTTGACGACCTTCGCTTCCGGGAGAAAAGCCTGAACCGCTTCCCCGAGCGAATTCGTATTCTCGAGTCATTCGAGAAGCGTCGGCGGAAAACCTCCAGAGAAATCGAGCGGATTCGAGAGATCGATCATGAGCATGTCATGAAAATCATTTTTATCACACAGAGTCAGCGCGTCGAGTGTATGCCTGCCATTGAGCGCATTAATGACGAGATCAGCTCATTTCACTGCTTCCGCAAAAGGAAGGAGTGAAATCGAGGCGTGAGCACTATGCCAGAGAGAAAAACTTCCCTCGCCCATCTTTTCCTCTGTACTCGCGACGTCTCGTGTCCCCATCGTTACGCGATGATCGTGAGAGAGCAGACTTTCGGCGAGAGTCCGTCCGACCATGCCAGTTCCGAGAATCGTAATATTCATAAAAATAAGAATGAAAAAATAAACACCCTCATGATAGGGAAAATTCCGAAATAACAAAACTCTGGTTTTTTATAGCCTGCATCTGCTCTGATGGGTATATCCCTCCGAAAAAAAGAATCGAGAAAAATATAATCAAAATAATCTATCGATTCCTCTGAAATATTTCCAGAAATTCGGATTTTTCTATATTTTTTTCTCGAGAAAAAAGTCAGAGAAATGCATGAAGAAATGTGTATTTCCGAGGTAAAAGTGGCGCGAGTATACCGATGCTCCAGAGTCACTCTACGGTCGTATTCATGAACTCAAGCGCCGTCTCCGTCGATCCTGTCCGTGCAAAATAGACTCAGAAGCCGTGATTGCGACTCTCAGTGCTCGCACAAGTCGTGAAGAGATCACCGACCCCTGCGAAGAGCGACGTAATATCGAAGTCACATCCGAGAGATTCTCTCGAGAAATAGCCGATGTCACGGCACATTCTCGCGATAAAAATCCCCTTCAGATTTTCCCCGAGTCCATATCCGTCGATCATTCCGATCCCGATCGCGATGATATTTTTCATGACACCCATGACCTCGATCATGCGCGCATCAGAAGTGTACTCGAGCTCGAAGAGTGGTGTCTCGAGTATTTTCTGAAAGAGATCAAAGTGCTCTCGTGCTCATCAGAATGTCGCGCCTGTCGGAAGTCCGAGGAGCATTTCACTTGCGAGATTGGGTCAGGAGAGAGCAGATATATTTTTCCCGAGATGAGAAGATGGAAAGATCGCATGTAAATCCTCTCCATGAATATACGCCTTCGTCGCGGAGAGAAGCGGAGTATCGCCAATTTCTTCTCGGATTTCTCACGCGACCTTCTCGAGTCCTGCGCCTGTAAGTGTCGATATATACGCGTCAGCATGGGGAAGCTCCGCAAGAGGTGTGCCATGTCTGTACGACCAAGTCGTGAGTGTATGTCAGTTACTTCGGACGAGCGATGCGAGCGCATTCCCGAATTGTCCGGTTCAGAAAATGAGTACGTGCATGTGAGAAGTATAGAGTTTTTTTGTCGCTGGCAAGTTTTCTTTTTTGCAATGAAAAAAAGAATATGGTATGATTACGGAACAAAATACCACTTTCTTTTTTTTATGTCTTTTGACGATTCATTCACTGACAAGATCAGTGCAAAGTCCGAAAACACACATGATGAACTTCAGAACTTGCGGGGAGAGCTTTCTCAAAAAAAAAGAATGTTGCACGATGATGCCGAGCTACGTGGTTATTTTACACAAAGAATTACAGGCGGAGCTCAGTCAGAGAATATTCAAAAACCAGCCTTTCCCCCTATCAAGCTCTATTCACTTGAGGAACTTCGAAGAGAAATCGGGCAAGAATGATCAGAAAATACCCCCGATCAGAATCACGCAGGGAATACTGTGCAAGAATCTTCTCGGGCAATAGCAGCAGTGAAGCCGAAAACACTCGCAGATTTTCCCCAAGCAGAAACGCTCATAAATCAACTCTCGGGAGAGGAAGCAAAAGAACTTCAGCGTTTTCTCTGAGTAGAGGATGATGGAGATATCGGACCGATCACACGCGGGAAAATCGAGGAATTTCTGAATGATCCAGCGAGAAAAACTCAGCTCGAACAAAAAATCCAAGCAATCCAAGCAGAAAAATCTGAACTATGAACAAGAAGCCTCAGAAACTCAACCGAAAAACTGGAAAAAGGACCTCTCATAGAACAATGACTCGAAGGGAAAATCCCAGAGACGACACCAGAAAATCCAGGAGGATGATATATCCGAATCTTCCGAGTCAACAGTGGGAAACTCGCGATCGCACTCTATGACAAGTGAAAACTTCTTGTCACAGCCTACACAAGCCCAGGAGCAGAATGAAAAGAAACTCCTCGTTACAAAAATAAAAAACTTACAGGAAAAGTAGATGAAGATCATAAATCAAGCACTTACCCAAAACCAAACGGATGAGCCCCGATGCCTTATGCCGTCCATATCGAGTGAGCCTACTGGATCCATGGAAGTCATGAGGTAGATGGATGACCTCTCTCACATGGATGTATCCGCGTGAAGACAAGGCCATACATGCAAGAAATCTTCCGATATGTAAGAGGAAATTCTCAGAATATAAGACTCACGGTCGAAGATATCTATCCTCAGAGGAGGGGAAAAAAATAGAGCAGAACGAAGCATCCATACTCACGAGATGAAAGGAAAAAATAAAGTGAAGCCGAGTCATCATCTCACACATAAGGAATCTGGCACGAAGCTGAATCCTCATAGAAAAGAATTAAACATGGAAAATCTAGATTCTCAGATAAATCAAATCCAAGAGATGAGAAGTTCCACGCATGAGAATATCACATTTTCGTCTTTAGGATATCTCTATTTCCCAGAGATATTTCCGCATATTTCTCTATCCAGTAGCCAGCATACATATCTGACGAATAAAAGAATTTGACTTATTTATATTAATGTTATAATAAGCAAGTTTATTTTGTAATTCTTTATATGGAATATTCGACACAAAGAACTCTGCCTCTATGAAGGTCTACGGAATACACAGAGAATCCTGTAACCCCTCATAAGGATTATGATGCAGAAGATCTTGCAGGTCAACTAGAGGAATCTTACGATCATGATAACTCCCCTCAGACCGTTGTCACTGTGAAAGAAGAAGTAGCTCTTGCGCTTGACCGAGAAGAAGAAGAACCGAGCTCCAGGGGGGGCGAATTGATTCGTGGGGCGAATGCTTTACTTGAGGCAGAACTGAATGTTGTATTTACTGTACCAAAGGAAAAGACACCAAACCCCGGAAAATTATCGGAGGTAACAAGGTGAAAACCTGGAATATTAGAGCAAATACTCTCCAAGATAAGCCAGTTTTTTGAGGAAAATAATACTTTCTTCTATCAAGTCCTGGGTGAAAAATTGACTGATAATATATATGAGTACATTGAGGAGCTCAAAACTGCTCCAAATCAAGAATCTCTTGAGAATCTTATTGAATCGCTACATGGGGTCAGCAGAAAACTCACAGCTCAATATGTTATTCTTCAGAATCGATATGCCGATCAAAATGAAATACTCCAGAATGTCCAAATGCGTATTGATATATCTACCTTTATCGGACGAACAAATACACTTCAAATTGAGGTTACTAGACGAGAGACTACCGAGAAAAACACTCAAAGCACTCAAGGTAGTCCTGTACGGGAAAAGTTATCAGAGCGAACGTCTTTTTTGAACACTCTTCTGTCTACAGTGGGGGAAGCAATATCATGATGAGAATTATCAAAAGAGGAAATTCAGAACTATATGGATATGTTCACGTGAATGGCAGAAATGTGGCCCGATCGAGAAGTGGATATTCGAGGGGTAGTTCATGAGCTAGAGATACTACTTTAAGAAAGTTTCCATCTTAATTTTCTCTCACCTCCAGTAGATCATCCTTTCCGAGCGAAAGGATGATTTTTTGTCATTCATGGATATTTCCGAGGAGAATCTGCTCTGAGAGTGGGTTCGTGATATACTCGGTCACAGCGCGTTTCAGTGGTCGCGCTCCGAAAGATGGATCATATCAGAGGACTCCGAGTCGATCGACGAGAGCATCTGTGACTTCCGCACTGATGCCTTTTTCGCGAAGCTGAGCGATAACTTCATCGAGCAGAAGGAGAGTAATGCGACGGATTTCTGCTTCTCCGAGAGGATTATAGACGACGATATCATCGATACGATTGAGAAATTCCACACGGAAATACTTCTTCAGTTCTGCGAGAAGGAGTGGTGGAATCCTTCCGGATTGCTTCGTCTCTGGATTTTCCCCTTCTGACTGACCGATCGACTCGATAATCGAAGATCCGATATTCGAAGTCATGATGATGATCGTGTTTTTCATATTTACCTTCCGTCATTTTCCATCCGTTACCTGCCCATCATCGAGAATCTGTAGAAAAATATTCCACACATCGGGATGTGCTTTTTCCACTTCGTCAAGCAGGACGACACTATAGGGATGACGCCGCACTGCTTCTGTCAGCTGTCCCCCCTCTTCGTAGCCGATATATCCTGGAGGCGCACCGATCAGACGTGCGACACTATGCGACTCCATATACTCGCTCATGTCGATGCGAATATACGCATTTGGGTCATTCCAGAGGATACGACAGAGTGCTTTCGCTGTCTCAGTCTTCCCGACACCAGTCGGTCCGAGAAAAAGAAAGGAGCCGATCGGCTTGCGTGGATCAGCAAGTCATGCCTTACTGCGACGAAGTGCATTTGCGACTTTCGAGAGTGCTTCGCTCTGACCGATTACATAATTCCCGAGAGAGTCCTCGAGATGTGCATATATCTCTCACTCTGATTCGAGCAGTTTCCCGACTGGGATGCCCGTCCACTTCGCGACAATATTCGCGATATCATCTGATCGGACAACCTGCGTATCTTCGAGGGCATTTTCGAGCGTATCGAGTGTTGCTTGTTTCTCGGGGATTTTCGCATAGCGAATTTCCGCGACATGACGATAATCGCCTTGGGCTTCCCCGGAAATCGCCTGTTGCTCAAGCTCAGCGATCTCATCACGGAGTTTCTGGATTTTTTCTCGTTCTTGTTTTGTATTTTCCCATTCTGATTTCATGACTTCGAACTGGGACTTTTTCAGAGCGAGCTCTCCCTCGAGTTCCGCCAGACGTGTCGCTCGATCTTTTTCATGTTTTATCGCTTCGCGTTCGATCTCGAGCGAGCGAATCGCTTTCTCGAGCTTATCGAGCTCGACTGGACGAGAATGCGTCCGCATTTTTACTGATGAAGTCGCCTCATCGAGGAGATCGATCGCCTTATCAGGAAGCTTCCGATCGCCGATGTAGCGGATCGAGAGGTCGACCGCACTCGTGATCGCATCGTCACTGATACGAATCCCGTGAAATGACTCAAATCGTTCCTTCAGTCCACGAAGAATCGCAAGCGTATCATCACGCGTCGGCTCCTCGACGGGAACTGGCTGAAATCGTCGCTCAAGTGCACCATCTTTCTCGATGTATTTCCGATATTCTGTGAGTGTCGTCGCGCCGATGACCTTGATCCTTCCGCGCGCAAGTGACGGCTTCAGGAGATTTCCCGCATCACTCGATCCTTCACTCGCACCAGCTCAGACGATCGTATGAAGCTCATCGATGAAGAGGATGATTTTCCCTTCACTTTTCTCGACTGCATCGATCACCGCCTTCAGTCGCTCTTCGAATTCGCCACGATACTTCGCTCAGGCGATAATCGCTGTCATATCGAGCGTCCGAATCTCCCGATCGAGAAGCATTTCTGGGACTTCACGGGCGACGATCTTCCGTGCGATTCCCTCGACGATCGCCGTCTTTCCGACTCCTGGATCTCACACGAGCACGGGATTATTTTTTGACCGACGAGAGAGAATCTGGATCGTACGATATATCTCATCTTCACGACCGATGACAGGATCGATCTTCCCCTCTCGCGCTTGCTCCGTCAGATTTATGGTAAATATCTCGAGCGGACTGCGATTATCCGCTGGTTCGAAGTGTCATTCCATAGGAAAAATTTATGTCTTCCAGAGTATAACAGAGGGATAAATGGAGTCAAATAGAAAAATAAGTTTCGCTATTTTATCATGCTTTTTCTGATAAATATATTCCGAATATGTTGCGAATCTCTCCCTGAAATACCTGAAATTGAGCAGAAATTTCCTCTCAGATTTCTCTTTTTCTTTCTGACGAAGCATCCTGAAAGCTTCCAGAAGATAGAAAAAGTGTATGAATATACCGAGAAAATGCTTGCTCCAGACCAGAAATATCTATGTCTGAATCCTCAATCATCTGTTTCATACTGGTAAACATGAGTATCATTGCATTATATTGTTCGATTCATGCATCAATACCAAGGCGAGTAAATACAGTCTGGATCATCTCACGTTGCCCCCCATCTGAAATGGGCACAGGATTGAGTATGATAATATTCTTGTGTGTTGTATATTTTTTTTCCTGTATCACATGCGGAGACGCTCCAAGTCGCGATGCCACCACCCTCTGAAGTTGATCCAGTTCAGTATCCAGCCTCTTCAGCACACCCTCCCGCATATCTACAGAAATTTCCCCCTTTCCGACATACTGTTTCATAGAATCAGAAAGACGATATATATCTTCTCGTATGAAGTAAACCGGCATTTCTCGGGTGGCTTCAAACTGCAAGAGATCAGCCACAAGGCGATTATATCTCTTCAGATACGACATATCTCCAAGTATGTGAATCACTGCACGTATCGTCCGAAGTTGTGTCTTCCATGGGTCATCTGGGTAAACAATGATCGTACCCTGTGATGGATGTCAATTACTGATACCCTTTCCCCCCTTGTTCCTCCCTCTTTCTGGAAATTGTATGACATTTCCATTCATAAAGCATCATGAAATACGATTCTGAGTATGCAGAAAATATATATTTTGTAAAGAGAAACTTGAGAAAGTGAGTCACCACTTCCATGAAAGAGAAATAAATCCAGAAGGAAAAATGTATGAAACTTGCTTTTTCTCGATTTTTTTTATAATATTCATGGTCTTTTATCATACGTGACAAGGCTGGATTATTACTCGATCGGATTTTCCTCGTCTTTTTCGTTATTTTCTGCTCTAAGAAAAGAAGAAAAAGATGCCTGAATCTTGCGAGGATACTTCGTATAAGGATTATTTTTTTAACTTTTTTTTCTATGGCTTCAGCACTCGTAAAGAGCATGCTCGAGAACTCAGTCCATATCGGACATAAGCGAGAATACTGGTCTCCAAAAATGCGAGATTACATCTATGGAGTTCAGAATGGGATACATATCTTCGATCTGTACAAGACGGAGGAAAAACTCGAAGAGATGAAAAAAGCTCTCAAGGAACTGACAGAGAAATGACAGACGATCCTCTTCGTCGGGACAAAAGTCCAGACACGAGATCTCGTCAGTGTCCTCGCAAAAGAAACAGGACACTTCTATCTGAATTCGAAATGGGTCCCAGGACTTCTGACGAATTTCTCGACTATTAAGAAGCGAATCGCATATTATAATCAGCTCGAGAAAGACCTCGAAAGTGGTATTTTCGACACATATAAGAAGAAAGAGCGTGCAACCAAGATGAAAGAACTCGAGAAACTCCGCATGGCATATGTCGGGGTAAAAGATATGAAAAAGATCCCAGAGATTCTCTTCGCCGTCGATGGGCGATACGAAGAGCTCGCTCTTACAGAAGCAAAAAGTACAAAAATGACACGTTTTGCACTTCTTGGATCGACTGGAGATATTGACAAGACAGATTATTTTGTCCCATGTAATGTAAACTCGATCAATGCGATCGCATTTATCCTCGGAGAACTGAAACCACATATCGCCCCACGAAAGACAGAAGAACGCGCATTCCAGTCAGCACCTCGCATGGAGCGCATGGCTCCGAAGTGACAACCACGAAGAAATAATGCAAGCGGATCGCATGTAGCATCTGACTCAGAGAAGAAGTCTTCTGAGTCTCCAACACAGGAATAATTTTATTTCTTTATATTTTTCTCTATGGAAATCACTCCTCGCGAAAAAATGATCGGCTCTCTCAGCTACATACTTTTTTTCCTTCCGATGCTCCTCGATGAAAAGACGGAGTTTACGATGTTTCACGCGCGACAGTCTTTCGGACTTTTTCTCATCGGTCTTATCGCCTCTATTATCTGAGTCATCCCTGTACTTGGAACGCTAGTCTCTACGCTTGCATGGATCGCGATCACGATCACGATCATTTTCCTGATGATAAAGACATATCTCGGAGAAAAATTTCTCATCGCTCCACTGAGTGAATTCAGCGCGAAGGCGATCACAAAACTCACAATCGAAAAATTCTTTATGATACACTAATTTATACTCCTAAATTTTCCCGTTATGGTTACAGCACAAATGATAAAAGAACTCCGTGAAAGAACTGGTGTCGGTATGTCTGACTGTAAAAATGCGCTTATCGAAGCGGACGGAGATATGGATGCAGCGATCGAAATCCTCCGAAAGAAGGGTCTCGCAAAAGCTGCAAAACGCTCTGGAAATGAGACAAATGAATGAAAAATCAAGATCGTCCAGGAAGGAAATCGTGCGTATGTCGCGGTCGTCTCATGCGAGACGGACTTCGTCTCACGCAACGATACATTCGAGGAAATGCTTCAGAAATTTATCGAGATCAGAAAGAAATCTCCTGATGACGCGACTGCGATCGCAGAAGCAGAAGAGCTCAAGGCAAGCGAATATACACTAAAAGTCGGGGAAAATCTCCAGATTCGCACTCTGACGATGATCGAGTGACCTGTCCTTGCAAATTACATTCATTCGAATTTTAAGAATGCTGCACTTCTTGTCGGGAAGGCTGGGACAGATGCAGAGAAACTGCGTCATGTCGCTATGCATGTCGTCGCATCGACTCCACAAGTCGTCTCTCCTGATGATATCAGTGACGATATTATCGCAAAAGAAAAAGAGATTCAGCTCGCGATCATGCAACAGGATCCGAAAAATGCGAACAAACCCGCAGAGATTCTCGAGAAGATTATCGACGGAAAAATGACGAAATTCCGTGAGGAAAATGCACTTATGACCCAGCCTTTCGTAATGAATCCAGATCAGAAGGTCGGAGAATTTATCGGAAGTGGAAATGTAGAAAAATTCTACCTCTACGTCATCTAGTATGACAATCATGTATGGAATCCTCGGAATACTCTCCCTCGGGATTATGTTTTTCGAGTGATTCTATCTCTTGAATACGATACGCGCGCTCAGAAACTCAGATGGTAATACGAATACGATCCGAACATGTATCCAGAATATCCGTATTTTCGCTCCGATTTTTCTCCTCGCTCTTATACTTACGACATACTTTACCATTCTCTTATTTTCAGAGGGAGTGGGTATAGCCCCATAGTTTATCGGTAGAATTGGGGACTCCAAATCCCTCGAGGTAGGTTCGACTCCTACTGGGGCTGCCATCTCGTATTTTCATCTCATCCTCCATATTGGAGGATTTTTTGTTGGTTTTGCAATGCTAACATTGGACGTAATGGGGTGTTTCGACTAAGTATTTCAGAGTAGGATGGATTTCTTGTAAAAGTGAAGTTAAAAAGTAGCTTAAGTGTATCGTGATCTCTTGTACTGGAAGCGATTTTTCATAGGTTTTCGATTAACTTTTTTCAATAACTCTTTAGGTCTTCTACATTTAAAAGCTTTTTGTTTCAGACTAAATCTTCCTCAACTTTTTGTATTTCGATATTTATATCCTCCAATTGCTCATTTGCACTTGCGAGTAATGTAGGATACTGCGAGATATTTACAATGGACTGGATAATGGTATTTCTTTTATCTTTCAATGATTCCAAATATTCCCCCTTTGCCTCCTTGGTCGTGGCAATTTCCATTTTTCTCTTCTCCCAAAGGTGTTTCAGAATTTTTTCATACAGATTTAGCCATCCTGTCTTATCTACTTCTAATTCAGATAAAAACTGTATAACAATATCCTCAAAATGAGATTGTTTTACGTTAATCCGCTTTTTCCCAGGTGGCTTCACACTATAGTAAGGGTAAGTTGTTCCATTTCGTCCTTTTGGAGCGTTTCAGAAGAAAAATACGTCAGGATGATTATCGCACGTTATAAGCTTTCCAAACGGATACTCTGGATTATTTCGATTTCGTTTTTTCCTATTCGGTTTTTCCGATAATTCTTCTCAATGAAGGATTTTTATTTCTCCTTCTACAAATGATATCTTTCGTTTTCCCTTATTTGCTTTGTTCCAGAGTTCAACAGATACCAATCATTCATATTTTTGCTTCACAACACGTGTAGGATTCCCTTTCCAAGTTATTACTGAAATACCAGCATATATTGGATTTTTTATATGTTCTTGTATTTTTTTATCTGAAAGTGGCAAGCCTCATTTTGTGCCAATAGGCTTTGTTTTGGATTTATCCCATAATTGTTGAATTCTTGAGATGTAGCCCATCATATTTACTTCCTCTGCAATTTGTTTATCAGGATATCCTTGAGCTTTCATCTCAAAAATACGTCTAATCCAAACTGCTTCTTTTGAATCAGGTATCTGTATAGTCTTTTTTCAATGCTCTGTAAAAATAAGCGTATTTTGGTAACCAAATATCGACTCTCTTGTCCAATATCACTCCAGTGAATTTCTAATTTCTTGAGATATAGTTCTTTGAAGGATTGCATTTCGTTCGTGTTTAGCGCTCATTGCCATCATTATTTCACTCGACTCTGAAGGGTTTATATTTGCCCAACTATATTCAGTGGTATTCATACCGTTAATATGAACAACATTGCGTTCTTCCTGGATAATTCATTGAGTATCAGATAAAGCAGTACCTAATACCTTTAGTCGGCTCTTAATGCTAAAATGCACTTCGACTCATCATCGAGTATTTCGATCAATTTTATACACTAAAAAATAATGCACTTGTATTCATTGTAACTTTAATTGCTTAATATGCTCGAATGCATTATCAAGTTCAGGACGACTATCTTTAGTTCCAGTAAACTGTTCTTGGAATACGCCCACTACCGTCCAGCCATTTTGTTTAGCATATCTATGAAGTTCACTTACTTGCACATCCAAGCTTTCACCTTGAGTGGACTGTTTTTGTGTCGATACACGAGCATAGAGAATAACGTTAGGCATATTCCTTGATATAGTGATTAATAGTAAGGTTTCCGAACATTTCTGTTACTTCGAGAAGTTTTTGTATGTCTTCATCGGAACATTCTTTGTATTTGTTTCAGAGTAAGTTCCTTACCTCGAGTACTGATAACTCTGTCATAGAGTTGAGATTCTGCTATTCTCTATCCTAGAGCATATAACAGTGATCTAATTTCCTCATCGAGAGGAAGAATGCCATCATCTAAATCAAAAATATACATTACTTGCTTGGCATACTATTCTTATAACTTTTTCCGCACTTCTTTCTTTACTGCAATCACTTTATCATTGTGTTTTACTACCCGTACTCCTCATCATTCATTTTGGGCTTCTTGCTTTATTTGTTCTATAGTCTTTTTCTTTATATCTTCATCAGTATCAATCTGGACGTGGGTGTATTTCTTTTGATTCTTGGTTATGTGTATGGTATGGCGTTTCGTGGTATCGAGAGATCTTGCGAGTCGTATAATCTCTTTTTCTTCATTTGTGAGACTATTCTTTTCTATAAATACTTCGGTATGAAGTGCTACTCTACCTGCGATACTATTAAATGGTACTAGGAGTATGGGTTTAAAACTTTCTCAGTGTATAAGATGGTTATATTTTCATTCTTCTAAGAATTCAAATTGCTCACCTCCATCAAATGAAATATAATATCGAGCATTTTGGTATATTGAAGTATGCACAAGAAAGTCAAAGTTGAGAGAACTTACTCCAGGTTTGCGACCGTGCATCTCTTGATGAATAGCCATATCATTTACGCCATATACTTTGTATTTTATATTTTTAATGGTAGCAATGGGAACTCCCCATTCACGTAACATACTAACAAGCTGTAGCCAATAAAAATCGCTAACCGAAAAGTATCTCCAGCCTCCATCGGAGACTATTCTTTCGTAGTTAATAAGTCCAGCATTAGACCAGTCTCTTATAGTTTTATGAGTAATACCACTATGTTTTACCTCCAAGAGCTTCTGATATATGTACTTGCCTTTTTCTGTTTCTCGATCTTGGGAAAGGTATTTTACGAGATTCTCTCATACTTTTCACTCGAATAGCCTAGTATATGGATTCATAAAATAGTATTTAGACTTTAATGTCTAAATACTATTGATTTTTGTATGAATTGCAATTTTTTATAGATTATCCGTTACAAGCGTTGCTATAATAACCCCGATAGATAAGATCACTCATCCTATCATTAGCATCTTATTTTCTCCTTCATAGAATCTCTCTCCAGCTACGCTTCCACTTCTTCCAAAGAGGTATACTGGAGTTATGGCTAGGTTGATAAATGGAAATATATTGTAGATTACGGAAGTTCCTGCACTTACATTTCCAAGATCTTTTCATCTCCCCATTGCAAGGAATAATATCTCTAAGGCAAATAGGATAAAAATAGGCGCACAGGATGTTCCAGGAATGTATGCTTTTTTTAGAGAGGATACCGTAACTCCTACTGCGATGAGAAATAAGATAAACTCCCATCTTTTTACTGGCGACCCTAGACGAAAGAAATCCCAGAAAGATCTACTTTTATCGTGCCCTTCTTTTTTAAGAAGCATTTCTACTGAATAGAAAAAGAAGGCAATCTCGGGAAGTACAAGAAGCGAAAGAGATAAGGCACTTCCGAAACTTCATCCGAACTTATCAATTCCTTCTAGAGTATAGAAAAAAGGAAGGGATGTTATAATGATGAAAAGAGTATTTCTTCCTCGTTTGAGGATATTATGATTCAGAATCTGAGATCCCTTTTCTGTAATTGGCTTTATAAGTTCTTTTGTTTCATCTACTTTTCTTTTTCTCATCTCCACTTTATCCAACCATTCGCCACAATGTTTACATTTTATGGCTTTATTTTGAATCTCTTCTCCGCAATATGGACAGGTTCTCATAGGAATATAAATGGTAATGAAATAAATCACTACCAGAATGTCGTCCTGGCAAACAAAAAGGGCAACCGAAGGCTCTTATGTTCGCCAGAACAAGTTTCCTTAACATACCTTAGTACGCAAAAGGGCGAGCAACATCAGTTGCCCTATATCGTCACAAAGGTATGTCATAAAAGGGGTTAAAAAAACTTATTCTGGCACAAGCAGTATATGAAAAATCCCTCGCTAGACAAGGGATTCTCAGGTAAGTGTTATATATTGCCTCTCTAGCCTGCACATTTTTCGCTCAAGAATAGGGAGATACTCTCTGAGAGATCTACAGAGACCTCGATTCTGAAATCTAAGAAGTTGAGCATATTTCCGAGTTGGTACATTATTCACGTGCGTCTTATGTATCTTATCTCGTCTTTTCTCGATCTCATCTCTTTTTAGGATTGTTTGAGTTACGATCCTTTGCTCCCTGGACTTATTTTGTGAGACATAGGAGAGGTTTAATGTTTCTCGACTATAGTAGGTACTATCAAGAGGTGAAAAGTATAAATTTAGGCACTTTTTGTGTGTTTTTGGACAGATGAACCACCAGCGATATCCGCCAAATTCACACTTTGTCGATACTATGTGTACTTTTGTTCGAAATCTCGATAAGGATACTTCCAGTGGATTGGATTCATCGTGCCTTTCTGGAAAGCAATAATTCGTATACGTACCAAGACTTTTTATAGTTATTTTTTCATACTCTTCCACTGTGGACTTTCTCATATTTTTGTCGAAAAGATTAGTTTATCGGATAAGAATGTGTGTTTTCTTACTTTCATTTTCAGTTATACAGGAATCAAATAAATTGGTGGTTTCTAGGATTGAATGTAAATCTGGAATTTCAATAAATTTCTCAGAGTAAAATGCTTTGATAATGAAATGAATATATTGTGAAGGAGTTAGAGGACTAGATAAAGTGATTCTACAATTCTTATAACTTCCTATAGATAAGTGGCTATAGGAATGAAGATATTCATTAAAAGCATCATCATCTCTTTTATAGTCGAATCTTAGGGGCGTAGAAACATTGTCAACATATATTTGGTCTCAGAAAATTTGCATTCAATATAGTCTTTCCTCAAATTCATCTGGATCTTCTCAAAATTGTATAGATCCTATATCAGGGTAGTATACAAGTCTATGAGAAAGTAATATATTTCATTTGGAATCAAAGTTATATAGCATTTGAATCATTGCCCCATCTAGGAACTGGAAATTAAAGTTTCAATCTTTTTGAACTTGGATATAGATATCATTGTACATATCCTTCTTAAATTCTTGTGAGATTCACCTAAAGGTATCCCATTGGATTTGGTTTCATCTTACCACAGGAAAGTTGCTGGCTTTTAAAAGTGATTCCCCGTTGAGCTTTTGTGTAATAAGGTATATTTCTTTATAAATCTCATTTATCAGCATTTGCAACTTTTTTAATAAGTAATTGGATTTCTTCAGGATAGTCTGCAATGTCTACTTCTCAGTCTTGTATTCTTTTTATAATACTTATAAATTCATAGGCACCCTTAATGTCATTCTTCATAGTTTTTATAGATTTTTGATCTACACTCCTGTAGACTGTATTCATCTTTTGAATCTCTTCAGGGGTTGGATACCTAAAATTTAGGTAATAGTTCTTATCTCTAAGATCGGAAAACTCTTTTGTAAGTAATTCAAAATCCGATCATACTCAGCATATATTTACGGTTCATTTACTTCTTGTTATTGCAACAAATAATGAATTCCTCTTTTGTTTTAGTTCAAATGCATCATTTATGTCACCTCTATAGCAATTTTCTGCTCAGATTATATAAACTCTTCATACTTCGTTTCATTTAGCACGTCTAATTCAGGTTATAGTAACGGCATCGCTTTTATAAAAAATATCTGGACTATCTTCTCAGGCAAAATATGTTTTTATTCCCTTTGTGAAAAGTGTTTCCGAAATAATTCAATTAAGTTTTTGTGCACTTTTCCAATCTCAAAGATATATGACTAATATATCATTATGCTCAAGATCTTCATTTTTTATATCGTTTTCTATACTGTTGGCAACAAAATTAGCTTCTTGAGCTAAGTTATCAAATTTATGGAAATTAACAAATTCCTGGCTTTGGTAATATGTTGAGAAATATGATGGGCTTGTTTCATTATCGCGATATAATGTTACAATATTGCCTCATTCTAACTGATCATTTGTTTTATATCCAATATCTTTCCATAACTCTGGGTCATCAAAGAATTGTACCAAGGGTGATCCGATAATACTACTTTGTTTTCTATATATACCGAATCATAGTCAATGTGCAGAGGTAATAACTTCTCTAGAATTTCGATAACATTTTGGCAGTATAATATCTTGATCATCTGGATTTATAATTGGTTCTCAGAATATTTTTTCAGGATCAGGTAAAAACGCACCCTCGTCAAGCTTTTGAAGTTCATCATAAGCATATACAAGTCGTCTCTTTCCCTCTTTTGTTGGATTCAATATTTCGTAACAAATTTTCAAGAAATTTTCAGATAAATCTTGCGCTTCATCAACAAAAATCATATCATATTCAGGAACTAAAGTATTATTCTTTTTATATTCACCAATTTCTTTAAGCATTTCTATACATATTGCATCAAACTCGGTCGTATTATATTGCTCAGCGAATTTCTTAGATTGCCAAAGATTATAATAGTTAATTCACAGTCTTCTGGCAATATTTAAGTAAATACCCTCTTTTCACTCTTTCTGAGTACCCCAAGCGTGAATTATATCTATTTTGCTCCAATCTGGCTTATCTCAGTTTTTTGAAATGCAAAAGGCTTCGATTTTATCGATAAATTGTTGCTTAAGGGATCTTGTATGAAATGTTACGGCAATCTTTGCTTCAGGTCTCATTAAATGAAACTGGGCAACCTTTAAAGCAAGAACTATTGTCTTTCCTGAGCCTGCAAGCCCTCTGATCCTTTGTATTCCATCAAAGAATTTGATAACTGCCTTTTCTTGTCTAGGGTCTAAGTTTGCTATCTCCGCCTCGGATTTATTTAATTTATCTCATAGACTGCCTTCTTTAGTAATTTTTCTTTTCTTCTTTGGCTTAAGATTTATCAAATCTTGAATTACTGATAAGGCTGTTTCGTATTTCTTTTCTTCTAATGGCTTTACTTTTCCACCAAATATAGACTTTTCTAATTCTGTTTTTGAAAGAGCAAAAGGAATAATCTGGGATGTTCCAAGTAGACCATAAAGTCTACTCTTCTCAAGAGTTGAAAATCTATCTCGAAAGTTCTCAGATGAATATGAAACTAATTTAATATCGACATTTATCCCTCAAGTATCTTCATCAAAGAATATGTCATTTCACATAAACTTTTGAGCAAGAACTCTTTTCATATATCGTTGATTCTTTTGTTCCCAGTTCAGAAGATCCTCAGTAGGATTAGGTATAAGGCTAAATATGTATATGCCTTGTTTTTGACTTATTAAAAGAGCATCTATCTTTCAAGAATCATTACTACTTCATACTATAGGGTATCCTAAATATAGGATACCCTCGATTTGCTTATCATTCATTATACTCTTTAGATCAGTCTTTAACTGGTCTCATAAAGCCTTTTTATCGTCTTCAACTAGTGATTCTCTTATATCGAGATATTCCATAAAAGTAATGTTTACTTAATAAAATTTATTATAGGGAGTTTTTTTAAAAGAAATTTACTGAAAACAATTTCTACTAGAATTTAAATATAAAAAAATAAGCTTAAATTCTTGATTATTTTCACAGTATTGCCTGAGTAATCTTATCTGACTCTTGACGGTCAACTTTTTCTGAGTCTAGTCATAGATCTGATATCATCAAACTTTCATCAAGATCCAATTCATCTAATAGATGTTGATGAGAGTTCTCGAATGTATAAAAAAGATCTGACCAAGTCATCGCATATATTCTATAGTTCGCAGTTCACCCAACCATAAAAGGATCATCTATTTCATCAAATTCTTCATATCTATCAGTTACAAATGTTTCCAATTCTTTTCAAATAAGATAAAACTTCCAAGAACTAAGTTTGCTGGCAAGTTGAGGATCATTTTTTATATACTCCATATAGTCTTCGATCTGTCTGAATTGTTTCTTTCAGATTGTTTGACTTGGTCTTTTAAGTTCAACTATAATGTGTTCCGTAATGTTGTGAGAATGATTTGTTGAAGGAATAGACCTTGTTCTAGACAAGAATATATCAGGTCTTCTCTTATCATCTTTTGAGCTTTTCTTGTCCACTTGCTTTTCTCCTATAAGCTCCAAGTATTTGCTCTTCAAAACTGAAAATTTTTTATCTGCACTCGTAAGATTATATTGTTCTCCGATAATCCAATAATTTTCTTCCATTATTTTCTGTATATGATCTCTTTCATTAGTGAATTCCGAGAGATCGAAAACTAATTTTGAAAGTTGTAATATTTTCTCTTTTCTACCAATTATTAAGTTAGTTACTTTTACCATACCCGCCAATGTTGTTTTCTTTAATGATTGGCAAAAGGCTTTCTCTTGTTCTTCCGTTAAATCTAATGTTTGTTTCATAACCTCAAGCACGTAATCTCGTTTATCGTCATCAAGTAATAACTTTAGGAATCATAAAATTGTCTTTTTTTGAGTAGAATTATTATTTTTCTCAAAAATTTGTGGAGCTACTATATATATTTCTTTGACAATGATTTCAAAATCATTTTTTCGTATAACCTCATATTTTGATGTTCAAAACTTTGGCATTACACCCTCAGTATATAACTTTCAAATAAGCTCATCTCATTTTGAGCCCAAGAATTCACTTTTTTTAGCCTGTAAGTAATCCTGTATTCTTTTTGTTAATTCTTTGAATATTTCGTCATACTTACTAAAGGTTCTTTTTAGTAAACTTATCTGTTCCTCTGATCTTAAAGGTTTTTTATCTAAGACTTCAAATGTATCAAAATAATCACTAACTACATACAGACTATTGAAAAACCCATCACCTTTATTATTTGTTCAATTATCTTCTTGCCATCTAGGTTTATTCTTAGAGTTTAGGTAGTAATTTTGACAATCTTCACCTATCTTATTTGTCCATAATATGTAGTGGAATGAGAATGTATGCTCTCTTCATTCATTGTCTTCGATAATTTCGACTTTATCATCAGTTATTTTAATAACACTATTAAAGTCTAGTTCGGCTCAATTAATATATATTTTATAATTCAATGATTGGTTGAGATGTAAAAACCATCAAAACTCAAACTTGAGATAATTTATAAACTCTTCAGATTCAAGGTAATCTTTGTTGATATTTTGGTGAAAGTTATCAAAAGAGACCGTGGTTCACTTCGATTTTAGCCTATTTTCTTGGCGATTATTGGTAATAAAAGTATCCTTTTGAGAGCTAGCACTTTTAATTTGGTAAGTAATATAATCTTCATTAAGCTTATAGGTTGTTTCCCACTCCACCTTATCACAAAAAGCAAGGAAAGAGAATCTTCATCTTCACTTTTTTCACTTTGTATAAAAACTTCAATCCAAATCTCTTTTTGGTGAGTCTAATATTGGCTCAAATGTTGAGTCAAAATTCTCAAAAGCAATTCAGTCGCCATTATCCGAAATCTTGAAATACTTGAGAAAAGTTAAATTATCGAATTCAAAATCTATATTCACTCTTGTTGCTCGTGCATCAAATCAATTCCAGATATATTCTGCAATAGCTTTCCCAGTATCTTTTGGGTAGCCAATCTCATCAATAGTATTGTTTGTTGCTTTCACTTTATGTACCTTTTGTTCCATTGTAGTCATAATAGTATTGTGAATAACCTTTTGCACAGTATAAGAAAAAAATGCTAATTAACAAAAAGGAGTTTCAAATGTTTATCGGGTAATTCATAACTTCAAAAATTCCTTATCTAGAAGGGATTTGTTGAATTCAAGTGAGAGAAGCGAGTTCCAGACCTCGATATTTTCTATCAGCTCGGCAATATTTACTCAATCTAGAAAATCCCATATATTTTCTGTATTGTTTCGAGTTAACAAGTCCTCGGACTGCCATGGTAAATGAAAAAATAATTCCTCTATTACTTGCATAATAGAGGAATTATTTTTATAATAAAAAACTTTCAGAAGAAATCTTGCAAGCACTGGGGAAAGAAGTACTGAATGATTTCTCAGCAAACGATACCAAACGCCCCCAGAAACAACATTACTGCAGTGTATGGTGGGCTGGGTGCTCGAACACAACACGCTTCTGTATCTTCGCCCGCACCACAATTATGAGATCAGTCAGATGATTCATAGGAACATACTTTATATGGTGAAGTGCTTCCCAAAATAACTCTCCACTTTCTTCAAGTCTCTGGATACGAGTCAGCCCCGGCATCTGCTCCAGAAGTACACATATCTCCTGTACTATGAGCTCTGTGATATCTGGTATACCCATCTTACTTCTCAGGATATCGCGATCTTCTCTCGGGATGAGGGCAGTCACGCATTGATATATTCCACTATTCTGGGTCTCAGGCGGACCAAAATGGAGATCTCGTAATTCCATACGTTATTGTGGGCTTGAAAAAAAGGATGATTCTTTTGCTATTTTCCCCCACCAAACCACCTCCTCCAAGACATTCTGGCATCTTCTTCTTTTCTAGTCAATTTATCAACCAACTCCCCTATCTCTTCTTCATGACAACGAGTATCCACTTTTGACATAGGGTTATTTCTCTCCATTGCTCGTTGATCATTTTTCTGAATTCTCTGAAGTAGTGGGAGTACATGGACATTATAGTATTGCCTAATCTCTACAAGTGACTCCTTCTCCGCATCTAGCCTATAACCAAAAATCGCCGTGCACCTTATGAGTTCCTCGGTCCATATTTTCGTCTTTAAATCCTGTATCTGGGGCTCTATCTCGGAAGTATCAAGAGTAATATAACCTACTTTTTGTGCATCCTGGATATTTTCGAAAAAAGTAAGAAGATGCTCGAGATGGGTGGTCTCAGAGGAAAAAAATGCTATGTCATAGTAGGTTTGTAGTTCTTCTCAGAGTATCTTTCATCGTATGTGACATTTTACACCTTCTTCATCCCTACCCCCCACTGAGATATTTCTATCTCTTATATCAGGAAGTAAGAGACTCATTCGATCATCAATATCCAAAAAGATTTCATTGAGATACGCATCTATTATTTCATACCCATTCATTCTATGCTTCATAACATCCAAACGGAGTTGGTGCTACCCGATATCTATCGCATTCATAACCTCATTATGATACACTTCATCAAGAGTGGGCAGTTCAGATACATCTATTAATTCATCGGAGGACATAGCAAGTAATCTCTTATACGCCATGATACTTGGGCGCTTCTTAAGCTCCTCTAACACCTCTTTGGTAAGCATGTTTCGTAATTTCTGACATTCCTCCTGTCATAAATCTAGAAGTGAGATAGCAAGTTCTTCCTGGTTACAAATTAGTATTCTGGAGGCGAGTTCTCTGAGCATTGTGTCTACCCGCTCCAAAGCGGGTGTCTCGAGGAGATCAGTAACTTTCTCTTGTGTTCCCTCCAACACACTAGGAGTGAATCACTCCTCCCCCCGAGCTTCGACCGTCATGCGATCTCACTCCTCAGAGGAGGGACTCTTGTGTGTTTCTGTAGTCATATTCTGAAATGAGGAATAAACGAAATATTTATACTCTCTACTAGATAAATTGCAAATTTATCTTTTTATAATTCTTCCTAGAAGGAAGGGGGATAAAAAAAGAGTCCCCAGGAAAGCTCTTTCTAACATAAAGGTATACATTTCTAAAGTGTCTTCATATCGATCACGAATCGGTATTTTACATCTTCTCCCTCTTCAAGTCTCTCAAGTGTATGATTTATATCTTCGACTCGGATCAGCTCGATGTCTGCTCCAGGAAGTGACGCCTGTGGTTTCTCATTTCCGAGGACGCTACACTCGATCTCTCGCCCGACGATCGCTTCTTCGATGAGGATCTTCCGATCGTATCGAAATGCCTCTTGGATGTCACAGAATGAGTCACGAGTACCCCTGCCAATTTTATCAAAAAGCACTGATACAGCCGAGATATTTACATCATTATGAAACGAGCCTGGAGCAGATACTCCCTGTCGAAAAAACTGATTCAGGGCTTCTGGATCGTGTGAGAATGCGACATTATCACAGAAGTCTGGCCATACTCAAAATCGGAAAATACCAAACTAAAGCTGATCATCAGGCTCGACTGGTATATCAAGATCTATTGTCGCGTGAAGTGTATTTCCTCGTCGTGGCTGATCGAGCAGATAGACTCAGAAATGTCTTTTTAGGAAAATATTCTGAAATCCATCTCGTCCGTCAGGAGTCGTCTCCCCTGTCTTCGTCGTCTGTCCGAATCCATGCCAGAAAACGAGTGGTAATTTTCTCGCATTCCTAGGTATCTGATAGTATACATACGCACGATCACCATGAAGCGTCTATCATGATGAGCTGGGTCCAGCGGGATTATACGCTCATTGTGCGATCGGATCGAACGTCCCACTCGCGGTATAGATCGTCCCTCCGACGGCGAAACTTCCCTGTACCTCTAGAACAATGTGGCTCGTATCACTCGAAGTACAGAGATCATACCCCACGAGTCATCCACCGAGGAGAATCACAGCGATTACGATGTGCTAGATAAAATTTTTCATGAAGAAGAAGGTTAATGAATGAGTACTCGTAGCATGTGGGGTTTAAGTACTTTAAGTCAAAAGATTTTTCCAGAAAAATATTTTTTATCAGAAAAAAACACCCTTCTTTCGAAGGGTGTCTGAATCAGATCGAATGTCTATACAAGGCTCGTACCACCAGTCGTAATCTCGAGCGTGTCATCAACAAATCGCTCTTCTCGTTCTGCTCACTCATGTGAGAAGAATTCTCCGACATCCTGATTATTTTCGAAGTAATCAAGCGTCGGGATCAGGCGACCGATGATAACATTCTCTTTCAGTCCCTGAAGTTTATCGATCTTCCGTGATGTCGAAGCATCGACGAGAACACGGATCGTCTCCTGGAACGAAGCTGCCGAGAGCCAGCTCTCTGTAAAGAGCGAGATCTTTGTCAGCCCCAGGAGAAGTCGCACCCCGATAGCTTCATTTTTTCCTTCTTGGATCAGGACACGATTCTCCTTCTGGTAGGTAATCACATCGACGATATCGCTCGGGAAGAAAGTCGAGTCTCCAGCATTTGTGATCTTTACCTTCGAGAACATCTGACGGACGATCAGCTCGACGTGCTTCGTATTTACTGTCTGTCCTTGAGAAGAATAAATAGTCTTGATATCTCCGATAACGTATCTCTGAGCCTGAAATGCTCCCGCGATATCCATCAGACTGTGTGGATCGATATGTCCTTCTGAGAGTTTTTCTCAGCGCTCGACAATATCACCTACATTCACGAGTAGATTCAGCTTTACAGAGACATCGAATGATGCTGTCTCCGGAACAAGGTCTTCGATACTGATAACGGTATCTGTGACTTTTACGACTCGTCCTGCCTTCAGGGCACTGAGCTTCTGCTTGGATTCTTTGCTTCGTGCGATAATCTGCTTCTCTTCGACTGTGTCACCTTTCTTCACAGATACAGACATAGTCTCATCGGTGATATAGTACTCTCGGACTTCCTTCTCGAGTGCGACAAGTGTCAGGATCTTGTTAATTCCTTCTGTCTCGATACTTTTTACCTCTGCAGTAAATGGAGAAATCACGGAGAGATACTTCGGTACGCGTGCTTCGAGGAGCTCTTCCACACGAGAGAGACCCGCTGTGATATCTCCTCCAGACTGAGCGACTCATCCTGAGTGGTATGTACGCATCGTCAGCTGAGTACCTGGCTCACCGATCGACTGAGCGGCGATGATCCCGACTGGCATACCGATCACGACAGTATCACTGGATGCGAGATCCATACCATAACACTGCTGACAGACTCATCCTTCTGTCTCACACATCAGGACAGATCGAACTGGCACGACTGAAGCCGTCGAATCCATGATATCTCGTACGACCTTCTTCGTGAGCAGCGTCCCTGATTTCACGACGACTTTCCCTGTCTCATCGACCACATCTTTCGCGGTAAATCTTCCGAAGATTCGACTCTCGAAAGAGTCTCCAAAAATAGACTGTTTCTCATTTCGCTGAACATCCTCGAAGTAGAGTGTCCCACAGTCATTCTCTCGCACCATGATATTCTGTGCTGCATCGACGAGACGACGTGTCAGATATCCTGACTGCGCCGTCTTCAGCGCGGTGTCAGATTTTCCTTTTCGTCATCCATGTGTCGCGATAAAGTACTCGAGAGTGGAAAAACCTTCCTTCAAGCTCGACTTGATCGGGAGCTCGATCTCTTTTCCTGTCGGCGATACTACGATCCCCTTCATTCCACAGAGCTGTGTAACATTTCCCCAGCTTCATCGAGCACCAGAATCAACCATGAGATAGATCGGATTGGTCGGCGAGAAGTTCTTTTTCATTTCTTTCTCGATCTGACTCTTCGTCGCATGCCATACATTCAGTGACTGAAAGTATCGCTCTCATTCGGTAATATATCCATTCCAGTACGCATTCTGAATCTCGCGGATTTTCATTTCCCCATCTTTTATAAGCTCGGACTTCCCTTCTGGGATAATCATATCATCCTTCGAGAATGTGACTCCAGAGAGTGTCCCGTACTTAAATCCGATCGACTTGATATCATCAGCGAGATACGCTGTCGCTTCTGATCCAAAGACCTCAAAGGCGCGAGAGAGGATTTTCTTCGCTCCACTTTTTCCGACGGTTTCATTTACATATCCGAGTTCTGCTGGGATAATCTCGTTAAAGAGATATCGTCCATAGGTCGTCTCGATGATCTCGCCATTGATGCGGATCTTGATCGGCATATGGAGGGTAATGACTTTATTTTCATATGCGACGAGCGCGTCATTTCCAGAAGCAAAAACATATTTCGCTTCACCTTCATCTTTTCGAGTCATGTAATAACATCCGAAGATCATATCTTGCGATGGTGCGACGATCGGCTCTCCATTGGAAGGATTCAGCATATTTTTCGACGTAACCATAAGGTTCGCAGCTTCTGCCTGTGCCTCGATCGTCAGTGGAATATGGACTGCCATTTGGTCTCCATCGAAGTCCGCATTAAAGGCGGTACAACAGAGTGGATGAAGCTGGATCGCTTTTCCATCGATCAGGACCGGATGAAATGCCTGAATTCCGAGTCGGTGCAGAGTCGGCGCACGATTCAGAAGGACGTATTTTCCATCGATTACATAGTCGAGTGCATCCCAGACTTCTTTCGTGCGTTCTTCGATGATTTTTTCTGCGTGTTTTACATTATATGCGATCTCATTCTCGATGAGTCGTCCGATCACGAACGGCTTGAAGAGCGTGAGTGCCATGAGCTTCGGAAGTCCACACTGATTCATCTCGAGTTGCGGTCATCCGACGATGACAGAACGTCCAGAATAATCGACACGTTTTCCGAGAAGATTCTGACGGAAACGTCCCTGTTTTCCTTTAAGGATATCAGAAAGTGACTTGAGTTTTTTCTTCGTGGCAGAAGTAAATCCAGGCCGATTCGATCGGACATCTCCACTGAGAAGTGTGTCGACCGATTCCTGAAGCATACGTTTTTCATTTTTCAGGATGACCTCAGGAGCACCGAGTTCTGTCAGCTTACGAAGGCGATTATTTCTATTAATGACACGTCGATAGAGATCGTTCAGATCAGACGATGCAAAACGTCCACCATCGAGCTGGATCATCGGACGAAGATCGGGTGGAAGAATCTGGAGTGCCGTCAGGATAAAACTTTCCGGACGCTGTCCACTTTTCCAGAGTGCCGATGCGAGCTTGAGCTTCTGAAGGATTTTCTTCTGTTGGCTTTTTGGTGCAGTCTTCAGGCGATTTTGATTTTCATTGATAAATTCACGCAGATCGATGCGAGCAAGAAGTGTCTGGATATTTTCAGCTCCAGTACCACCTCGGAACACCTGAGGAAATTTCTCATATATCGTACGATAATCGAGCTCTCCGATTACCTCAGATACGGCGAGACCTTTCAGAAGTTCATGGAGCTTGCCATATTCTGCATCGAGTGCTTCGAGTTCTCGCATCGCACTTTCTTCGAGCGCACGAAATTCTTTTTTCGAGATTTTCTTCGACTCGACATCGAGCGTAAGTGTATTAATCGTCTCTTGAATCTCGCGCTGTGTGATAACTTTCTGATTTTTATACGCGAGCTCGAGCTCTTTCAGAGCTTCTTCGCGCTTATCTTCGTAGACGTCAGTGATGATGTATGAAGCGAAGTAGATCACTTGTTCGAGTTTTTTCGCGGAAATATCGAGAAGGAGACCCATACGAGATGGGACACTTTTCAGATACCAGATATGTGCGACAGGTGCTGCGAAGTCGATATGACCAGTGCGCTGTCGGCGGACTTGGCTCGTCGTTACTTCGACACCACAACGCTCACAGATCACTCACTTGTAGCGGATACGCTTATATTTTCCGCAGGCACATTCGAAGTTTTTTCTCGGTCAAAATATCTGCTCACAGAAAAGTCCACCACGCTCTGGACGCTGAGTACGATAGTTAATCGTCTCGGAGATCAGGACTTCCCCATATGAAAGCGATTGCGTGTCCTCTTTCGTCGCGATACCGACAGAAATCGCAGCAAGATTATCGAGTGATTTTCCTGCAGTAATATCCTTCTTTCCGGCATGTTTACCGATCTTCGAATAGTCAGTAATTTTGTCATTGAGAAAATTCTCGAGGTCTTTTGTTATAGGAAACATAAAGAAGAATTAGAGGGTATAAAAGTATCAGGATGGCAGAAATCAGTATGAAAATCTCTGCCATATTTCGTCTGGATTTTCGGTACATTCGTGTGATTGCTTTTTTATTTTTGCTCAGATTTTTCCTCTCTGGAAGATGTCCAGAAGTTCTGGAGCGTCTTCGCTGTTATTCTTCTATTACGGTAACGATCGGAGTATCATCTTTTACCTTATCGACTTCTGCCATCGAGACATCGAGCTCGATATCGTACTGTCCTTCGAGCTTCTCGAGCTGTTCAAATCGCTCTTTCATCGTTCTTTCGAGGGTTTCCATACCTTCTTCATCGAGAAGATCGATACTGAGATTCAGAGCCTGAAGCTCACGAAGTAGAACATTGAATGATTCTGGTACATTCGGACGGCGGATTTTTTTTCCTTTTACGATCGCTTCGTAGAGCTGTGCACGACCGTTAATATCATCTGACTTGATCGTGAGCATCTCCTGGAGGATATTCGCGGCACCATATCACTGCAGTGCCCAGACTTCCATCTCTCCGAGACGTTGTCCACCATTTTGTGCTTTTCCTCCGAGTGGTTGCTGTGTGACCATCGAGTACGGTCCGACAGAACGAGCGTGGATCTTATCTTCGACCAGGTGGTGGAGTTTCAGCATGTAGTTCACTCCGACCATTGTCTTTTCTTTCATCGGCTCTCCAGTACGCCCATCGTAGAGCTGGACTTTTCCATCTCGTGGAAGTCATGAAAGTTCCATGAGATCTCCGATCTGATCGACTGAGAGTCCATTCAGGATCGGTGTCGCGATACGAATACCCTGCTCTCTCGCGGCAGCACCGAGATGTGTCTCGAGAATCTGACCGATGTTCATACGAGAGATAACACCGATAGGATTCAGAAGGATATCGATCGGAGTTCCATCTTCCATAAATGGCATATCTTCGACGGGAACGATACGAGAGACGATTCCTTTATTTCCGTGTCGTCCCGCCATCTTATCCCCGACTTCGATCTTTCGTGTCTGTGCGACGTAGACTTTTACTTGCTTAAATACTCAAGTCGGGAGATTATCTCCATCTTCTCGGCGAAGAACGTGGACACCGATGACTTTTCCTCCTGATCCAGAAGGCATCGTAAGTGATGAGTCTTTGACATCTTTTGACTTATCTCCGAAGATCGCTCTGAGGAGTTTTTCTTCTGGAGAAAGCTCGACTTCTCCCTTCGGTGTGACTTTTCCGACGAGAATATCTCAGACGTGAACTGATGATCCGATACGGATAATACCATCTTCGTCGAGATTCGAGAGCTTCGCAGTCGCGACATTCGGGATATCGTTGGTCGTCTGTTCGGGTCCGAGTTTTGTCTCACGGACGTCCATCGTGTATTCATTGATATGAACCGAGGTAAAATAATCTCGCTCCATGATCCGCGAACTAATCACGACACCATCCTCAAAGTTAAATCCTCCCCAAGGCATGTATGCGACACGGAGATTTTTTCCGATAGAAAGCTCACCATTATCGATAGACTGACCATCAGCAAGGATTTTTCATGCTTCGAAATGATCTCCCGTCGAGACGCGAGGCCACTGATGGATGATCATATCGTGATTCGAGCGCTCGAATGTGCGCAGTGGGTAGGTGATTTTTTTACCATTCTTATAGAGGATGGAAATATGCTTCCCATCGACTCCGATGACTTCTCCGGCATCTTCTGCCTTAATAATATATCCAGATCCTTCTCCAATAATCCGCTCCATACCAGTCCCGACGAGTGGTGCTTCTGCACGAAGAAGTGGAACTGCTTGTCGCATCATGTTCGTACCAGTTTCCGCACGAGTCGCATCATCATGCTCGAGAAATGGCATCAGAGTCGTCGTCTCACTCATGATCTGCTTCGGTGATATATCGATATGCGTCACATCGCTGACGTAGGCGACAGTCGCCTCTCCGACTCTTCGGCATGTCAGTCGTGTCTCTGCGAAATTCCCGTATTCGTCTCGCTTCGAGTTCGCTTCCGCGATCACGAGTTCTCGCTCCTGATATGCGTCAAAATATTCATACGTATCCGTGAGATATCCGCGTACTTCGATCTCATCATGTTTATATCGCTTCTTTAGCTCTTCTGCATCTTTCTCTGATATATATGTCTTTTCTGGGATGATAACCTTTCCTTTTTCATCGACGATATCATCGAGTGTGATGCGATTCACAGGAGATTTTCCATCATTTCTCACAGTGTGAAGCACGGGACGGAATGGCGTCGTGATAAATCCATACTTATCGACGCGAGCATACGAAGCGAAGTGAAGCACGAGACCGATATTCGGTCCTTCTGGAGTCGCGATCGGACAGATACGTCCATACTGCGTCGGGTGTACATCACGTACTTCGAATGACGCACGTTCTCGCGTCAGACCTCCGACACCCATCGCTGTAATACGTCGCTTATGAGCGAGCTCTGAGAGCGGATTCGACTGATCCATGAACTGAGAGAGCTGGCTCGTCCCGAAAAATTCTCGCATCACAGCGATCATCGGTCGAGAGTTAATGAATGTCCCTGGGACAGCTTCATCGAGATTCGTCATGATCGTCATACGATCTTTCGCGATTTTCTCCATGCGTGCGATCCCGACTTTTACCTTATCATAGACGAGTTCTCCGACAGATCGTACACGGCGATTCTCGAGGTGATCGATGTCATCTCCGAAGAAGCCAGGACGGCTCTCAGAGAGTGCAAAAAGATATTTCAGTCAGAAGAGGAGATCCTGCGCGACGAGGAAGTTATTCGCCTCAGGCATGTCGACTGCTGGGATGTGTTCTGGGAAATTTGCGTTGAGTTTTCGATTGATCTTGATACGAGCGATTTCTCCGAGATCGAATTTTTTCGGATCGTAAAAAGTCGACTGGAAAAGCTGTTCGACTCGCTCATTTGTCCCGAGATCACCCGGACGAAGAAGCTTATAGATCGCGAAAAGTGCATCCATTCGATTTTTTGTCTTGTCTTTCTCGATCGTCGGCGCGAGATACTTCGCGATCCACTCATCTTCTCACTTAAAGGCTCCGAGAATATCAGCGTCACTCTCGTATCCGAATGCACGGAGAATCACGGTGATCGGAATTTTTCTTTTTTTATCGAGTTTTACATTAACGACACCACGCTTCTCGACGTCGATCTCGAACCAAGAACCACGATGTGGGATAATCTTCATACCGTACATTCCCGGAGTTTTCACGTCAGGAGTGAAAAACATTCCAGTCGAGCGGATAATCTGATTGATGATAATTCGTTCGACTCCGTTCACGATAAATGTCCCCATCTCGGTCATAAGCGGAAGTCATCCGAGATAGACATCCTGTTCTTTGATCTCGCCAGAAACTTTATTCAGCATTTCGAAACGAACCTTCAGAGGTGCTTCGTAGTTCAGATTTTTACGTTTACAGTCTGCGACGGAATACTTCGGCTCTTCGAGGGAACATCCTTTATAGTAGATGGAGATTTTTTCTCATGAAAAATCATCGATCGGAAATGACTCTTCAAAAGCCTTTCCGAGGCGCTCATCGAGAAATTGTTTGTAGCTGTCAAGCTGGACTTCTATCAGTCCTGGAAGATCCAAAATAGTCCGATCATCTGTGAAGAAGTATCGACCTTGGACCTCATAAAGCGCTCCGATGGATGCTGGATCTAGGCGATCTGCGATCTCTGGAGCGGTGATTTTTTTCTTAGCCATGAATGGATAAAAGCATGTAAAAGAATAAAGATGTCGGGAATACCCGAGAAATATACTCTCACGCCAAGAAAGACACAATCATATGTGAGCGATGCCTGCAGTATATGAAAAAGCGAAAAAAAGCAAAAGAAAAATTGACTTTTTACAGTTTTTCTCATACTATTGGCACACCTTATTGCGGGGGTAACATAAAAGAGTGAGTGTACTAAGGCTTCAACCCTTGGGTGTGACGGTTCGAACCCGTTCCCCCGCTCCAGTAAAATTTCTCATGGCTAATACACACGGACTGACATCGCGTATCGTAAAAAAACAAGCGGCGGCACGAAGACTTTCTAAGGGGAAAAAAGCGGCTTCAGCGGTGTATATCGGCAATGAGAATAAGCAGATTCGTGAAAATACGAGTTATAAGAGGCGACGACATTACATCGAGAATAAGCAGTCTTTTCCGAAGAAGAAGCTCCCGACGAAAGAGATCAAATCTCTTGTCGATATGGGAATCATCGATGATCGAGGTTTTTTTCTGAAAGGAAAAAAGAAGAACTTCATCACGAAATCGATGGTCGATCAGAAAGGACTTGATTTTTACGGGATGCCTCGCGGGTCGTAGATACATCTTTATAAGTCCACTTGCAGTCGTAGTTCAGTTGGATTAGAACGCCTCCCTGCGAAGGAGGAGGTCACAGGTTCGAGTCCTGTCGATTGCACCATTTAATACAAAACTCTCTCATCAAAAAGATGGGGGATTTTTTGAATGGGAGCGTCTGAGATAGGACTCGAATCCGAGCGTTCCCACGAAGTGGGAGAAAGAGTGAATGATTTCACACTTTCAGTGAGGAGAGTCGATCACGACGGAGAGTGATCGAGTCCTGTCGATTGCACCATTTAATACAAAACCAAAAATGTACCTGAATGGGTGGGTTTTTATTTTGCGATTATTTTCTACAGGATGAGAGTCCGAGTGGACTGCAAGAAGAGTCAAGCATGATGGAGGGTGACAGGGTTCTTATCGAGATAAAAACATAAAAGAAATTTCGGTAAAACTCCTTTTTACTTCAGAAAGATATTTATTCTCAAGAAAGATCTCCGCACATAAAAATGAAAATCCTTTACATTTCAAGAAATTCGGTGGTTTCTTGTTATGAAGATTATTTATACACTAATATAGATGTCTGTCACTCTGTTTTATTGATTCTCATGAAAATATATGCTAGCATAAGGGCGTCCTCTTGTCTCTATGCATCTCTTCAGAAACTTTCATAAATTCTCGACAGGCGCACTCCTCTTTTTGGTTCTCATATTTGGAGGATTTTTTGCTTCTCATCTCTTTGCGACATTTCAGGAGTTTTACCCATACTCTCAGAAACTCATAGAGAGTGGTGTCTCGAGTACAGCACTTACCTCAGACAGTCCAATCCTTCGAGAAAAAGCATATAGTATCGCTGTATGAATATCTCGACCGATTATCTGATGTACTCCGTATAATGCAGACTGTGACTATGACTCTATTCTTCGATTCAGAGAAATCATACATACCAATTTTAATATCCCAACTTCTCAGTATCTTCGTCGACTCGATGCAATACGACTCGTCCTCAGATCGAGAGAAATCAGTCCATCCTCATCTCTGAGTACATTCACTGATGTAGATAATACAATTGCTCCAGAATATATTGGATATATTGCACGTGCACGAGAACTCGGATGTATCCAGAGTGCAGAATATTTCCGTCCCTATGATCTCATCACTGAGTGAGAGTATGCGAAGATGACAGTCTGTGCCATTTCTGCCTCCCCTTCTTTTTCAGGATCTTCTGTGCTGGGAAATCCGAGTACGGGTACTGGGGTAAATACGCTCTATCCAGGAGTGCCCGTCTCTTCCCTCACTCCTCTCGAGCAATCACTCTATAATTTCCCAGAAAGCACGACCACTTCGTATGGAGGAGGATATAGTTATGTCGCAAATAGTCCTGTCACAAGTGTCTTCGGTCGTATCTGAGCTGTCGTGTGACAGTCAGGAGATTATACGACAAGTATGATCCCAGAGTGAAGTAATCTGTACTTCACCGATCAACGCGCTATAAATGCTCTGAGTGGAACATATTCTGGATTCAGTGGGGATATTCTCGCGCTGTCTGGAGTGGTGCAGACTCTTTCCGGGAATCTGACAAATCTCTCATGAACCGTAACAAATCTTTCGGGTACTGTGGATACTGTGATTACAAATATTACAAATCTCTCCGGAGTTGTAAATACGAATACTACCAATATCACCACAAACACAACAAATATTACAAATCTCTCATGAACTGTGTACACACTTTCCGGAGATGTTTTTACCCTCTCATGACTCGTCACAAACAATACAACACAAATAGAATATCTCTCATGAGTTATCGCGACACTCTCAGGGGGAAATCATAACCCTCTCACTCTCTCGGGAGTAAATGGTCTCTCTCTTTCATGACAAGAACTGTCTCTTGGTCTTGCATCTTCTACGACTACAGGAGC
>DINU01000023.1 GCA_002426885.1 Patescibacteria group bacterium UBA5532
TTATTTAAGTTAGTGTACTATAAGACCTTTCGTAAAATAAAAAAATAATAAACGAAATTTCTCCGAGAAATATCTCTCGAGAAAATCCGATTCACTGTAATAAATTCTATCAGAAATGCAAGTTTTTATTTGTAAAATATGTGGTGTTATATCTCCTTGGGACACAGCGAGTATGGATATATCCCTCCTCCTTGCCTATGATATTATGGCAAGAGGTTATACCCGAGCAATTGCAGTGCTTCTCGTGGACTATGTCCCCTTTGTAAAAATTCTTTGACTACTTCTCTCTCCCACTCCGCGAGAGTATCGATCTGGATCTGAGCAAGTATCTGCCCTATCGTCTCCTCCATACTCCTCGGTCCATGGTGGTATCTCTCAAATATCTCCATGTACTTTCATAAGTCCCCGTGTTTGATCCCTATACACAAAAATATCGTCTCAAGCTCTTTCTGCATGGCATTATTTTCTTGCTTGAATAATTTAGCCATCCCTGGATCAGAGATACTTCAGAATAATCGCTGCATATCTTTTTTTTCTGTAAAAGATCCAGTATCTCTATGACACGTGCTCGAGTTCTTTTCTGCCATGCCTGGAGCTTCGACTTAGCAATCATATCCTGAAGATCCTGAGGATCCTCAGGATACGCATCTCCATCACCGAAATTAATATCCCCCCCTCATGTGTTTGGTGTTCTTGGTTTTCGCATAATTTAAAAGATAGAAAGATAAAAAGATTTTTACTGCGATAGATCGTAGATAAATGTCACGATCATATCGACGAATGGAAATGTCACGAGCATAATCACGAGTCCGATCAGTGCTGCAATCCCTGTCTTTCTCGCATCTCATGCTTTTTTCTCATTCTCGAAGACCGTCGTATACTGGAATCCTGCATAGACGATCATCGCGACCGCGAAGAGCGATCCGAGTGAGATCAGACTCAGGAGGATGCGCTTGATCCACTCTTTCATCGCAGGGATAGAGTCGAGATCTCCCGGATCTCCGATCGATCCATCTGGCTTACAGTCAGTCAGGAGATCCGTCGCAGTCGCGGCACCATCGACGATACATCCTTCTGCACTCGCGAATATTCCGAGTGGGATGAGGAAAAATGAGAGGAAAAGAGAAATACGAAGAAGCATACTAGAAAATATTAAGTGTCGTCACGATTCGTACGAGCGCATATGCGAGCAGTGCGATGATAATACCAGCGATCCCGTAAATTATAGTCTTGATCGCGGTCTTCAGTCGATCGGCATTTCCCTCCGCCATGAAGAGCTGATACGCCGTGTAGAGCGAGACTCCGACGACAGCGACTGGTAGGACTCCCCAGAGGATCACATCCTGGACAAGCACAAGGATCCGCATCGGAGTCGAGAGTCCCTCAGCAGGTGCTGGCGCTGTATCCCAGAGAAGATCGGGAAAATCGACAGAAAAAGCAGAGACATGTAGAGTCGAGACGATACACAGAAAAAGAAAAAATAATTTTCGCATACACTAGAAGAAGTTAAGATTCGCGACGACGCTTACGATCGAATATGCAGAGACGGCGAGAAATGTCCCGATAAGTGCGTAAATAATGAGTGAGGTGGCTTTTTTCATTTTTCACTGATCTCAGAGCGCGAGTACGAACTTCAGTCCAGCATAGATGATCGCGATCACTCCGATAACTGTGATCCATCCGATCGCCGTCTGGATCAGCTTCGCGATAGCAAGTGTGACTCACTCCTGCGTTGGATCTGTGATCGGAGTCGGAAGTGCCTCAGTCGGTGGAATCACGACGAGATCAGACGCGAATCCTTCGGAAATGATGGAGAAGAAAATAGTCGAGAGAGCGACTAGACGGAGATAAGCCATGCAACAAGAAGGATGATAGAGTACGAGAAAAATGCGACAAACAAGGCGATGATATTGTATTTTATGATATTTTTTGCAGTCGATGCGCGCTTCTCATCGGCACCACTCATGATATAGAAATATCCTGCCACGATCCCAGCGATTCCTGCAAGGATAACGATCACAAAGAGGAGAAGATTCGAGATGGTCGCGAGAAGAGAAGTCAGCGCGTCTCCCGTCTGGGTATCGCCATGATCGCCTGGGATCGGATCGAGAAGACTCACATCGACCGTGTAATCTGTACTGAGAAAGTCGCTTTCACCTCCTGTCGCTGCACTTACATAATCTCGAGGAAACAAGAGAAAAAGAAACGATACAAAAAGGAGAAAGTATTTCATGGAACGCAATACGATAAAGTTCGCTTGCATTGTAGCATATATTTTCTATTATTTCAAAAATACTCTCACAATCCACCTCCTATTCTTTTCCTTCAGAAACTATGCGAGTTCTTGCCACGATCCTTATCAATGCTGGTATCCTCTGGATTCTTGCATATCTTTTACCCTTTCAGGAGACAACAGGACAAGGGATCCACGTCTCATGAGACGTGTGGACCGTGTATCTGACATGAGGATTTCTGCTCGGTGTCCTGAATACATTCGTGCGCCCAGTGCTGAAAGTCCTCGGACTCCCTTTTACACTCCTCACATTCTGACTTTTTATCTTCGTGATTAATGCGATCGTACTCCTGCTCTTTCAGAATATATTCATGTATATGAACCTCGATGGTTCTGAGTATTCTATCGTAGGAACGGTATACTTTCTATTTGCAGTTGTAATTTTCACATTTCTGAATACACTCACCTCGATGTTTCTTTAAAATTTCTTATGCAATACCTTCTCTGGGCTGATGCCTTTCTCGCTGTTCTCCTCACGCTTATAGTTATGCTTCAGTCAAAGTGAACGGGACTTTCTATCGTCGGGACAGGAGACTTCGGAAAATTTGAACGTCGTGGACCAGAAAAAGTCCTCCATCAGTTTACGATCGCGCTCGTCATCGCCTTTACTCTCGTCTCACTGCTGCTCTACTTCATGGCGTAGTTCTCTAGATTCTGTGAAAATTATCGATCCCCTATGTCGTATACTCGATCACGAAAATTTCTTCTTCTTTTCTCCTCCATCGGAGTTGTCCTCCTATTTCTGCATCTGATTTTTGTCTATCTTTATGAAGGCGGAAAACATGTGGGGGAAGTCGGTGGATCAGTAAAAATCGGTCTCGTCGGGAAAACTCCTGTCATTCCGAATCCGCTCGAGTATGATCTCGGATCGCTTTATAATGATATTATTCTGCGATTTCTCTTCCGATCGATGATCCGGTATAATCCCGTCACGATGAAGTATGAGGGCGATATCGCGAACTGTGATATACGGAATCTTTCTGATGTCACATGTACGCTGAAGGAGTGAAGTACGTGGTCTGATAATACGACGATCGTCGTCGATGATATCTTGACGACGTATGCATGATATAAAGATCGTCCATCGATTCTTCCGACATATGAAGCGACTGTGACAAATCCGAATATTGATCAGATCGAGACACTTCTCAGAACGACGAGCGTCACTGCCACTGGAAAAGTGATCCATTTTACCTCGACAGAAAAATCAGCGAACATGATCGATATCCTGACCTATCCGATTATCCGGTCAGATATGCTCGATCGGATTACTGCCGGTCGACTCTCAGAAGATAACTATATCTCGTCATGAGATTATCTCTATGATGGAAATGATACTGATGAACAGTACTCTTTTGATCGAATCACTCTGAAGCGGAATCCACTCGCAAAGAGTGCTTATATCGACACCTATCAGTTCCGATTCTATACTGACATGACGACTCTGAAGAAAAACGAGGATGCTCTGAATATCATCCTGCCGAATCGACTGACGGATCCCGCTCCAAATTCCCCACGTTTTGCCCGACACACATATCATATCTTCGAGTATGTTTCGCTTTTTGCGAATACAGATCGTATGAATCTCGACATGCGAACGCAGGTGCTCTCGCGTCTGGATGAGACTCCGATCGTCCAGAATACCAATATTTTCTACACACCGATCGATACGATATTTTTCACGGGAGCTTCTATGATACCATCGGTATCATCTGGGACGCTCAGTGATGCACTCGCGAAGATCGGGTACTTCCGTACAGATACCCTGATCGAGAAGATTGATCAGCGACCTGTCACCGTGACAGGTGAGGTAAATTACGGAACGAATCAGTTTTTTCACTCTCCGACTTCTGCACGCTACTACTTCGCTTCTGGCGCCGACTCAGAGATCCGACTCGTCGGAAAAGTCGCGACTGGAGTCTCGGCAGTCCGTGTAAATGGCTACACGCTCCAGGAGTATCAGGCGGGAGATGCAGAATTTTTCTATACAGTATCTGTCGAGAATGGGACGCTGATCGATGGGATAAATACATACACGCTCACATTTATCTATCCAGATGGGACGATGAAAGATGAAGAGATGCTGACAGTGTACCACTTTACTGACTCGGGTGCACTTGCTGAAGCACGCGAAAAACTCGATACATCACTGCTCAGTGAGAAAAATACTCCGGAGCTCGTCGCAGAGCGTCAGGCGGTACTCGATGCAGAAAAAGCAAAAATCCGAGCGCTCGATCCGCGATACTATTATACGACAGACGGAAATCGTTACACTCTGAATCTGCTTTTTCTCGAGATTCCTGAGATTACGAATATCGCCGAGAGTATTCGAGAACGCCTCCTTACTATGTGAATCCATACCGTGATGATCCCGACGGATTCTCAGTCGATCGCCACGATGATGACTGATGGAAAAGAGCAGTATGATCTGATTATCGTATGATTCGAGGCGCCGAATCGGATCTCGAATATCGCCCCTGTCTTCTCGAGTGCGACTGCAGATAATGGGATTAACTTCTCGAATATCGAGAGCTCGACGCTCGATGATCTCCTCCAGAGCCTTCGTGTAACTGTGACGGAACAAGAGCAGACCGCAGTCGAGCAGTCTATCACAGATTTCGTGAAGAAAAATGCACTGATGATCCCATTATACAGTGTAAATCGTTCACTCTATCTCGATAAGAATATCAGTAATACAAAGCTTCCGACGATTCTCCCAGATCTCACGGTACTTCCAGCTTCTCTCTCGTGAGCATATATTAAGAGTGACTTCGTTCTGAAAACCGAAGGAAAATCAATCCCTGGATTCTTTACTTGGATCCGAGCTCAGATGATCCCTATTTTTCAGTAATACGATCTTGTTCTTATGACTTCCCTTCTTCAGGACATCGTGACACCCGCTTGGAAAATGGTGCAGGAGTTCACGAGTGTAAAAAAACTCAACTTCTTCCCGGCACTGATCGCGACACTCTGGCTCTTCGTCCTGCTCGCATATCAGACGACGTATGTATATATGTATCTGTTTCATCAGTCCGATCAAGTCGTGCTGGCGATCGAGAACTTTGCACAGTCGCATTATTTCTATCAGGCAGTCGGACTGCTCGTGCTGACATTCCTCGGATACATGTTCCTGAAGCCGCTCGCAGAAGGAGCCATACTCGAGATGATTCGCTCATATCGCTCGACCGGAGGAAAAAATGCGTACCATAGTTTTCAGGGTTTTATTCAGGGACTCAGACATTTTCTCCCACTTTTTGAGCTTCAGAGCCTCTTGACGGTATTTCGTCCACTCTCTATCATCACATTTACACTCTTTCTGATCCGTGGAATGTGAGGCGCGTATATGCCGATGATCCTCGCGGTTATGAGTGGATATATGTTTCTTGCTTTGATTATTAATACACTTTTTTCGTACGCACGATTTTTTGTCGTCTTTCAGGATAAGTGAGCACTCGAGGCGATCGCAGCCTCTACGACACTCGCACTCGATAATATAAATGTCACCGTGCGTCTCTACTTCACACTTTTACTCGTCTACCTCCGTACGATTATTATCGCGCTGATTTTCTTGATCATTCCATTCATTATCGGTGTGATTTTCGCGATGATCACCGCGACAGTTCTGAAGATTGCATTTATCACGATTATCACGATTTTGACATTTATCTTTCTTCTCTTCGTGACACATCTGAACTCTGTACTCGAGATATTCGTGGAAGGCATGTGGTACGAGGCATACACACAGAATACGACGGCAGTAAAGCACACAGAGGAAAGTTCTCATTCTGGAGGCGCTTCACCATCGGGATCGACGCATCACATGTCACTCTCGCAGAAGACTGCGTAAAGAAATCTTTGACGAAATTCATCGTTCCCCATATAATAGATACATGAAAAAAATCGATCAACGCAAAATTCAAATATTAAAAATTATTGTCGAAGAATATATTCGGACCGGCGATATCACAGGATCAAAAAGTCTCCTGAAGAAGCATAATCTTCAGGTCTCTCCAGCAACCGTGCGAAATGATATGATGGGGCTCGAATCGATGGGGCTGATTTTTCAGCCGTATAATTCTGCTGGGCGACTCCCGACTCCGCGCGGAATCCGAGTATTCGTCGATTACCTCATGGAGACACTTCCGAACATCCTGATCCGTGAGGAAAATATCCAGAAAATGACTGGAAAATGAGATTTTCTCGATAATATTCTCTATCAGATCGTGTCTCAGCTCTCGAGTACGACACACGAGATCGCGTTCGGATGCATCCCGACCGAGGGAGTCCTCTGCTATCGTGGTATCTCACATCTCCTGAAGAAAAATGAAAAAGAGATTTCTCCAGAAATTATGATGCTCATCGAAATGCTCGAAGAAAAATATACCTTCATGGATCTTCTCGAGCATCTTCCAGTCATGTCTCGTGTATCTGTATTTTTCTCAGATGAGTCGCTTCCGAGCATGATACAGGATACTGCGCTGATCGTAAAATCAGTGCAGATCCAGGGACACACGGGCTATCTCGGGATTCTCTGATCTCTGAAGATGGACTACGCATTTAATATCGCGAGTCTCCGTCAGATTTTATAGAGGGGTTTTCTCATATGAGCAAAAATCTCCGAAAAGAACGGGAAGAAAAACGCAAACTTCCTGCGCATAGAAAACTCTCGAAGCAAGAAAAAAACTACAGTTTTGTCACTAATTCATACGCATCAGGAACTGTGAAATAATGCTGAATTTTCAGAAAGAGATCATGTTCCCATTATCCTGAGCGAAGCGAAGTATCTCTTTTTGTATACGGGCGAGCAGTCGAATTTCCGTGAAGGAATCGCATACCGAAGAAACTGGATTCCAGGACAAGCCCGGAGTATCACCGCCTCGTACATCAGGAGCTCATACTCGCGGTGGAACAACGCTGAATTTCGAAAAAGAATCGAAAACAAGACTCAAAGAAACAAGCTATAGCCTTGTCAGTACTGCGCGAAAGTGAGAATCCCATCGAAAGATGCGGAAAAAGTCGAATTTTCCAAAGAGCATCAAAACGAAAAAAAAGAATTTTTTGCTTTTCCACAGTATTTCTATACAATACGTCGGCGTTCTGGTGTATTTTCCGGATCGTATTTTATCCTTAAAAATACTTCTCTATGGAAAGAAAAGAGAAAAAGGCGCTCATCTCAGAGTATGCCACTCATAAGGGAGACACTGGGTCTCCAGAAGTTCAGATCGCGATATTGACACACCGTATCGAATCTCTGAAAGAACATCTGAATGTTCATAAAAAAGATAACCACTCTCGCCGTGGGATCGTCATGATGGTCGCAAAACGCCGAAAACTCCTCGACTACCTGAAGCGGATCGAAGTCTCTCGCTATGAGACGATCATCGAGAAGCTCGGACTCAGAAAATAATCAAGAATATACTCATACAGTTCCCCTTCGTGGGGAACTTTTTTTATATGCGAAAATGTTAGACTCCCCACACGGAGTCGAATCTTCAGATTTCACTTGAAAGAAAACGAATTCTCATATAATCGAATACAGACTCGAAAGGTACGAAAAAATATTTATTTGTTCTGAAAATCGTCACGCTATGTTTCCTGGATTTTACCCGACACGATTTTTTTCTCATCTTCTCATCCTCATCTGTGTGCTCATGACAGGTATCTCGACTTTTGTACCGAATCTCGAAATGTATGGCATGAGTGGGTTTTTTCTTTCGACCAGAGATTATGGACAATTTCTGCTTCAGCTGATTTTCTTTCAGTTTTTACATGGTGGTATTTTTCATCTCGTTATGAACTCGTACTTCCTGTATCAGGTCGGACCTGAAGTAGAGATGCGCATGAGCCCGTCACAATTTCGTCTCTTTTTCGTCTTGAATACGATATTTACCACTGGAGCACTTCTCATCTTCGCGCCGAATGTGAGCACGATCGGGATCAGTGGCTTCGCGATGGCGATCCTTACGTATCTCTATGTGGATCTGCTCTCCGTCCGACACCCATGAGCGAGCTCGATCGGACTTTTTCTGGTTTTGAATATTATCATCGGATTCTCGCCGGGTATTAGCCTGACAGGACATGCTTCTGGAGCGATCTTCTGACTTCTTTGGTGGTATGTTACGAAAAAATGAGTCCATCAGTTTCTCCGCGCACATTAAATCTTTTATCTTTTCTCTGATGCGAAAAATCCTTTCTCTCCTTCTCGGCAGTATCCTCTTTTTTTCTCCGCTTTTTGTCTCTGCTGAGGCGAGTCCGTCAGATTGTGAGACGCATTTTTCGGATATTCTTTCGCAGTCATTCCTTCCGACGGAGCGGATTTTTATCTCGAATAATTTTTTCCTCGTAAAAAAACAGGCCGAGCTCACGACGACGATCGCACAATTCGCAGATGACATCCAGTCGTACTCCGGAATCTGTAGTACAGTGTATCAGAATATTCTCCGGAGTCGACTCATGAATATGCAGAAAATGAATGAGACGATCGGGAAAACACTCGAGTTCCGAAGAAATCCCATCTATCATATTCCTGTCCTCGGCGGATATATAAATCCTTCATTTACGGCGCTTCCGAACGCAAGTCGAAGCTATCGTGCGAGCTCAACAGATGGGATTCATCATGGGATTGATTTCTACGGAAATTATGGGACGTCGGTGATCTCTGCATCTGATGGCGTCGTGATCCGCATCGTCAGTGGATTTCAGACGTCGTGGTTCGATCGGATTACGACAGGTGCGAATCTCTCGGAGCTCGAAAAATCGAAAAATCTCGATGTTTACCGTGGAAATCAAGTCTGGATACTTGCGCCAGATGGGACAATCGCGACATATGCACATCTGAGTGAACTGAGTGATACTCTCTTCGTCGGGAAAGCAGTCGCGATCGGAGAAACACTCGGAAAAATCTGAGTCTCCGGTGTTCCATGAGCATCGACATATCGAAACTACCATCTTCATTTTGAGATGTACGAGACGAATGAGTATGATGTTTTTCCGACGATAGAAAATATTCATCTCTGGAACTGGAAGTGGCGATATACTCCTTCATCTGAGCTTCGAGAGCGTATTTTTACCTTTTTCTGACAGAAATAGCATGACTGAAAAAATCTGGTGAATTTTCCTGATTCTCATACTCTCAGCACTTCTCTTCTATACGCTCAAGATGCGATCGTTCGCACCGTGGCTCCCGACACGACGACGTGATATTCAGAGATGCATATCACTCCTCGGACTGACGGAAAATGATATACTCTATGAGCTCGGAAGTGGTGATGGACGTGTCGCGTATGCTCTTGCCGAAGCGACTCCCGCGAGGATTATCGGAGTCGAGCTCTTTCCACCTCTCGTCTGGATCGCACGTGTACGAGGATTTTTCAGAAAGGGACGGAGACCACTCCTCCTTCAGAAAGATATTTTTACCCTGGACTTCTCGGATGCGACGCATATCTATCTTTTCGGTATGCCGGAGTCGCTTCGTGGAAAACTGACAGAAAAGTTCCGAAAATCACTCCGTCCCGGGACAAAAATCATTTCGTATATGTATCCCTATCCCGATCTCACTCTGATCACAGAGGATCGCGGAATCAGTGGAAGAGAAAATCCCTTTTTCCTCTATACACTCTCATAGAAGTCGCACATGTGGAAAAATGTGCGATTTTTTGCATTCGAGAAAAATATATGCTACTATATCCGTGTTATTTTCTTAATTCTTTCTATGAACACCCTTCAGAAAATCGGATATGTATCTTTCTGACTTCTTATGTCAGCATCGCAGACACTCGCTGCGACAAGCTCNNGAACAGCAGGTGATCGGAGTCATCCAGCTCTTCCTGAGCTTCGTGACGCTGATCGCGGTCGTCTATGTTCTCTGGGCAGGATTCAGAATCCTGACGGGAGGATCGGATGAGAAAGCGATGGAGCAGGGAAAAAAGATGATCATCAATGTCGTCATCGGTATCGTCATCATGTGGCTCGCGTATGCGATCGTATCATGGGTCGTCACAGCGCTCATGAACAGTGGATCGTAATCGCGAAAAAGATAAAAAATAAAACCTCACACATGTGGGGTTTTTATGAGCTTAATGGATATTTCTTATATGTATGAACTATAATGGTATCTCTTCTCTCTTTTACTCACGCGTCAAAATCCATATGAAAGAATAAATCCCCTCTCGAAACGGAAGGAATTCTGTGGAAAAACTCAATTCTGAGAGACTTGGAGTAATACATCACGCTTCCAACCTGCCCAAAAATACGAGAAATAAAAAAGCGAGAAAACTCGCTTAATCAATCGGAAAGCTAGAAAAATTATTCCTCCGTGTACCCCATCGCATTAAAATATGCATTTACGAGGGCGAGATTTTTTTCCTTCTGTGCCTTGTTCTCTTCCTGTGCTTTCGCAGTATGAAAATGATAGGTCGAGAGGAGTTTCTTTACGAAGCTCCAGAACTTCGCATCAGAAATCTCATTTTTTGCGATCGTCCTGAGTTCATGGAGATAGTTGGTCGAGAAGCGAAACTCGACGGTCTGTCCGAGATTCTCGAGATCAGAATCCTGTATAATCTCCTCGAGAATCGTATGTGGCTCGGAAAATAAGACCGTCGCCATAATAATTTTTTCTATTCTCTGGATACGCGCTTCCGGGTGATTTTTTGATGTGAGCCATTCGCGAGCGATTTTCGCACCGAGATGCTCATTTTTATCATATTGCTTGATAAATCCGATGTCATGAAATAGAGTCGCAAGCTCGAGATCTTCTTTTTCTTCGTCTCCTATCCCAGCCTGCTCAGCGAGAAAAAGCGCACGCTTCCGAACCGTCCGTGTGTGATCTGGATTATGGTATGGATACTTGCCACAGTGCTCTTCCAGAAGCGGAAAAACATAGGATTCTGCTTGTGTGATAATAGACATGGAAATGGAAAATGGAAAAACCCGTGGAAGTATACCACATTTCTTTTTGCTTGCAAAATAATTTCCTTTTTCTATAATCCGTGCGGTTTTGTCTTCTTATCTTTGACTTTATGAAGCTTTCATTTCGCGTATCTTTTATCGTCGTTCTTTTCCTCGTTTCGTTCGCGTATATTTTCCCATGGAATAGTTATGGTATTGCGATGCCGTTTTCTACCGATTCATCATATAAGCTCGGACTCGATCTGCATGGTGGAGTGGAGCTCGATTATAAGGTCGACTTCGAGTGAGCGAGTCTCCAGTCTGGGACCACGACATCGATCCAGAAAACCGATATCATCGAAGGAATAAAAAGTATCATCGATAAACGTATCAGTACGCTCGGACTGACAGAGCCGACGATCCAGACAGCAAACTATGGACAGGAGTCGCATATTATCGTCCAGATTCCGACACAGGACTATGGAGATGTCTCTGATGAGGAGAAAAAAAGACTCGGAGAAGAGGACATTGCAAGTGCGAAGGAAACGATCGGAAAAGTCGTAAAACTGGAATTTCGAGAGGCGAAGACAGAGATCACCGATGCGGATAGAGCAGAACGTGAGGAGATCGCAAATGCAGCGCAAAAAGAAATAACAGATGGAATGCCCTTCGAGACAGTCGGTGTGAAATATCGTGATCAGTATGAGAATGTCGCGTACATCACTGGATCAGGTATACTTCCGAAAGAAGCGACTTTCTCTGGTGTCGATGCGGTAACGACATTTCCATATATTTCCCCTGTCGTCATGACTGAGACAGAAGCACAGGAGATAATGAATGCTTCGGGAAAAATCCTGACAAGCTCGGGAACGAGAGGATACACGATCGTAAAACTCGATTCTATGACGGCTTCAGGAAGTGAGAAAATATATGACTACTCCTTCTTATTCGTAGCAGAGCAACCAAGTCAATGGACTCCTGCCAAGACAGAAGATGGACGAATCCTGAATGATGCATATCTTAATAGTGCGTCAGTTGCTTTCTCACAGCTTGGTTCACCACAGGTTCAGCTGAATTTTAACCCAGAGGGGGCCGAGATATTCGCAGAGCTCACGAAACGACTGATCGGTCAGTCGATCGCGATATTCGTCGGATGAGAGCTCGTGACAGCACCGACAGTACAGTCAGCTATTCCTGATGGAAAAGCAGTCATCACTGGAAACTATACGATCGATGAAGCACGACAGCTCGCGAACGATATCACGACGGGTATCGTCCCAGCTCCAATCTATCTGACTTCAGAGCGCATGATCGATGCAAAAATCGGAGAAGAATCGCTTCATCTCCTGATCCAAGCTGGACTGATCGGACTCTTCGGGGTAATTCTCTTCCTCGTGATCGCCTACCGTGTGAGTGGACTTCTTGCTGGTATCGCACTGATCATCTATGGACTCATCCTTCTCGCACTCGTGAAATTCTTCTGAGTGACTCTGACACTCGCTTCTATCGCTGGTATGATCCTCTCGATCGGACTCGCGATCGACGCGAATATCCTTATATTCGAACGCATGAAAGAAGCGCTTCGTGCGGGAGATGCACTCGATCGAGCGACACACATCGGATTCGATCGCTCATGGAGTGCGATCTGGGATTCACATATCACATCTCTGACTTCTGCCATTATCCTCTATGTTTTCGGAGTTGCACTCGTAAAATGATTCGGATTTATGCTCGGACTCGGTATCGTCCTCTCGCTCTTCACAGCGATGTGGGTCAGTCGTGTCCTGATACTCGCAGTCGGACGTTACTTCTCGAAGAATACTCGCACATTTATCGGTCTCTAGTATGATACTCTGATTTTTCGACTCCGGACTCGGAGGGAAAATCGTTATGGAAGATTTTCAGCGAAGATTTCCTGAGATTCCGATGATCCTCGAGATGGATCGCGAACACTGTCCTTTCGGAGATCTATCTCATGATGAAATCTGTGAGTATACACGAATCGGCGTCCAGAAATTATTCGATCGTGGTGCAGATATCGTTATTCTTGCATGTAATACTGCGTCAGTCCATGCACTTCGACTCCTTCAGCAGGAGATTTTTCCAGATCGCTATATTCTCGGTGTCATGATCCCATGAGCCGAGAAAATCGTAGAAAAATGATATAAAAAAGTCGGTGTCCTCGCGACCGAAGCGACGGTACGGACGCGTGCGTATAAAGAACGTGTAAAAATCCTCGATGATTCTATCATCGTGGAAGAAGTCGGTGCCCCGTGACTCGTCCCGCTGATCGAAGCGGGCATCACGGAATGAGATCAGATCGAGAAATTGCTCGACGAATATCTGAAGCAATTTTCTCCTGATATCGAGGCGATCGTGCTCGCGTGCACGCATTTTCCCATCGTGAAGATGAGTATCCAGAAGATATGGAAAAAACTTCATAATCGAGAAATTTCACTGATCGATCCGGGAAAAGAATCCGCCGAGAAATTCGCAATCTGGATGGAACGGCATGGGATGAAAATCGGAGAAATACACCATTTTGAAGAATATCTGCATGCTCTGGCAGATCACGAAGACATGAAGAATCGAGAAAAACTCAATCCGAGAGAACGCATTCTAGTGAATGCTGGTGTTCGTCTGAATTGGATGGGAGATTTCTTGGCGAATCCTGCTATTACGTATGAAAAATCTGAGATTCCCGTGAATGAAATACTTTTTACTGGAACAGATCCTGAATGGAATGCTATCCTTATCGAGCAATGCGAACGATCTCCAGAAAAGTTTCAGGTACATATCCAGAATGATGAAACGATTCGAAAGAAATTTACTGAAGAGGCGTCGTTCGGAGATGAAGCGATTCTCGTTCGTGGTCCTTATGAAAAAGGGAAATATCGAGTCATCGATGGTATGCATCGATTCGTCGGTGCCGTAATAGAAAAACGAGAAACGATCACAGCATATGTCCCGATAAACGAACACGAACATCTTCCGATCTGTGAAGCTCATATCGTCTATGATATTATCCGTGGTTTTCAGCGACATGCCCGAGATGAACAGGGAAAAATCGAGCTCTATTACGCACTAAAACTTCTCGTTCGCACCTATGAGAATGTCAGGGAACTCTTGAAGACGAGGTTTTGTTTTTCGTACATTGCAGACGATGAAGTCCAGGCAATTATACGGAAGGTTCTTGAGGAAATCGAGATACAACGTGACATAAATACTCGCATGAATGTAAAAGCAAAGATTTTGCCAAAAAAATAAAATTAGTGTAAATTTCTTTTCTATCTACAAATTTATAAAAAATATCTTATGTAGTTTTACTCGGTGGTAAAATTCATGAGAAGCATCTAATGGAGGATCATCATCTTGTTTTTGTTATTGCTGAAGATGAAAATGAGGCAAGAGAACTTTCTATAGTGAATTAACTGAAATAAGAGAATATTCGATATTATTGGGGAAAACAAGCCGAAGGCTTGTCATTCCGGGTTTATCCCGGAATCCACGCTCGTAGCGGGCAAAAAAAGAAATCAGAAATTGGTACTATTCCAGTGAAAACACCACAAAAGAAAATGGGATGTCAAAGACATACATATTGATGGACTCAAAAATTGAATATTATTGATGGTTATCAAATTCATCTTGTAAAAACTGACAAACAAGAGGACGATTTTGATGTGAATCCTGAATATTCAGGCATAGAAAAATTTACATTCCTAACAAGGAACAAGGTTCAAGAAATCTAACATAAAAAAGAAAATATTTCAAGGGGGATGCATTTCGTGCTCTTACTTTCTGAGGTTAAATTCACCCTTTGTACCGAAAATTTCCCGCTCCACTTCTCCTTGCCTTCCGCTCGGTTTTCTCTATAATGCCTGCGTAATTCGTTATTATCGACTATGTCAGATACGCCCGAGACGCCAGAGACAGCGGTGTCAGATATTTCTTCTGTTGCTCCTCCAGAAAATCCAGAAAACAAGGCACTCCACTCATACTATGATGGTGATGCGGATCGATCGATCGAAGCAGAAATGGAGACGTGCTATCTCGATTATGCGATGAGTGTCATCGTCAATCGTGCGCTTCCTGACGTGCGTGACGGGATGAAGCCAGTGCATCGACGTATTCTCTATGGTATGCACGAAGGTGGGGTCCGCTCCACGGGGAAACATCGTAAATCCGCTCGTGTCGTCTGAGACGTGATGGGTAACTACCATCCACATGGTGACTCATCTATCTATGAAGCGATGGCTCGTATGGCGCAGGATTTTTCGCTCCGATATATGCTCGTCGATGGTCAGGGAAACTTCGGATCGATGGACGGTGATAATCCCGCAGCGATGCGATATACAGAGGTAAAAATGAAAAAGATCGGAGAGCTCATGCTCGAAGATCTCGAGAAGGATACGGTAGACTGGGCAGATAACTACGATGCCTCGAAGAAAGAACCTCGCGTCCTTCCGACACGTATCCCGAATCTTCTCCTGAATGGTGTGATGGGGATCGCCGTCGGTATGGCGACGAATATCCCGCCCCATAATCTGACGGAAGTCATGGATGCGCTCCTATTTCTTCTGCGTCATCCGAATCGACAAGAAGTCACGATCGAGCAACTTCTCGACTTTATTCAGTGACCAGACTTTCCGACGGGGGGAATTATTTATAATAAAAAAGATATTCTCGAAGCGTACACTCGTGGAAGAGGATCAGTGACACTTCGCGGAAGGGTCGAGATGGAAGAAGGAAGAAATGGACGGGATATGCTCGTCATCACAGAGATTCCATTTCAGCAAAATAAGAAAGAACTCGTCGAGAAAATGGCAGAACTCGTGATCGAGAAGATTATCGTCGGCGTCTCTGAAATCCGTGATGAATCGAATAAAGAATGAGTCCGGATCGTTATCGAGCTGAAGCGTGATGCATTTCCGAAAAAAATCCTGAATCAGCTCTATAAACTCACTCCCCTTCAGACGAGTTTCGCATTTAACATGACGGCTCTCACAGATCGCGGGATTCAGCCGAAGCTCTTCAATCTGAAGGAAATGCTCGATGCATTTCTGAACCATCGTGATGAAGTCGTGACGCGTCGAACTCAGTACGAGCTCGCGCTCGCCGAGGCTCGCGCTCATATCCTCGAAGGACTGAAGATCGCTCTCGATCATATCGATGCGATTATCAAGACGATTAAAGAATCCCCGACAAAAGAAGAAGCACACAAGAACCTTATGGCAGGTTTTTCTCTCTCGGAAAGACAGGCGACTGCGATCCTCGAGATGCAACTCCAGCGTCTCGCAGGACTCGAACGGAAAAAGATCGAGGATGAACTCGCTGAGAAGCTCGCACTCATCGCTGATCTGCGAGATATTCTTCTGCATCACGAGCGGATCACGGATATCGTCATGAATGAGATCATAGAAGTCCGCGATAAATACGGAGATGCCCGTAGGACTGAAGTCGTCCCAGGAGCGATCGGCGAATGGAATCCGACTGACACGATTCCGAACGAAGATGTCGTGATCACACTCTCGAAGAATGGCTATATTAAGCGTGTAAAATCAGGAGCATTCCGCACGCAACGCCGAGGAGGAAAATGAATCGCCATGTCAGTAAAAGAAGAGGACGAGATCGGGATCCTCCTCTCGACTCGGAATCATAATATGCTCATGTGTTTTACCAATACAGGTCGCACATTCCGCCTCTATGCATACGAGATTCCTGAGACACAGCGCACCGCGAAGGGTCAGCCGATCGTCCAGATGCTCTCCCTCGGAAAAGATGAATTTGTGACGAGTCTCATGGATATTACGAATACCTCCTCGAAGTATCTCTGTCTCATCAGCTCGAAAGCGATCGTCAAAAGGATTAATATTTCTGATGTCGCAAATGTCCGTGCAGGTGGACTCATCGTGATGAAACCGCATGATGGCGACTCACTCCGATGGGTGCGCCCGACAGAAGGAGATGCAAATATCCTGCTCGTCTCAGAGTGAGGAAAAGCGATCCAGTTCTCGGAAGAGGATATCCGCGTCATGGGACGTGCGGCTGCCGGTGTCCGCGGGATGCGCGTCGCCGAGAAAGATCATCTCATCGAGGCATGTGTCGTCGCGTCCGACGCGAAGTATGTCTTTACCGTCTCAGAGAATGGCATGGGAAAAATCTCGCCACTCGATGAATATCGTGAGCAAGGACGCGGAGGAAGTGGGATAAAAGTCGGAGCAACGACAGAGAAAACCGGGAAAATCATCGGCGCATTTACACTCACAGAAGAAGAGAAAAAAGAGGGCAGTATCATCCTGATCTCGAAAAGCGGACAGACTATCCGTATTCCACTCCGTGATGTTCGTACGACCGGTCGTACGACACAGGGTGTGATTCTGGGGAAATTAAAGGACAAGTGAGATGCTTTCGTCTCTGCTGCTGTCGTGAAGAAAAATGAAGAAGAGGAAGAAGTGCAGTAGAAGAATCATCTGGAAGTCTTGGAAAAAACTAGGGGTGTAACAGTGCCTCGAGATACGTATTTTCACTCCTCTCTAGAAAATCTTCCGATACAAACCCAGAACAAAACTGCCATCACATGAAAAAGAAAATACTCCATACAATAGCGCAAGTCGCACTTCCCTGTCTCACGATCGGGGCGCAAATCGCGACTTCCCTCAAACATCCAGAATTCGGACTGATTCTGAATCTCTGTGCACAACCTTTCTGGCTCTATTCCTCTTGGAGAGCGTTCAAAGAAGCCGATCAAATATGAATATTGATTACGACGATCATATTCACGATCATTACGATACTCGGTATCGTGAATTACTGGTTTTTTTCATAAGAAAGATTCCTGTAATCAAGAAATCTCACGTTTCCATAGCAATTTCTTAGAATAAAAAGATTCCAGAAAAAACCTCCTATGCCAACATGTAAACTACAAGGATGACTCGGAAATCAGATGTTCGAGTACGCGCTCGGGTATCGACTTTCTCGGGATTTTCATGAGCCTCTTGTATGTGACGGATACTTCCTCGAGAGTCGTTTTTTTCTGGGGAAATGGACCTTCCGTCCGTATGAGCTCGATGTCTTCGGAATCGAGAAAGAATATACTGTTCCACATTTTTTTGTGCGAAAATATATTCATCCCGTCTGTATCGAACAAATACGAAAGTTCCGATTCGGCAAGCAATATATACAGGAAAAATCTGGCGCACATGTGGATTCTTTTCCGGAACATGCGTACCTCGATGGATGGTTTCAATCGTACACGTACTTCGATGCGTACGCGGATGATATACGCGAGATATTTACCGTGAAAACGCCGATATCAGAAATAAACCAGCGTTTTCTCGACCGCATAAAAGTCGCGGGGAATGAATCAGTCTCGATCCATGTCAGACGCGGTGACTATCTGCTCGCACAGAATCAGGCATGGCATGGAGTCTGCTCGATCGAGTACTATGAGCAGGCAATCGCACGACTTTTATCTTCCGGAAAAAAGACATTTTTCGTGTTTTCAGATGACATCGAATGGTGCAAAGAGCACATTCATTTTCCAGAATGAATCGAGGCGTATTATATCGATCATAATGGGCGCGCTGGACATGAAGACCTCCGACTCATGTACTCATGTGCACACCATATCATCGCGAATAGTAGCTTCTCGTGGTGGGGCGCATATCTGGGGCGCAACCCAGATCGAGTCGTTATTGCCCCAGAAAAATGGCTCGAGACAGATGCATACAATACACGTGATCTTATCCCACCTTCATGGATTCTCCTCTAATTTCCATCCTTTTACCGACCTATAATGGCGCCCGATTTCTCCGGGAAGCGATCGACTCGGTCGAGAGACAGACGTATCCGCACTGGGAGCTGATTATCATCGATGATGCTTCGCGCGACGAGACGCCCCGAATCATAGCAGAATATGAGCAAAATAATGCTCGAATCCGCAGTATCCGAAATACGGAAAATCAGAAGCTCGTCACAAGTCTGAATCATGGTATCGATGAGGCGCAAGGACGCTACATCGCCCGCATCGATGATGATGATGTCTGGGGCGATCCCGAGAAGCTCGCGAAGCAGATCGCGCGATTCTCAGAGAATCCGAATCTATGAGTTATCGGGACTTTTGCTCATACGATCGATGAAAATGGAAAAAAGATTGGAGCAATTATTTTCGAGTCTTCCGAGGAAGGTGTACGTCATGGGTTTTGACTCAGAAATCAGCTCGTTCATACGAGTATTCTTGCTCGGACAGATGTACTTCGTGAAGTCGGATGATATCGAGAGGAATGGCTCTATATCGAGGATTTTGATCTATGGCTTCGCATTCTCGATCAGGGATATACGATCGAGAATATACCTGAGAAATGCGTCTCTTATCGCATCCGTAAAGGAAATACAACCGCACGAAAATATCACTCCATGCAGAGAATGATGTTTTCCCGACTCCTCTCTGAAAAGGCGATCTACAAGAATATGTGAGAAAAAATCCTCGCGCTCATAATCCGGGGAATACTCGTATGTATTCCACAGAACATCATACAGTATCTGAAGCGATAAGAAAGTGTACTCTCGTGTGGTTCAGAAAGATCTGAATGTACAGATGATTATTTTATGTTGCAATATATTTGTTTGACATATAATATACGATATGTATGATACATACTATGAGAAAAAGTCCTCCAGAAAAATCCAATCCAGAAAGGTGCGAACAACATGATGTAAGTAGGACCGTCGCGGGTGCCGTACAAAGAAGGCGTGGGGGACTCCACACAATACTCAATTGCACTCACAAACCACCTGGGTTTTTCCAGTCATGGAAAAGTATTCTGACATGGCTTGAAGAAATACAAGTACCCAGGAATGCCAAACTGTGAACAATATTCGATATTCTGAAAACTACCCCCTCCCAGCCACACGAACTTCCGCCTCATATACCAGACATTCAGGTCAATCGTCTCCGGAAGCTTCAGAGGATTCTCGTGAAACACACGATAGACATCGATCATCTTCATCCCTGCATCTTTCGCTTTCTTCATCTTGCAGATACGAAGATGGCTGTCATACTACAGTGACTCTCCCTAGTATGAAGAATGCCAAAAGATATTACACCCGATGAAAAAAAACTCTTCCTTATCTGTATATTCGCCCGAATAGGGAAGATTCCCGATGATTATCTCAAGTATACCACTCCAGATGAGCTTATCACGGCAGTTTTGGGAGAAGAAATACAAGATGCTTTTATAGAAAAACATTCACGATACACTTGACCCAGTACTGCATATAGCTGGATGGGGCAAAATACCAGCGATGCTCAACATCAGAAACATGACACCATCGTCTCACATGATAGCTGGATGGAGCAAGGTACCAGCGCCCACACACTGAGGGATTATATAGATCTGACTCTCTGGGAAGAACCAGAATTTCAGGGGATATTTATGGTGGAAGAGATGAATAAGCTCTTCTGAGCTTTTGCACTCAGGATGATACTGCAAGGTAAGAGGAAAGAATCAGAAAAACTAGAAGAAATACAAAAAGGTATCACCGGACTCGGTATAACACGGGAGCAAGCTCTGGCAAATTGGATTCTTTTTTTGAAAAGCGATTTTACCTCTGATATGACTGTAGCACAATTCATCGCTCAAGAACTCGATACAATGTAGGAAATTGAAGGGAATTTTTCTATAATTCAGGATTTTTTTCGGTCTGAATATTTTTCTCTCTTGTGTTTCTGAGAAAAATTTGGTACAATTTGTACCATGAAAACACGATCCACCTTTTCCCTTCTCACACTTCTACTCGCCCCAGTCTGAGTCGCCTCTGCCACGACTGGACAGATATTTACGACGACGGCATACTACTCGCCGACCCCATATCAGTCATACTATCTCTACGGAAGTTACGAAGCCGAGAAGCGAGTCCAGGGAGAGGGTATCGCCTGAGCAAGTGGAGAAAAAGTCGCGCTCGGGATGCTCGCTGCGCCGTCAACATACGCATTCGGGACGAAGATATCACTCGAAGGACTCGGAGTCGGAAGTGTGCTGGATCGCTGAGGTGCGATCGTCTCTGCGACTGCTTCGGGTGGGAATGATCGGATCGATATCTGGATGGGAGTCGGGGAAGAAGGACTGAAAAAAGCCATCGCATGGGGACGACGTGATGTCATCGGGACGATCGTCGACGCGGAGGAAGTGGTTACACTCGATATTTCGAGCATAGATACAGACTCTATTCGATTACCAGCTCAGGTACAGAATCAGACCCGAACTCAAGTACAGACTCAGAAAAAGACCGCCCCAATGACGAAATTCCAGTCAGAGCTCTTCGAGAAGCTCACGACACTCGGATATACCGGTGCCACTCTGACGGAAAAAATCATACAGTATCAGCTCAAGAATGGCATCATCTCGAGTCGAGCGGATGCATGAGCTGGAATCTATGGACCGAGAACTCGCGCATCACTCGAGGAGATTGCAGGAGGTAAAAGTACTGCATCGACAGAAAATACGGAGGAAAATACTGTCTCACCCGAAGAGCATTCACCCGTTCTCGAAAGTATCGTCGGAAATACACAGTATCGCGATGTACTTGCGGAAGTCGAGAGTTTTGGTACGCCAGAACTCGGAGAAGTATGAGTCCATGTCCGGAAGCTCCAGATTTTTCTCCGAGACCGCAATTATCTCGCTGTGAAAGATACTGCCTATTTCTGACCACTGACAGAAGAAGCACTGCAGAAATATCAGGGGGCGCATACTCTTTTTCCCTCTGGAAAAATCGATATCGCCACGAAAGATGCGATGATTCTCGATCTTCTTAACGCAAGTGAGTCATAAGGAAAACATTGAATTTAAAAGAAAATTTATATAATCTTGCTATGCAAGATTCTTTTTTTCATGGGAAAAAAATCGCCATCGTGACAGACTGGCTTATCGACTTCGGTGGAGCCGAGCTCGTCGTGAAGCATCTTCTCGAGCTCTTTCCTGAGGCGAATATCTACACGAGCGTCTGTCATATGGATCATCCGATGCTCGAATGACATCGGATTTTTACGAGTTTTCTCCAGAAGATTCCGATCCTCGGGAAGAAACATAAACTCGCGGGAATCCTCCGTCCATTCGCTTTTCGGCGATTTGATCTCTCGGAGTATGATGTGATTCTCTGCTCTTCTTCAGCAGAGTCGAAGAATATAAGTCTCGGAAAGTGGCGGAAAAAAAGTGATGCGAAGGTATTTGTCTACTGTCACACGCCGATTCGTTATTATTGGAGTCATTATGAGGAATATCTCAAGATGATGGAATTTGGCTGGCTGAATCCGCTTGCGCGTTTTTTCCTTCCGAAAATGATCCACTGGCTTCGGAGGCTCGACTATGAATCCGCGCAGAAAGTGGACTTTTTTATCGCGAATTCCGAGACCACGCGTACGCGAATCGAGGAGTATTATAATCGGGAAAGTACCGTCATCTATCCATGAATCGAGATACCCGAGGGAAAACAAGTCGAGAAAGGATCATATTTCATCTCCGTGTGACGCTGTATTCCGTATAAGCGATTTGATCTTCTTGTCGATACCTTTCATAAAAATGGAAAAAAGCTCATCCTCTGCACGGCGACGGATACGGAACTTTTTCGGACATTACGCGCACGATCTGGACCGAATATCGAGTGGAAATTCCGCGTTTCTAATGAAGAGAAAGATGCACTCATCGCGTCAGCACGTGCATTTCTCTTTCCGCCAGAAGAAGACTTCTGACTCGTTCCCGTCGAGGCGATGGCACTCGGGACACCCGTCATCGCCTATGGAAAATGAGGTGCGACGGAGAGTGTCATCGATGGTGTGACAGGAGTGTTTTTCCCATCACAGAAACGAGAATCGATCGACGAGGCACTGGAGCGATTCGAGAAAATCGAGTGGAATTATGAGGAAATCCGCGCTCGCGGAAGAACGTTTTCGAAGGAAAATTTCGAGAAGAATATAGAGCATTTTATCCAGCGCCATGTCTAAAAAAATCCTTCAGATTTCCCCGTATTCATTCGATCACCCGGGCTGAGTCGAGCAGTATGCGAAGATACTTCAGCAGATTTTTCCTGAGAAAATGGAGACTTTTTCTGGCGGAAAAGAGTTTCCGATCGTCGAGCCTGTCACGCATTTTCCTTTTCCTGCTTTTTGGAAGGGAGATTTCTGGGGGATTTTTTCGACCATCTCGAGTGAAAATACGTCGCATATTCTCTCGCATATTCGCTTTGCACCGACGACGTGGCTCGCTTTTTTTCTCGCACGACGGAGAAAAATCCCGTATATTCATGTCGAGCATGGGACTGGATTTCTGATCCATCGGAATCCCTTTATCGCATGGGTCGCGAAGATGGTCGATCTTACGATCGGACGATATATCATCCGTCATGCGGATCAGGTCGTCGCGATCAGTCATACTGGGAAAAAATGGATTCAGGAGACATTTGGGCGTGAAGATATCTCGGTGATCTATCGTGGTTTTGACTTTCCAGTGCAAGAACGAGTGAAGAATACCATACCAAAACTCGGATTCGTCGGGAGACTCACAGGACTGAAGCACCTCGATGGGCTTATCGAGTCACTCGAAACGATCCGATCAGAATCATGGAATCTCGAGATTGTCGGTGATGGAGAGGAGCGAGAATCGCTCGAGCAACTCGCACACGAGAAAAATCTCTCGGAAAGAATTCACTTTCTCGGAGGACAATCGCATGACTGGATCATGCATGAATTCTATCCGACAGTCGATATCTTTATCAATCCAAGTCTGCAGGAGTGACTGCCGACTGGAGTCATCGAAGCACTCGGGATGGGGTGTCAGGTGATCGCGACCGATGTCGGTGGGACATGTGAGATAGATGGGATTGTCTGTATTCCAGCAAATAATATGATAGCACTCACCGATGCTATTTGCGCAGGTCTCCGAGAGAAAAATACGAGAAAATACACCCCACACCAGTTTTCTCTTGAGCGAATGCGATACGAATATGAGACACTTTTTCTGAAAACGACTGACAAAATGTAGAAATTTTTTCATTTTTCTATATAGTGCATCCCATGCAAGAACACTTTCGTTACATCATCGCCGGGCTGGTACTGCTGATTTTTTACCTTCTGTATCTGATTCTGCACGATAAATACAGCGATTATCAGATAAATGAATATATCACGTTTCTCGAGCAGGATAATGCTGCTCGCACGGAGACGATCGCCGAGAAAGAGCTCTATAATGCATATGTTCGGACACCTGCGTACGAGACACGCATCGCGAAGGCGACACAGGGGAAAAAACTTCCCGGAGAGGAAATCATCCATATTATCTCGAGCGAAGATGCGGCACAAAATACGACGATCAATGTAAGCGAGCAGATTCAGTCGGCCCTGAAGTCCGATGAAAATCCGACGAAGGGAATGTCGAATCCCGAGAAATGGATCTATTATCTCACGAAAAATCTCTAGTATGTTCGTAGAAAGAGATCGTATTATCGATGATGGAGGGGCAGGATTTTCATTTCCGATTTTTACGGTGGAAAATCCCTTTCTATCGGTACGCATCGATGAATATGGAGTATGAAAATGATATATACTTCCGCTCACTCCGGCACAAGAGCTAGAGATACTCGAGGAGCTTCTCAGTCAAAAATGAAGAATGCACGTACTCGGATGGTCAAGCGGAAAAATCGTCTCGCGCATGCGTGAGCACTATCTCGAGGAATGATGGTATGATCCGATCATGAAGCAGTGTACTTTTTCAGCCATTCCACGGGTGACACTCGGGAGCACGATCGATACACTCGCTTTCTCAGAGAATATGCTCGGGAAAAAATCTGCGACTCATATATTCTCGCCACCGATCCGTACGACGACCGATCGGAAAGAGATCATCGCAGGTGTAAATGAAGGAATTATCACGACGATCGAGCTCTCAGAACTTCACGAAAGTGCGGGGGAAAAAGTCTCCACACTGCTCTACGATGAGTATATCTCACCTTTTCGACTGGGGCAGGTCATCAGCTATGGATACCAGAAAATCAGTGGAGAGGAAAAATCTCTGACTCCTGATCGGATTCTGATAGTCCAAAAGAGGGAAAATTCTCCTCTGATTTCATAGTTCACGCTACACTCTTTTTTTTATTATCTCACGAATGTAGGAATACGTTTTCGTGAACAGTGCGGGGCTGAGTTTCTCCAAGGAATCGAGTGTGGAGCGGGAAAACTGCCTCGCGATCAGAAATTCGCACTCGTGAACGCATCACAAATCGAATCCCGAGACCTGAGTTATCTCAGTGCAATACGAGAGAAAATGAAATACCACTGAATGAAGCAAACACTGTGTCCGTAAAAAAATAACCCAGAATTCTGGGTTATTTTTGGAGAAAATTTATTCAGTATACTATTCGAGCATATCCGAGAGCGTCGCAATCTCCATAACGGGGATCTCTCGATCAGAGCGCTCGAGATCCGTCACGATTACGACTTTATCAGTCATCGTAAAGAGCTGTTTTTCACGAAGCCAGTGAAGCGCATGAGTGACATTTTCTTCATGTGTCTGACTCCAGTTCTCGAGTGCGACCGCTGTAATCCCGTAGAGCATATTCATAAATCCACGAGATCTCTCATCGCCAGTGAAGGCAAAGACCGGGACATCAGGACGAAATGCTGCTGCAAGTCGAGCAAGCAGTCATGACTTCGTGAAGATGATCACAGCACGCGTACCGAGGATATTTGCTGTAGAAATCGCCGCGCTGATCAGTGCCTTCTTCTCGATATCACGCTCTCGAAGTCCAGTATCTGTGTACGGCGTACATCCCCAGTGTGTTACTCCTTCGGCTTCCTGAATGACTTGTGTCATCATTCCCACTGCCTCGATCGGGTATTTTCCCATTGCCGTCTCTCATGAGAGCATCGTCGCGTCTGTCCCCTGCTTCACTGCGTTAAAAATATCACCGACTTCTGCACGCGTCGGATATGGATACTCCATCATGCTTTCGATCATTTGTGTCGCGACGATCACGATCTTTCCTCGTTCTCGACATGCACGAATAATATCTGCCTGATAGAGTGGAATCTTTGCGATCGGCATCTCGATACCGAGGTCACCGCGCGCGACCATGATCCCATCAGAAGCATCTGCGATTCCCTCGATATTATCCATACCTTCTTCATTTTCTATCTTCGAGATGATGCGGATCGCTGATCCACCATTCTGATCGAGAAATGTCCGAATATCGTGGACATTCTGTGCTGTACGGATAAAAGATGCCGCGATAAAGTGGAACTGTAACTCGACTCCGAGGAGAATATCCGCACGATCTTTATCTGTCATTCCAGGTAGTCTGAGTACGACTCATGGAAGATTAATGTGTCGTCGTGATCCTATAAGTGCATCATTCTCGGCGCGCGCGACGACGTATCCCTGATGACAGGAGATAGCACGTGCATGAAAGAGTCCACTATCGATCTCGATCGCTCATCCGGGTTTTACATCTTCAGCGAGAAGTGCATAATCACAGAACAGTGATTTTTTCTCAGGAAATGGCGACGTCTCTGTCGTGTAGATAATAAATTCCTCACCATTCGAGAAAGGAATTTTCTCAGATACATCCCCCGTACGAATCTCTGGACCTTTCGTGTCGAGCAGGAGAGAAAAATCTGTTTTTCCAGAAGCATTCAGTGCTCGGACACGCGCTACGAGCTCACGCGTCGTATCGTGTTTCGCGTGGGAAAAATTGATACGTAAAATATTCAGCCCCTTTTCGTAGAGCGCAATAAGCTTCTCATCAGACTCGGAAGATGGTCCGATCGTCCCGATAATTTTCGTCTTTTTCATAATGGAAAGAAAAGAAATAACGGCGAGAGTGTATATAAAAACCCTCGGATTACAACAGGAATTCTATTATTTCTTCAGTTTTCTCCTCTGAAGCTGGCATGTCTCGAGGTGCGCATAGAGATCGTAGACGCCGTATATGAGCACGAGCACGCCGATCGTCTTGAGCTCGATCCCACTTCATGGGAGCGAAGTCATGATAGGGAGAAATCCGAGCATACTCGCGATCGTCAGTCCACAACACGTCGACCCAGAAATTATCACCGAAATCAGTCCACCAATTCCAGCAAGCAGAGTTCATTTTCAGTTTTCATTTTTTTGACCGAAAATAAGCGAGCGATAAAGGATCCCGACGATGAGAAGTGGAAACAAAAAGATCGTCACGATCGAAAGAAAAATATCGAGATTCGCATGAAAAACGCCATGATTCCCACGGATCAGATCAGCCTGACTGAAGAGCGACCAGAGCCAGAATAAAAATCCTGCAAGAGTCATGTAGGAAATCGCAAGTGCTGGCCTCGAGAATGGCTTCAGAAGATTCTGAAAAAACATGGATTCGAAATACGGATCCATTATAGTGTAAGTCAGAAATTATTGCAATTTTAATGCCTGTTCGAGAACATGTCCGACGAGAAAACACTGTTCCTCTCAGAGTCGTGGTCCGAGAATCTGCATACCGACAGGAAGTTGCGCGCTCGGATCATCTTCTGGCGATGTTTTCCCGACTGGGATGACGAGCCCTGGAAGTCATGCGAGTGATGCGGGAATCGTGAAAATATCTGAGAGATACATTTTCATCGGATCATCGATTTTTTCCCCGATTTTCCATGCGACCGATGGAGATGTGGGTGTCACGATAACATCGACTTCTTCGAATGCTTTCGCAAAATCATCTCGGATTAGCTCTCGCACGAGTGTCGCCTTTTTATAATACGCATCATAGAAACCAGAGGAGAGCACGAACGATCCGATCATGATACGTCGCTTCACTTCACTTCCGAGTGATTGTGTGCGGGATTTATTGCGATCATACGGATCGAATGTCGAGAATCCGAAGCGAATTCCGTCATAGCGTGCCATATTCGCAGAGACTTCCGCAGGGACGATGACGTAGTAGACCGCGAGTCCGTACTCTGTGTGAGGCAGTGAAATATTCCGGATTTCTGCACCAAGCGATCGGAGCTTCTCGATCGCATCTTCGATCGATTTTTTTACTCCAGGATCGATCCCTTCGATAAAATATTCTTTCGGAACTCCGACTTTTACTCCTTTCAGATCAGATCGCTCCCAGATAGATGGATCGATCTTCGGGTCTTCGGAGAGGCTCGTCGAGTCGAGAGGATCGTATCCCGACATAATCTCATAGAGAAATTCTGCATCTCGGACGTCTTTCGTGAGTGTCCCTGGACAGTCGAGAGATGATGCCATCGCGATGACTCCTGAGCGACTATTTCTTCCATATGTTGGCTTAAATCCGACGATCCCGCACATACTCGCTGGCTGTCGTATACTTCCTCCTGTGTCTGTCCCGAGTGCTGCTGGCGCGAGTCATGCTGCGACAGCGACAGCTGAACCTGAGGAAGATCCGCCAGGAATACGACTCGGATCGAGCGGATTTCGTGCTGGACCGAAAGCAGAGTTTTCGCCACTTCCTCCCATCGCGAACTCATCCATATTCGTCTTCCCGAGAGAAAACATTCCCGCATCTTTCAGGTGCGTAACGACCGTCGCATCATATGGCGGGACAAAATGCTCGAGCATTTTTGAGCTCGCTGATGTGCGTTTTCCTTTTTCGCAGAAGACGTCTTTTACAGCAATCGGCACTCATGCGAGTGGGAGCTCTGGCGCGATTTCTTCCGTCTCAGTATGAATCGTGAGAAATGCATTCAGATCGGGATTCCGTTCCTCTGTCTTCTGGATAAAATATTCCTGGACTTCTTTTGCTGTGAAAGTACCATCTTTAATACCGCGAACCAAGTCACGAAGTGTAAAATCAGAGAAATTCATAATGGATGAAAAATTTGTCCGAGTATAAGGAAAGAAGGAGAAAAAACAAGTGAACTCTGACAAAATATGAAAAATTTTTTGAGCTTCTGCGCCCGAAGATCGCAGTGCTGGGAGAGAAATTCTACTACCCAGGAGCAAAATCTACCGCCTTTTCACAGTGAATATCCAGGGTATTCAAATTTCCCTTCGACTTTCAAGGATTCTTCATGAAATACTTCCTTCAAAATCAAATTTGCTTTTCTCCTTTTTTCTCTATAATACACACACTTTTTTATAAAAAGATATTATGGCGAAGAAACCTGTTCGTGTCGTAAAACTTCAGCTGAAAGCATGACAAGCAAATCCAGCTCCTCCAGTCGGTACCGCTCTTGGACCTACAGGAATACAGATTGCTGACTTCTGTAAGCAGTTTAATGATAGGACGAAAGATGAGATGGGAAAGATACTTCCTGTCGTGATTAATATCTATGATGATAGAACATTTGATTTCTATACGAAGCAGCCACCTGCTACATGGTTTATTAAGGATGCTCTGAAACTTCAGTCAGGATCGAAGGAATCTCATAAGACAAAGGTGGGACATCTTTCTACTGATGCTCTCAGAAAAATAGCAGAAGCAAAGATGCCAGACCTAAATGCAAATGATACAGAACATGCTATGTCTATACTCGCTGGTTCTGCACGGAGCATGGGAGTGACGACGGATCTGAAATAGATCCTTTTGGCGCTATCGTCTAGTGGTTAGGACATGGGATTCTCATTCCCAGAACCGGAGTTCGATTCTCCGTAGCGCTACCATTTTTATTTTTCATCATTTTCGGTTATGGCAGGTCAAGAAGATGTAAAAGTCGGGAAAAAAATTATCGTCGATGGTGCTCCATATGAAGTCGTAAAAGCAGAACACTTGAAAGTCGCGATGGGAAAAGGTATGGAAAAATGTACGATCAGAAATCTCATCACCGGAAAAGTAATCCCAAAAACATTTCGTGAAGTCGACCCTGTGGAAGTCGCGAATATCAGCTATTTTTCCTCAGAATATACGTATCAGGATGGCGATGGATTTCACTTTATGAATAGCGAAACATATGATGAAATCGTTCTTTCAGATGAGAAGATTGGTGATGCAAAATATTTTCTTATAGAAGGAGATCGTGTAAAAGTAATGGAATGGAATGGAAATCCGATCAATATCGAACTTCCAGCTTCTGTCACACTCGAGGTCACAGATACGCCTCCGGGGGAGCGTGGCGACACAGCAACGGGATGAAGCAAGCCTGCGACGCTGAATACTGGACTCGTGATTAAAGTACCTCTCTTCATGAAAATCGGAGAGAAAATCCGTGTCGATACCCGCACGAACGAATATCTCGGTCGAGCATAAAGATCACTCCAAAAAAACACTTCACTCGAAGTGTTTTTTTATATTCTGAAATCTGTAGTTCTGGGGATTATCCCTGATAGAGTAAACGAACTGAAATAGGAGAAATTCTGATATTGCTTAAAAAAGCAAACCAAAGACTCATAATTACTGCGAATACAGGAATTCATGCTTATAAACGAGTAAGAAAAGGAAAGATAAAATTGGTGCTCTTCAAGTGAAAATACTATATGCCTGAATAGTACTGGTTTTATGGGAGTTTCTTTATACGGGCATTCATGGTACTGAAAATCTGATCTCATCTCTTGAAAAACATACGCCTTTTCATATCCCCCTGCATGCTATCATAAAGCATATCCGAAGACGAATGGTGTGTCTTGTCTGAGGTTTATAATCATCGAATCGGGTGGAAAAATATACAATCTTTTCTTTCTCGAGATATCATTTTTTCAGAGTGATTTTTCCGTGAAGTGACTGTGAAAAATTTGATTTTCCAACACTTTATGGTACACTGCACCTGTATTTCTATTCTAGGAAGAAATACGAGTTTATTTCTTTTTTCATTCTTATATGAATACTACTCTTACTTCTCGCATCCTTGCAGGAGCAACGATAGTAGGTGCTATATATGCTGGAGCAATCTCTGGTGTATTCGGTACTTTTAGTCCTACCATCATTTCAGGACAGTCATGTAGTGGGTATGGTTACTACGGGTATGGATACGGTTATGGATATGACTGTACTCCTGTCTCGACTACTACGACTACACCGACAGGTGGTGGTGCTGGTGGGGGAACAGCTGGTACGCCTCTCGTTATTGATGGGCAGGTTATCCCGACTGGAGGTATTTCTCCATTCTCAGATACACTTTTCCCAGACTTTACACCTGCGTGTGGAGGTGAAGCAACATCGCTTCGTGATCCTGCAGTTCTCGCCTACTATGACGTACTGAAGGTTATCGATCGTTCGAACTTAGATAGAACTCTCACTCGTGCTGAGTTCTTGAAGCTCGTTCTGAATGCTTCTGGTGTCGATGTATCATCTGCTGGTACGACGACTCCATTCTCTGACGTAAGCTCAAGCATGTGGTATGCTTCATATGTTGCATACGCAGTAAAGGGCGGTATCATCCAAGGGGATAACGGACTTTTCCGCCCGAATGATACTATTACTCGTGGTGAAGCATCGAAGATCTTCGTCCGAGCAACTGGTGTAACATACTCTACAGGATCGATCGTCTTCTCAGATGTCCTTCCTACAAACAGCCTTGCTGTATATATCCAGACAGCTTACGATAACTGTATCGTGCACGGTCGACACACAGTAAACGGTGTCCCTACTACTCCTACACGTCTCTTCGAGGCATGGGATGGTATCACACTTGGTGAAACTGCAAAGATCCTGTATAACATGACTCGCTAGTTTTCTCTGTTTTTCTTAGAAAGCATACCCTCATCGGTATGCTTTCTTTTTTTGTGAAGTATCCAGAAAAAATACGAGAAAATCTTTACTTTTTTGCATTTTATCTATACTGGCTAGGTGATTTATTCATTATTATCTTCTTTTATGAAAATGAAGTCTTCTTTCGGAGTCGGACTCGTGTCTGTTCTTCTCCTTTCTTCTTGTACTCTCTCATCAGAAAGCACAGGGAGTTTTACATCTTTATTTGAGTCCCATGTTGACCGGGCAGTTTCTACTGCTGAGACGATTATAAAAGACTCAGATCTCGCATTCGAATGAGCGGAAGACTCGACTCTACGAGTCGCAGGGAGTGTCGGTGCATACGGATCAGGGGAGATTACTGGTATCTTTTATGCTGAGTCAGAAGGTATTTCTCGTGCATCGATCGATATGAGTCTTTCATGAGTGCTGAATGTAATGGGAAGTGAACTTATTATTTCTGAGATAAAAGGATCTCTCATTTCATTTGCATGAGATCTATATGCTCGTTTTGATACGATGAGTCTCTCTGGGGATATCGCAGAACCACTCAATGCACAATTTCTCCCATGACTTCAGAAATACTTCGGGAAGTATATATCATTCCGACAAGAAGATATATCGACAGATCCTGCAGATATTCTCGCTGCGACGATCCAGAGAAATCTCTACTCACTTACACTCGAAGATGTTAAGAAAATGGTCATACAATACCCACCACTTCGGGCAACAAATACAGGAGTCCTCAGTGGGAATATGTACACCTATGATGTAGAACTTAATAAGGAGAATCTTCAGGGTCTTATCGTTGCTTTTGCAGAAGAGGTTTCTGGATCAGGCATTTCACAAGAAGATAAAGACGGCCTGATGGATGCTCTGAGTGGTGTAACACTGACTGGAGTACTCGCATTTGATAAAGATGACGCACTCTACTTTACTTTCTCTGGACAGCTTTCTGTCGAAGATGGTGGATCAGTGAGTATTACAGCATGACTTACGCGAGAGACATTTTATGCACGCGTCATGAACGACGAAATGCAAAGTGGTATCGAGCTCGCAAGCTCAGCAAAAGATACAACTCGATCGACTACACTTACAGTTACCGATAATGGAGCGGCTATCGGAGTCCTCAGCATGCTGACGACGGGAAAAATCCTCTCATCATTAACAGGATCTCTCGAGGTAGAAAACACAACTAGTACTCTTACGTATACACGATCTGATGATGGAGTATTCGTTGGTATGATCGAGCTTCCTCTATCAAATTCCGTAACATGGAGTGGATCAGTAAAAGACGATGCTCTGACACAGTTTGCACTTCATATCGCTGGATCAGATGCATCGACTCTCGATATGGATCTCACACCAGGAGCAGATGGTTGGATCCAGGGACCTCTTACGATTCAACAAGAGGGGGCTGTAATTATGGAAACCACTCTCGAGCTTCTTGTGAAAAAAGAAACCTTTGGTCTTCGCTCAGATACGACACTGACAGGACTCCCTGATACGATACATTTTGAAGTTGACGCAACGAGCGTACGAAGTAAAAAATCTGTTACGATCGAAGCTCCGACTGATGCTATACCATTCATGACGGTACTCGAAGATTTTGGATACGGAAGTACATATCTTCCAGAAGGTGGTGATGTAGCAGCTCCTGTATATGACCTTTCTGGAGATACAGAAAACTTTGATGATGCGATGCTCGATACATCATCAGCGCCACTCCCAGAAAATCAATAATCGTTACTTTTTTACTATCATCATATGCGAAAAGTATTTATCTGGATTGTTGTTATTCTTCTGGTGGTCAGTATGACCATTCCTGGAATGCTCCAATTCTTCCAGAACCAAGTCGCCGCTCCTGAGCCAGTCGATACCTATTCCTGAAGTGAGCAGTCGCTGACATGATCAGAGACCCTCACAGGATCAGAGACGCTTTCTGGAGCTACACTCTCTGGGACAGAACAATAATCTCTCCACATATAAAAAAAGAGGCGTTTGCCTCTTTTTTTATAGTATTTTCACTTAAATAGCACCGATTTTATCTTGCCTTTTCTTACTCGTTTATAAGCATGAACCCTGTATTCATAGCAATTATGAGCTTTCGACTTGTTTTTTTCAGGCAATATCAGAATTTCTCTTTTCAGTTCGTTTACCATAATATATTGTATCTGAAACTCTAGGAATTAAGAAAATTCCTGAAACTCAGAGCAAACATCACTGAATGCACTTCATTCATCATGTATTTTATGGTATTTCCTGCACGAACAAGAATTCATATCCGTAAATCTAAAAACGAAAATCAAGCAAAAAGAATCAAATGGGAGAAAACTGGATTCTGGGATATGCCAAAAATTACAGAGATACGCGTATTGCAGATGATGAAGAATATTCTGGGTAAAAGAATGGGATCAATCGCTAAACATAGCGAAGCTTCGCCATTGCCTCGTGAAGGCAGAATCCACGTTCGTGAACGAACTAAAAGCTGAATCCCAAGATAAATCCAGAATGGTATATTTGGTGCGTGTAGATGAGAGTGTTATGCCATCTAGAAGAACTTCCGCCAGATCATACGTGTGGCGATGCGGAAAGCTCATCCATATCGTTGTCCCTTCGAAAGAGAATATTCATCATAGGTGACATCGATCGGCACTTCTTTCCAGTGAAGTTTTTTATCACTGATAATATCGATGAGCTCGCTCGAGAACTCCATCCCGTCCATCGTCGTACGAATCGTATCGAGCACTTCAGTCCGAATCATCCGGAAGCCATTATGCGTATCCGTGAGATCGATATCCGAAATCATTCGTGTAAAAATCTTTCCGCCGGCAAGAATCATCTTCCGAAGCAGTGGAATATTCGCATGCGAATCCTCGAGAAATCGTGATCACATCACGATATGGAGCGTCGGATCCTGCTCGAAGGCATGGATAAATCGGGAGAGATTCGTGATCGCGAGCTGTCCATCAGCATCGAATGTGACACAATATTTCCAGTTATACTTTACACGATTTCGTCGGACATACTCGAATCCCGTCTCGAGCGCCGCACCATATCATCGATTGATACAGTGGCGGAGAAAATGCTTGAAATCAGGGAATTTCTCACGAATAACAGCTTCCGTACCATCGGACGAGCCATCGTCCACGAGAATAATCTCGCGGTAATCCGCCTCATAGATACTCGCGATCGTCTCACCGATCCGCGATGCTTCGTTATAGCTCGGGATGATGATCACGATGTCTTTTTTATCGATTTTCATGGGAAGTATGATTGGTAAAAGCCAATTCTCGAACTATTTTTGTAATCGTCTCCTCTTGTTTCTCATTTTTACGAATAAATGAAAGGAGGAAATAAATCAGGAAAATGATCGACGTATAGACGAGCAGATCTGCCCCACGCTGAAGTCAGAAAAATCGCCCAATCGTCGCGAGAATACTCGGAAAAAGCGTAAAGACAATCAGTCATCCCCCGATACCAAGAAATATAAAAATGTGAAGCAGATGAAATCGCTCTCGTCTCGCGATATCGAGCGCCGATATCAGGATGATAATCCCGGAGATAAGGAAGAAAAATTCGAGAAAATTCATAATCGAGAAAGAATACTGTGAGTATAGAAAAATTTTTTATTCATTCAAGTTTTTACACTCTGCCGATCTCATAGATATACCGCGCCTGTCCATCGATCTCGTACGGCTTGCGTGTCAGCTCGCGAAGATGATATTTCTTGAGGACGATCTTCATATCGTGTTCTTCCTCAGCTGACAGCATCTTATAGAGAAAAATCCGTCACTTTTCTGCGAGAAAAGGCGCACACCACGGGATCAGATTCGTGATGTACGATGTCGCACGTGAAACGATAATATCATATTTCTGATGAAATTTTTCTTCATATCAAAGTGCCTCAGCTCGTCCAAGAAGTGTCGAAACATTCGCAAGTGGAATTCACTCGATAAAGTGATCCATCGCACGGACTTTTTTTCCGATAGAGTCAAGCAGGGTAAAAGAATGCTCAGGAAGAAGAATCGCAAGTGGAATTCATGGAAAACCGCCACCAGAGCCAATATCGAGAAATGAGAGGGGGCGTTTTTTCTGTTCGATCACACGCTCGATCAGAGAAAGCGACTCAAGAGAATCGATGAAATGCTTACGGATTATCGCATCCGTCTCACGAATCGCAGAGAGGTTTGTATGGGTATTATACGCGATAAAAAGCTCGAGAAATCGGGAGAATTTCGCTTCTTCTGACGCTGTCAGAGAGAATCCGTATGTCTGAAAAATATCGTGTAAAATCATAGAAAAAAGTGTTACTGTTCTTTCGGAGGAAAAATAAGATCATAAAATACACATGTGCTTCAGAGTGCTTTTCGGAAATTTTTTCGTGGCTGAGTGAGAGCGCGGTAGAGCCATTCCCCATTTATTTTTCGGATCCAACGTGGCGATCGTTTTTCTTTTTCACTCAGGAAATCGAGGAGTCCACCGACAGAGAAAATAATCGGCTTCGCGGGGAGAAGGCTTTTTTTATTCTCTTCGATCCAGAGCTCTTGTCTCGGCGTCCCGAGTCATACGAGAAGGATCGTATGCTTCGTCGGATCGCGCAGTATCTCCGCACGGAACTCGTCTCGAAGTGGCTCGAAGCCATTTTGCGCAAATATCTCAGCTTCTGGAAAAAGAAGTTCAAGCTTCCGCTTCGCTCCCCTACTTTCTTTTTCCTCTGCGCCATAGAGAAAAATCTGGAGCGGAAGCATATTCCGTGCACAAGAATCAAGAAAAAATGGGACAAAATCAGTTCCATTCAGATTCGGAATTGCACGAAGAGAGACGCGCTTCTTCCAGAGAAATGTAAAGAAGCTTCATGCCTGAATTCTCGCGAGAAAAAGTCGAAGCGCGATCCCATCAGGAAGCAGAAAATCCGACGCCATGAGTGCCTCAGTATATGTACGATGCGATCGATATTTCCGATAATTTATGTAGTAGAGAAAATCGACGACCGTCAGTCCATCCTGAGCGTGGTGCTGTAAAATCTCCTGAACGAGCTGTTCTTTCTGAGAGTACGTAAGATGCGCAAGGAGTGGATATTCTGACATGAGAAAAGAATCCCCCGAATTATATGGGAAAAAGACAGAAAGCAAATAGAGCGAAATATGTCCGCAAAAGCACTCTCTCGGGATTACTTAATCCAGCCATGAATAATATCCTCGAGAATACCCGCGAGTTTCCGTGGATCATGGCGAACGTAGTCGTCATCATTCACGACGTCTCGCTCTATAATGGCATATGACGCATCTCGAAAGAGTGAAATATCCTTGATTCGGAGTGGTCGTTTATTTTCTTCGGCTTTATATTTATCGATAATTTCTGGATCGATTTCACCATTATTCACGATCACATAATCGAGTTTTGCGGGGGAAATATATTTTTCGATCGTTTTGATAAAATCCTCGACTTCCATATTGGTCGTTTCTCCTCGTTTTGTCATGACATTACAGACGTAGATAATCTTCGCAGGAGTCATATCAAGCGCCTCTCGCATTCCAACAGAGAGGAGATTCGGGATGATACTCGTGTAGAGATCTCCAGGTCCGATGATGATAAAGTCAGAGTTCATAATCGCCTCTCGTGCACGAGGATTGAGCGTTCCAGGATTTTTCTCGAGCCAGACATCGACAATGTCCTGATCGACGTTATGGCTTTTTGCTTCGGGATTTTTATCGGAGACATCGATATTCTTCTCTCCGACGACAACTGTCCCATCTTCGAATCGGACGGCAAGGTCGATATCTTCGAGTGTCACCGGGATGACACGACCACGGACGTCGAACATATCAGACAGAGTCGTGACAGCCTTCTCGAAGTCGCCCGTGATATCGACGAGAGCCGTGAGGAGAATATTTCCGATCTTGTTACTTCCGATAACTCATGCCTCTCACTTAAAGCTATAATCGAAGAGCTTGCGAACCATATCAGTATTCTTCGCGAGTGCCGCGATACCGCGTCGCATGTCTCCTGGCGGAAGGATACCATATTTATCACGAATTGCTCCGGTCGTCCCACCATTATCTGCGACAGTGATAATTGCCGTGATATTATAGTCAAAATGATGCTTTATTCCTGAGAGAACGGCAAATGTACCGGTTCATCCTCAAATTGTCGTGACATTGATAGACATGTTGCTTTTTATAAAAAACGAGTAGAATGATAGTGATTTTACTTTTTTAATCAACAAAAATATGGATATTCTTATCTGGCTTCTTGTCATTCTTGCGATCATCATCACTATGTCAGTCCGAAAGATTAATCAGTGACAGGTCGGTCTTCGTGAATTTCTCGGGCGATATACGGATACTGTCGGTCCAGGAATATTTTTTCTTATTCCAGGGATCCAGTCAGTCCGGAAAGTCGATATCCGTGAGCAGGTCGTCACAGTCCCAGAACAGCAGATCATCACGAAAGATAACGTCGGAATGGCGGTCGATGGTGTCATCTATGTACAGATTACCGACGCATATCAGGCGATATATGATATCAATAATGTCTTCATGGCGGTGGTAAATCTCGCCCAGACGAATCTCCGAAGTGTCCTCGGAACGATGAGCCTCGACGATACCCTCTCGAATCGTGAGGTTATCAATGGAAAGTTACTCGAATCGCTCGATCGTGAGACAGGAAAATGGGGGATAAAAGTTCTGCGCGTCGAGATTAAGCGCCTCGATCCACCAGATGATATCCAGAACGCGATGAGCAAACAGATGAAGGCAGAACGCGAAAAAAGAGCGCAGATCCTCGAAGCAGAAGGATATAAATCCGCTCTCGTAACGAAATCAGAAGGAGATAAGCAATCAGCGATCCTCCAAGCGGAAGGACGAAAACAATCAGAAATCCTCTCTGCAGAAGGGGAAGCACAAGCACAGATCGCGATCGCAGAGGCGAAGGCACGTGTGATCGAGCTCGAGTCGAATGCGGCAGTCGCATACTTTAAAGGAGCTGCTGTCACGAAAGAACAGCTGAAAGTCATCGAAAACGCTCTCGGTCAGAATACGAAATATATTCTCGACAGCGATATTCTCGCGGGAGTCTCGAAGATTTTCGGAGGTACGAAATAGAGTGAAATAATGCTTGTATTCGAATATAATTTCTAAATATTTTTTCTATGTCTCTTCTGTACTTCTGGATCGCAGTCGGCATCATCTTCCTGATCGTCGAAATACTGACGACGAGCTTCTATGGACTTCCCCTCTCGATCGCTGGATTCGTCGTCGCGATCTATGTCTGGCTGACAGGAGATGTGAGTATCACACTCCTTCAGGCACTCATCTTTGTGCTTATTGCGAGTTTCGGAGCATTTACGATGCCCCGCTGGATTTCTCGGAAAATCTCCATCCACAAACAAGGCATGGATATCTACATCGGAAAAAAAGGCAAACTCAAGAAAAGCAACTCAGAACTCAAAGTCGAGCTCGACGGCGTCCTCTACCGGATCGATACAGAAGATGAGAATTTGAAGGAAGGCGACACAGTGCGTATCACAGCTCACGCATGAAGCGTATTTACTGTAGAAAAATAGTATTTTCATCTGAGGATTTTTGCGAAAAGAGGAGATATATGCTACACTAGCACTATGCGAAAAAAGAAAATACCGACTTCCGCGAAAGGAAAATCAAAAGAGGTTTCCGTATTTTCTTCGTGAGAAAAATGAATCCAGACGGAAGCGGAGTTCAGTGCGCTCGTCAAGGATGAGAATCGTCGTGTTCTTGCAGAGTGATACGAAAAACGTTTTTCTGAGCTCGCGAAAGCGATGCATGGTGCACTCGAAAAACAAGATAGCGAAATGGCACTCATCCTGATGACGCGTGGAGCGCTCGCATTCGGATCGTCGGATATTCACTATGATACATTCGAGTATGAGACGGAGGTGCGTTTTCGTATCGATGGATCACTTGCGACGATCATGACGCTCGATCTGCAGGAATTTAAGCTGATTCTCGAGCGTGTAAAATATAAAAGTAATCTGAAGCTAAATCTGACACGTATTCCACAGGATGGAAAATATCGAATCGTCGATGGAAATGAACATATTGACGTCCGTGTCGCGACGCTCCCAGTCCGATATGGAGAGAATATCGTCTGCCGAATCCTGAACTCCACGACTTCCATCCCAGAACTTGCGGAGCTCGGACTCCAGTGGACATCGAAGCGAAAAATCGATCATGCGCTCCGTGAAAAGAGCGGAATGATCCTCGTCACCGGACCGACTGGAAGCGGAAAAACGACGACACTCTACTCGATGCTCGAGAAGCTGAATGCTCCAGAGAAAAAAATCATTACCCTCGAAGATCCAATCGAATATGAGCTTCCAGGCGTCGTCCAGAGCGAAGTCAATGATAAAACAGATTATATGTATGCGACGGGGCTTCGTGCGATTCTCCGTCAGGATCCAGATGTGATTATGATCGGAGAGATTCGCGACCTTGAGAGTGCGACGATCGCGATGCAAGCTGCGATGACTGGTCAGCTTGTCTTCTCGACACTTCATACGAAGAGCGCATCCGAGACGATTGAACGTCTCATGAACATGGGAATTCCGAGTTATATCCTCTCCTCTGCACTTGATGTGATTATCGCTCAGCGACTGGTACGAAGGCTCTGTCCTTACTGTCTCGAGAGCCACGAAGCGACTCCGAAGGAGATCGATATTATTAAGTGGATGATGAAAGATCTCGGCATTGCAAAAGCCTTTGCCGAAAGGCATAAAGATGTCTATAAGCTCTACAGCTCGCGAGGCTGTGAACAGTGCGGAATGACCGGCTATAAAGGTCGTATCGGCATCTATGAGGTACTCTCGTTTAATGATGAGATTCGATCTCTTGTCCGCGAGGAAAAAAGTCCGAGCGAGATTATGATCGCTGCGAGAAAGAATGATCTCATTCTCATGCGAGAGGATGGCATCATGAAGGCGATGCGTGGAAAGACAAGCCTCGAAGAGCTTTTCCGAGTGATTACGTAATATATGACTTTACCAATCTTTAAGAAATCCCCACATTCTTGAATATGGGGATTTTTGTATGGGCACCTCTCATTTCTAATGTGTATTTTTACGAATCATTTTTCCGATCGGAACAGCGAGGAAGAAATAGATCATGCTGAGAATAACCATATTTCAGAAAATCAGGGCTATTATTTCAGAATGAGGAAATTCAAACAATCGATAAAGCGGAGTCAGAAATAGAGCTGTATCAAACCCCAGGAGTTCGAGGGGGAATGAAAGAAGTGCGACTGGATAGACAAATATAATGCCACATCCAAAGAATCACATCATCATGAAAAATAACATCAAATATTCGAACATATTTACCAAATAACAATTTCTTGGTGGGGTATATCAAATGTTGACGTTCCATATAAACCAAATGCTCTTCCTCATACAAGAATCGAATCTTTTCCATTTACAGTTCTCTTATATACACCACCATTAGAACCAACGAGAAATCGTGCTCGCCAAGTTGTTCACCAAACTCGACTCCTTGAAACGTTATACCATATTTCATAGTCGCATGCAATTTCTCCATTTGGATCAGTAGAAACAGGACTTGTAAGCCATCCTTGATACCAGAATGATCAAGAAGATGGTTGAGCAAAATTATTCCAAGAAGAAAAATATCGGTATGAACATGGGTAAAATAAACTTGCTGTTTGTATATACTGATTTAATTCATCATCTGATAAATCAATCAAGGATTTATTTGAATCTTTTACCAATTGCATTACTTGAGAAAAAAATTTCTCTTCATTCTTATGGGAATTTCATTTTGAAGCCCCTTTGTTCCAGAGCATTTCTAAAACGAGATTTTTTTCATCCACCGGAAGTGCATCAAAACGCTTCTGAATTTCTTTGTCATTTTCTTCCACCTGTTTTTTTATTTCTTTGTTTTGAATAGATGTGACTGGTGTAACTCGAGTCATATCATTTACAAGATTATTCAATTCACTGGAATCCATTCAAAAACTCTTGAACGGCATAAAAAATAATGCAACTATAGAGCAATATATATAGTAGTATTTTTCATAAGGGGGAGGAATTAGAAAAATAAAAGAAACTGGTGTAAAAAATGAAGAAAATAATTAGGAATAAAAAGATTTCTCACCCGAAGAAATAGTATCTGTTTCTCTATTTTTTACAATTTTTTTGGCTTAATAGACAAAAGTTGGT
>DINU01000016.1 GCA_002426885.1 Patescibacteria group bacterium UBA5532
AGCTGTGTTTTTGGTAAACAGTCGCCTGAATTCGTTCGCTGCGGCCTGTGAGATAAATGCTCACGAGGCAGATCTTATCCCGAAGTTACGATCGCTGTTTTGCAGAGTTCCTTAAGCATAGTTATCCCGTCCACCTTAATGTACTTACATCCACCCACGAGTGTTCGATTACGGTACGGTTAGAAAAAACTCTTCCAGAGTGGCTTTTCTCGACATTCTCGCATTGTAGACATATCACTTTGTATTCCCGAAGGAATCTTCCATAATATCACAGAGTCCCTTTTGTATTCGTACGTGGATTTGCCTGCGTACGCAAAAAGTTCTCCCTGAGCGCATATCCATGAGCGCCGTCAATGCTAAAATGCTTTCCCACATAGGTATAACGATTTCTTTCTAGTTCAGGAATATTAACCTGATATCCATCGGGTTACGCCTTTCGGCTGCCCCTTAGGACCGACTCACCCTGCCACGACTGACGTAGGACAGGAAACCTTGGGTATTCGGTGTGAAGGGTTTTCACCTTCATTACGTTACTCATACCAACATTTTCACTTCCCATATCTCCACAAGACTTTCCAGTCTTGCTTCACAGACTTAGGGAACGCTCCGCTACCAAATATTTGATAAATCAAATATTTTTCCGTCTTCGGTGTATAGCTTAAGCCCCGCTGAATTTTCGGCGCAAGATCACTCGACCAGTGAGCTATTACGCACTCTTTGAATGAGTGGCTGCTTCTAAGCCAACATCCTGGTTGTCTCAGTAATCTCACATCCTTTTCCACTGAGCTATAACTTGGGGACCTTAGACAGGAATCTGGGCTGTTTCCCTTTTGACGATGGCGCTTATCCGTCACCGTCTGACTCTTTATAATAATTGCTGAGAGTATTCGAAGTTTATCACAGTTTACTAAGTCGTGTAGACCCGCTAGCTGTATCAGAGCCCTACCCCTCTCAGGTACTTATAAAGGCTATACCTAAATATATTTCGCGGAGAACCAGCTATTTCCCGGTTCGATTAGCTTTTCACTCCTACTCACACGTCATCCAATAGACTTGCAGCTCTAAATGGTTCGGCCCTCCAGTGAGTGTTACCCCACTTTCAGCCTGCGCATGAGTAGCTCACACGGGTTTCGGGTTTAATATATGTGACTGACGCCCTATTCAGACTCGGTTTCCCTATGGCTCCAGATATAACTTCTTTAACCTGCCACACATAATTAAGTCGTTGGTTCCTTCTCCAAAAGGCACGTGGTCATCCCGAAGGACTCCCACTCTTTGAAAGCACAAAGTTTCAGGTTCTATTTCACTCCCCTCCCGGGGTTCTTTTCACCTTTCCTTCACAGTACTAGTTCACTATCGATCTCGCATACTTTTTAGTCTTGGAGAATGGTCTCCCCAGATTCACACCGGATTTCTCGTGTCCAATGCTACTTACGAAGTTTTTGCAATGTATTATAGACGATTTCAAATACGGGACTATAACCCTCTTTGGTCATCCTTTCCAGAATGTTTTTCTGTCGCAATAATAAATTGTCTGTGCTATGCAATCACAGTAAAAAACTCGTGCAACTCCCATATGGCAACGGTTGCACCCTTGGCACCATATGAGTTTAGACTTTTCCCGTTTCGCTCGTCACTACTCAGGGAATCTCAATTGATTTCTTTTCCCTGCTTACTGAGATATTTCAGTTCGGCAGGTGTCCTTCCGGTTTCGGATTTTCTCTTATAACAGAGAAAGGGTTCCCCCATTCGGAAATCTCGGAGTAATAACGCGTCGTAGCAGCTCCTCCGAGCTTATCGCAGCTTTGTACGTCCTTCATCGGATATGCGAGTCAAGGCATTCACTTTGCGCCGTAATGTATATTCATACAAAAGAGAATTCAGAATCTATAAAAATCAAGTTGCCTCAATTTTTTGAGATCTGAATCTTGCGTGCTTTTTGTTCTCGTTTCTTTTTAAAAAAATGGTATGAGAATTCGTAATATTCCCCTTTCAGGGATATTTTCTTCTTTCGAAGAATTACAATTCTTTTATTTATGAGTTTTTGACTCATTGTGTATTTTGCTTGTATAGATGTTAAGGAGCACTTCCGTACTATCCCACTCACCAGAAGACAAATTGTAAAGAACCGAAAGATAAAGAGATGGTCCATCCGCACGTTCTCGTACGGATACCTTGTTACGACTTAAGCCCAGTCAGTGTCTTTACCATGGACCTCCGTATTACTCGAAGGGCTTCCAGTACAGACACCTCCCATGCTTTGACGGGCGGTGAGTACAAGACCCAGGAACGGATTCACCGTGACATGTCTGATTCACGATTACTAGCAATTCCAACTTCATGGAGGCGAGTTGCAGCCTCCAATCTGGACTGAGATCGGCTTTATGAGATTGGCTTCATCTCGCGATGTTGCTACTCTTTGTACCGACCATTGTATCATGGGTGTAGCCCTAGGCATAAGGGTCATGCTGATTTGACGTCATCCACACCTTCCTCTTGATTAACTCAAGCAGTCTTGTATGAAAAAGTAACATACAACGTGGGTTACGCTCGTTAACGGACTTAACCGAACACCTCAAGGCACGAGCTGACGACAACCATGCAACACCTGTTTTCAAGTTCCCTTACGGGCACTCCCGCATTTCTGCAGGATTCTATCAATGTCAAGCCTAGGTGAGGTTCCTCGTTTATTGTCGAATTAAACCCCATGATCCACTGCTTGTGTGGGTCCCCGTCTATTCATTTGAGTTTTAACCTTGCGGTCGTACTTCTCAGGCGGGATGCTTAATGCGTTAGCTTGAAGCACCGGGGACAAAATCAGTTATAGATAACGAACTTTGTCCCCGACACTTAGCATCCATCGTTTAGGGCGTGGACTACAGGGGTATCTAATCCCTTTCGCTCCCCACGCTTTCGTCCATGAGTGTCAGTAATGTTCCAGTAAGCTGCCTTCGCTTTTGGTGTTCTGGTATGTATCAATGGATTGCACTCCTACTCATACCGTTCCGCTTACCTCTCCCATACTCAAGTTTGGAAGTTTCCCGCACAAAATAGAGTTGAGCTCTATCCTTTCATCCGAGACTTTCCAAACAACCTGCGGACGCTTTACGCCCAGTAATTCTGGATAACGCTTGGGGCCTATGTATCACCGCGGCTGCTGGCACATAGTTTGCCGCCCCTTATTCTTCTCCTACCGTCATTATCTTCGGAGAAAAAAGAAGTTTACACCAACAAAGGCTTCATCCTTCACGCGGTGTCGCTCCATCAGGCTTTCGCCCATTGTGGAAGATTCCTCACTGCTGCCTCCCGTAGGAGTATGGACCGTGTCTCAGTTCCATTGTGGCTGATCGTCCTCTCAGACCAGCTACCCGTCATAGCCTTGGTGGGCTTTTACCCCGCCAACTAGCTGATAGGCCGCAGACTCTTCCCGAAGCGTATTGCTACTTTACTCTTTCGAGACTATCCGGTATTAGCCCTACTTTCGTAGAGTTATTCCTGACTTCGGGGGAGATATCAACGTGTTACGCACCCGTTTGCCGCTAAGTTTCAGAAAGCAAGCTTCCTGAAACTCCGCTCGACTTGCATGTGTTAGGCGCACCGCTAGCGTTTATCCTGAGCTATGATCAAACTCTTTGAAAACGTTAGTTGTTTTTTTCCTGTAAACAGGAATGTGTTGTTGGTTCTTTACAAGTTTTGTCTTCTTGTAAGTGGGATGTTAAGGAACACCTCTGTCTTGAGCGACAGAGCGTGAAGATTTATATGGAAATTGCTCAGGAAGTCAAAAGTATTTTCGACTTTTTTTTCTTTCTCCAGAATATTGCCTTAAATACTGGATTTCTGGGATGAAAAAAAAGTGTAAATTTTCGCTCTGCAAAATCCGTACACATTTCGTATTCAAAAAATGGGATGAAAATTTAGAATATGAAATAGTGTGAAGTCAATAGGTTTATTTTTTAAAATCCCCAGTTCCGCTCCAATTTTTTCTAAAATATATACCTATATATGTACAGAAAAAAACTCCTTCCAAGTAGAAAGGAGTTTTCAAGAGAAGGATAAGCTAAGCTCCGAGTTCTTCTCCCACATGCCCCGCGATCTTGATCGATGGTTTCAGTGTTTTTTCTCCTGGAGTCCAACGAGCTGGACACGCAGTCCCTGGATTTTTTGCCATGAACTGGAGGGCTTCGATCTTTCGAAGCAACTCTCCACTATTCCGACCGAGTGCTCATGATGTCACCTCGATACCACGACAAATCCCTTCTGGATCGATGATAAAAGTCCCCCGCCCGGCAATTCCTGTCTCATCATCGAGGATTCCATAGATCTCAGCAGTTCGAGTCGTATGATCTGCGAGCATCTGATACGGAAATCCTTTCATCAGAAGTTCATGCTGAACCCATGCACGATGAGAAAATTCCGTGTCCGTTGACGCTGCAAGGATCGTGACATCAAGTGCGTCAAATTCTTTTTTCGCATCAGCAAGGTCTTTTAACTCTGTCGGACAGACAAAAGTAAAATCTGCAGGGTAAAAAAAGAGGACGACCCACTTCCCTCGAAGACTCTTGAGCGAAATACGAAGCGTATCATCTCGGATCGGGTCGTATGCAGGAAGGTCAAAAAGAGGAGCTGGAGTGTCGATTTTTACCACATCAGAAAAATTTTCAAAATCACAACAAGACATAAAAACAAAATTATAAGTAAATGTAACGAAACCGTTACGGAAGCAGTGTACGAATTCAGGACGGAAAATCAAACAAATTCCTATTTACAAAGAAGAAGAAATCTGCAAAAATTCCAGAAAAAGAGGAGTGACTTTCAGAATGCAGAAATTTTACTTTTTCTTCTTTTTTTCTATACTCACGACAATTTCCTGAACTTCCCTATGCGAATCCTGACCTACGCACTGAAAAATATTTTCCGAAATAGTTTTCTCTCGATTTCGACGACCATGGTTATGGTCTTGATGGTGTTTTTCGTAAATATTCTCGTGTTTGCGGGTTTTACGACCGAGCAACTGATCGACTTTACCAATAATAAACTCGGGATTTCCCTCTATCTGAAGCCATGATTCTCAGAAGAGAACTCGCACGTGATCGATCTGAAAAATGAACTCTACACGACGTTTCCGTCGATAGAACAAACGTATATTACGAAGGAATCTGGACTGGAAGAAATCCGAAAACGTGATCCAGGGCTTGCAGAACTCGTCGAAACCGGTGCAGAAAATCCACTTCCGAACTCGATCCGTATCTCGGGAATCCATATCGATGAGTACGCTAAGCTCGATGAGGTGATCAATATGTACCAGGATATTATCGAGTACGATCAAACGAATGAGAGTAAAATGATCACCTATAAAGATCAGGCAAATACGATCGAACCGACAGTTTTCGTACTCTATTCTATAAAATACGGAGTCTATATCCTGATTGGATTATTTCTTTTCACTGTATTTGTTGTCCTTTATAATGTCGTCGGAAATTTTATCTTCTTTTTCCGCGATGAGATGAAAATCATAATGCTTGTCGGCGGATCTCCGACATTTATATATGGACCATTTGCATTGCAAGCATGTATATATGGATTTATTGGTTCTGGAGGAGCGGTACTTTTTTCAGTCCTTCTTTTTCGTTTTACAGATTTTCGAGAATATACGGGATTTATCCGATCATTTTTCGAGAGCTTTGTTCTTTTTCTTCCATGAGAAATCGCTATTTTCTCGATGCTTGGACTGATCAGTGGATACTTGGCTTCGAGGCGATATATCCGTCTGATTCGTGAAAGTGTACACGAAGCGTAGGCGATCGTAGACATGTCCCTATTACTATGTAAAAAATAAATTTGCATATTTCTGTAAAACCTATATACTCCTCGTCGCCCAGTTATTTTGGTGCTGTAGCTCAGTTGGTTAGAGCGCTGCCCTGTCACGGCAGAGGTCGCGAGTTCGAATCTCGTCAGCACCGCCACATACTGATAATGGGGCCTTAGCTCAATTGGCTAGAGCGCCTGCCTTGCACGCAGGAGGTCAAGGGTTCGACTCCCTTAGGCTCCACCATTTTGTTTTTCATTCACGTTAATTTTCTCTTATGGGACTTCGCAATAAAAGACCTCGTGTACTCGTATATTCTGTGCGTGCAAAAGGAGTGTATTCTGGTGATAAGATAAAAAATGCTGTAAAGCATTATAAGAAGCTCCAGTCTCGAAAAGATACAGAATGAACGACGCTTTGGATCGAGAACGCAGAAAAGAAGGTACTCGCAAAGCTGAAGAAATACGGAATTTCTCCGACGAAAGCATTACATTCTTAATCCTCCTTTTTATGCCTCGACTTACGACACACGCACACAAAAAACTCAGAAAAGCAACAAATCGTATCATCGGAAAGATGCGAAAGACCAAGAAATAATTTGCGTTTTTTGCATTTTCTGTATAATTTTTCCGCAAAAGTATTCTATTTTTTATCCTTTTATTCTTCGTTATGGCAACTTACGATCGTTCAAAACCTCACATGAATGTCGGGACTATCGGTCACGTCGATCATGGAAAGACGACCACTACTGCGGCAATCTCTATCGTACTCGGAAAGAAATACGGTGGTGACATCACTGCATTCGATAAGATTGATGCAGCTCCAGAGGAAAAAACTCGTGGTATCACAATCAACACAGCACACATCGAATACCAGACAGCAACTCGACACTATGCACACGTCGACTGTCCAGGACATGCGGACTATGTGAAGAACATGATCACTGGTGCAGCTCAGATGGATGCTGCTATCCTCATCGTCGCTGCGACTGATGGACCTATGGCACAGACTCGAGAGCATATTCTTCTTGCTCGTCAGGTTGGTGTTCCATTCATCGTCGTCTTCATGAACAAGTGTGATATGGTCAATGATTCAGAAATGCTCGATCTCGTCGAGATGGAAATCCGAGACCTTCTCTCAAAATATGAATTCCCTGGTGACGACACTCCTGTCATTCGTGGTTCTGGGCTTGTCGCTCTTGAGAACCCAGAAGACATGGACAAAGAATGGGGAGCAAAAACAATTATCGAACTTTTCGAAGCTCTTGAAGCATTTGTACCAGTACCTGAAAGACCACTTGATAAGCCATTTATTATGCCTGTCGAGGACGTCTTCTCTATCAAGGGACGTGGTACGGTCGTAACTGGAAAAATCGAACAGGGTATCATAAAAGTAGGTGATACGGTCGAGATCCTCGGAATCCGAGACACACAGACGACAACTATTACTGGAGTCGAGATGTTCCACAAGAACCTCGATGAAGGACAAGCCGGAGACAATGCTGGACTTCTCCTCCGTGGTATTGAGCGTGAGCAGGTTGAGCGTGGACAAGTCCTCGCAAAGCCAGGATCTATCAAGCCTCACTCAAAATTCGAAGCAGAAGTATATGTTCTTACGAAAGATGAAGGAGGACGCCATACGCCATTCTTCAAGGGATACAAGCCTCAGTTCTACTTCCGTACTACTGATGTGACTGGTGCTATCGAACTTCCAGATGGAGTAGAAATGGTTATGCCTGGAGATAATATCCAGATGACGATCGAGCTCGGTGCTCCGATCGCTATGGATCAGGGTCTTCGCTTCGCTATCCGTGAAGGTGGAAGAACTGTCGGATCAGGTGTTGTAGCTAAGGTCATCGCGTAAAGTATATTCGTATGGATTCAGAAAGAGCTTTCTTTCTGAATTCTATGAGTTTACTCTCAGGTCATTGCTTTCTCTTTCTCGAGAAAGGTCAGACTTTTACATCACTTTCTTTTTTTTCATGACTGCTAAGAAATGAACGACACAGAAAATCCGTATCGTTATTAAAGCTTTTGAACATTCTCTCATCGATGAAACCGTCGAGAAAATCATAGCAACCGTGCGAGAAAGTGGTGCAACCTTCGTATGACCCGTTCCGCTTCCGACAAAAATCCAGAAGATTACTCTGAATCGTTCGACTTTTGTTAATAAGGATGCTCGTGAACAATTTGAGATTCGTCGTCATAAGAGATTGATCGATGTCCTGGAGCCAAGTCCAAAAACTATGGAACTGCTTCAAAATATACATATTCCTGCGTGAGTCGGAATAGCTATACAACTTGTGTAATTTATTATAAAAAATAGTATGTCTCGTGTTTGCCAACTTACTGGAAAAAGAACTTCTGTCGGAAACAATGTTTCTCACTCAGTTCGTCGTACAAAGCGTCGTTTTCTTCCGAATCTTTTCTGGAGAAATATTAAGGATCCTACAACAGGTATCACGCTTCGACTTCGACTCTCTGCAAAAGCTATCAAAACTCTGAAAAAACAAGGCATTCTCTAGGGATTTGCCCAGATGGTGGAATCGGTATACACGGAGGACTTAAAATCCTCTCCTTTACAGGATACGGGTTCGAGTCCCGTTCTGGGCACCATCGAAATTCTCTCCTCATTTCTACGAACTTCTAATTTTCTTTTTTTATGCTTAAGATTCGTCTCTCTCGCGTCGGTCGAAAACATGTAGCTCTCTACCAAGTGGTCGTGACTGATCACCGAAAAAGTTCAAAGCACGGATTTATACGTATCCTCGGATCCTATAATCCACACACAAAGGTGCTCGATATGGATCAGGAACTTGCGAAAACATATATAGGAAATGGAGCTCAGTACTCGGATACGATGGCTCGGATCCTGGAATCAAAGAAGACTTCTGTTTCGAAAAAATAATCGTAAAGATTATTTTTTTATTTTGTTTCTTTATTAAAAATCATGACTGCTACTGAATTTCTCGAGCTCATCATCGGATCGCTCATAGAGGATAAAAATCAGATGTCTATAACAGAAACAGTCGATGATCTTGGTACACTTCTCTCACTGCAAGTCGCACCGAGTGATATGGGTACGATCATCGGAAAAGGGGGAAAAACAATAGAATCGATCCGCACCGTCCTGAGGGTCTACGGCTCAAAGACAGGAAGAAGAGTAAATCTACGAATTATCGAAGATAAAGAATAATTTTTATCGCACCTATGGATAGCGTATTCGGCAATGGAATTCCTGTTTTTGGTGGTATATTTCAGTCCTATAATATCGAGGACTTGATAGGATATGGTGTTGCGATACTCTTGTTTCTCGGAGGAATATTTATGGTGCTGATGATCGTGTGGGGATGACTCCGTATGATCGTATCAGGATGACAGGACGGAAATATAAAACCCGCGGTTCAGACAATAAAAAATGCAATTTTCGGAATAATCATTATCATAATGATCGTCTTTATTCTCCCATGACTCGGAAGTCTCATCGGAGTAAGCGTCGATCAATACGTCGGCCCAACTGCCGTATTTACCCGAATCCAAGAAATCTCAAGCATGCTTCTCGATAATACGATCCAGATATCTCCATTCGCTTCGGATACCTCTTCCTTCCCTGATGATTTATCTTCTGACTCTTCTTTCTAAATTATGTTCGACTTTCTCATCCCGACGGCACATGCCGCAAGCGCACTTACCTACTCAGAATCTTACAATCTCCACGATATAATCCGCGTAGGAGTATCACTCGTGGTACTGATCGCGTGACTCTGTGCAGTGGGATTTATCCTCTGGGGATGAGTCATGCTCGTGCTCTCAGGCGGAAAAGATGATAAAGTGAAGCCCGCGATCAATAGTATTCGCTACGCGGTCATCGGGATCATCATCATTATCATCTCGATCCTGATACTTCCACAGTTCTGAGATGTTCTCGGGCTCAATGTCTCGTCGTATCTCTCGCCTTCTGCGATCGCGACAACAGTCCAAGAACTCGCTGGGAAAATATTCTGAGCGAGCAGTGGAGGAACGATCCTTAGTAGTGGTACCCAGTTCTAGTCGTGTCTACTCAAGATATTCTCATCGAGTATTCGAAGCGTCCTCCGAATAAGTGAGTCCTCGAAAATCCTACCATTCAGTATAAAGAACTGAATCGCCTCTGCGCTGATGTATGCGAGGTGTTTCTTGTCGTCGAAAATGACATCGTAAAAGAGTTTTCTTTTGATGGATATATGTCGATCGTAGCGACTGCCTGTACATCGATCTTCGGCGAGTCGATCATCGGGATCTCGATCGATGAAATCCTCGCACTCGATGAGTCCTACATGCGGGATCTCCTCGAGTGACCTGTAAGCCAGCGACGAAGAAATGCTTCCGTCTTCGGACTTCTCGCGACGAAGAATGCTATCGAGTCCTATCGAGGGAGTGAAAAGCGATATGATTTTAGTGATGTACTTCTGTCATAGTTCAGCCAGTAATAATGCCCTCCAGTTCTTGAGGCGAAGTAATCTTCACCATACGAATCTCTTCTGAACTTTCAATACGCACTTCATATACAGGGAGTTCTGGTGCAATAGCGGAAACGATGGCACAAAGCTGTACATAATGAATTTCCATCGTCTCTCGAAGAAGTCCTTCTTCCCCCTTCTGATTCAAGGATCCTCCTGTTATATCAGCTCGAAGCATTGCATCGACGGTACGTGCGATAGTCTTGCGAGTAATATCTGGCGTCACGACAAATCGCTGATGTCCTCAGTCTGGGGATGGAACGATCGTATACTCCGTACCACGGAGTACCGCGATATATTGCTCGTGATGTATCCCATGTAAAACCTCAATCTTTGGGTATCCATTTTCTCCATTATTTTTCTCATACTCCGTGATAAGATTCCGAATAAATTGCTGACTTTCCGGCGATATCTGATATCCGTCTTCTACTACTACACGAGCGAGGAACCCACATCAGATCCCATCATGGTGAAAGTGTGCTTTATCTGAGTGGTGCGTGGTATGTTCGAGCCCACCGACTTGTTCGAGGAGAATTTCCCATACTTTTACTCGGATTTCATCAGTAATCTGAGTAAAATGTTCGAGTCATCCGAGAAGCGAGGAAAGAACTCAGAGGATTCATCCAGCACAGTGTGCTCATGGAGTGAGATCTGCCGTGCGTCGTCCATCTATGCAGACAACCACTGGGTTTGGTGGAAGTTCTCTTACATCATCGGGGGAAATATGTGGATAATCGGGGAAAGAATCGAGTGGCATATTCAATAAAAAAAGAATAAGCCTGTCATTATTTACTTTTTTTAGAAAATCAAGTCTTTTATTCACTCTTTTTCTTATGAGTCAATAGATGGCATCCGTATCTGGCAAATCGACTTTTTCTGAACTTCCCTTTGACAATTTCTATATTTTTCATACTATCTCCGCACTATTTTGTAGTATTATCTCTATGCTTGGACCCCTCAAGAAAAGAAAAAGACTTCGTGTTCATGGATTCTTAGCCCGAAAGAACTCGGTCGATGGTCAAAAAGTCCTGACTTCACGCAGAAGAAAGTGAAGACATGTGCTCGCAGTAAGCTATCCGAATCGTTTTAAGAATGTCCGCGGAAAGTCTCGTCACCACAATATCGCTGGAGGAAATGCCCGTATTATGACTTTCCCTCATTCTACAGAGCGCTTTCGTGCATAATTCCACCCATTTGGGAAAAGTATGATCCCAAAAAAAGAACGATTAACCGAATGAGAAATAAAAAAATGAGTGCGCCAAAAAAGTGCGCTCGTTTCTTCGCATTTTGTCGCGAATGTACTTCCGAATCGAGATGGTTTCTGTAAATATGGCATTATATTCTCCCGAAAGCATACAAAGTGAAGTGTGAATAGGAACTTTTTTCGAAGAATGTTCTATAATGCTGTCGGGGAACATCGTATGCCACAGAAGAGTTATAACATTATTCTCATTCCGCGAAAAGGGAAAATTTTCGATAGAAAAAACCAGCGCCACGTAGAAGAAACAGCCAAGGATATGGGTTTTCTCCTGGGACAGATTGCGCACATACAAAAATCGCATACACATTTTCCATCATCTCCCTCTTCGCATCACAGAAAAGAGTCATAATGCGCTGTCGGAGAATAACCTTTTTTCTCTATGTCGAAAGATCAACTCCTGAATATTGCGCTTTTTACACTTATATTTACCCTCGTTTTTCAGTTTTTCTTTACACCAAAAGAGACAGAACAACTGACTCCTGGTGTCGCACTCCTGGCGAACTCGAAAACCACGACGGTTCCATCGATTCCACAGGTTCGTGTCTATAATAATACGGATGGAAATTATGATTTCGATACATGTAATGATCTCGGAGTCTGGTTTAATTCTCAGAAGCTCGTATTTACAGATACAGAATATAGTACATTTTGTCGATCGGTTCATATAGAGCCTCACGGATGGTACTACCTTCCTTTCCGCTCGGTTGCTCCGCTTTTCACGAAGAGTGGCGACTATCTGATACGACTCGGATCCGGCGATACCGCGCCTTCTCTGAGTATCACTCATGGCGAACCTGGATTTCTGAGCCGATTTTTTTCATGAATTTTCTTCGCACCGATCTATAACTTTTTCGTCGCACTTCTGACATATATTCCCGGTCACTCACTCGGATGGGCGATCGTCATCATTACGATCCTGATCCGTCTCATCCTGCTCGTACCACAGAGACAGATGATGGAGAGCCAAGCAAAAATGCAGAAAATCCAGCCCAGAATCCAAAAAATCCAAGAAGAATTTAAGTGAGATCAAGCACGGATCGGACAAGAGCTCCTCGCACTCTATAAGAAAGAAAAAGTAAATCCTGCTGGATCATGTCTTCCACTTCTGATCCAGATGCCGATCCTTATCGGACTCTACTGGGTCATCTCGGGTATCAGCGATGTGACGAATCATTACTACTTGTATGATGCACTGAAATCATTTGATATTGAAGCTGTGGACTCACATTTCTTCGGGCTGAATCTTCAGGGCATCTGAGGGACAATCGGTATTATTTTTGCACTTGTGCTGGCATTCGTCCAATGGATTCAGGCAAAACTCTCATTTGCGCTGAATAATACATCGAGTAAAAAACCTCAGCCGAAAGTCATCGAACAAAAAGAAAATGGAGAATTCTCGCCAGAGTCCTTCATGCCAGATCCACAGATGATGCAAAAAATGATGCTCTACTTCATCCCCGTGATGATCGGTATCTCTGCCCTTTTCCTTCCACTCGGTGTCGGACTCTACTGGTTTATCGGGACGATTTTCGTCATTATTCAGCAGTGGTTTTTCCGGAAGAGAAAGACTCAGAAGAAGTAATATCTACACACTGTAAAGAAAAATAGAGACTCCGGTCTCTATTTTTTTATAGTCTTTTTCTCATGCTGAAGTGTATCAAGAAATCCCTGAAAATCCTCTGGATATGGTGCAGAAATCGTGAGCGATGTGTGGGTGATCGGATGGACAAAAGCCAGCTCCCGCGCATGAAGCAGATGACGATGAATGTCATAGTATTTCTTCGCGAAGGCGTTTTCCGTGCGAGAACCATAGAGTTTATCACCGACGATGGGAGTCCCGAGTGACGCGAGATGGACACGAATCTGATGGGTACGCCCCGTCTCGATCTGACATTCTAGGAGAGCATATCGTTCAAATTCCTGTACGACGCGATAGTGCGTAATCGCTTCTTGTCATTTTTCTGGATCGATTTTCACCTTTGCTTCGTCTTTTGCTCACTCGATACGCGTGAGACGTTTTCGGATCGTGTCTCGTTTTTTTTCTGGGATTCCGACCACGATCGCATGATAGGTTTTCTGGATTTTCCCAGATTGAAGCGCATCGAGAAATCAGACAAGCGCTTGTTTTGTCCGTGCGATGATGATCGCTCCGCTCGTCTCACGATCGATCCGATGGACGAGCGATGGACGAAATGTGTGCGAAGAAGAAGTATCAGCAAACATATCATTGACTTGCTCGATCAGAGAGATTTCATGCGTCTTATGATCGCCGGGGTGGACATTTATTCCTGCCGGCTTATTCAGGATGATGCATTCCGCATCTTCGAAAAGAATATATTTTCTGAGGTCGATACGTCACACGGAGCTCGTATTTTTTTGCACATGCCTCTGATACACTTCCCACACATCCGTCGGAAGAAATATCCGCACCTCATCACCCTCGAGAAGCCGAGCATTATCTTTTTCCTTTTTGCCATTTACCTTTACTTTTCCCGTACGATTCATCTTATAAATCTCAGAAAGTGAGGCATTTGGCATGAGTTTTCTGAGAAATTTATCCAGTCGCTGATCAGCATCATTCGTATCGATGGAAAAAAGAAGCATAGAAAAAAGAGAGAGGCTCGAGAAAAATATCACTACTGGGAAACAGCATGGTCATATGCTGCATTTGTCGTCAGCTGAATCAGAGGGATGACGCGAGAACGCGCATATCCGTACACACGACCCTGTGCATTCATCGTCGTGAACTGAAGTGGAATCGAGATATTTCATGTCTTTATCTGATATTCCAGATATGGAAGCGGATCTCCTGTTGCAAGGAAAAATGACTCATTTACAGAAAACTTGAGCGTGCAATTTCATTGGGACACATCACACGCGCTCGCGCTCGCGCTATAAAAACTATCGATCGATGATTCGATGCCCTCGAGCGAAGTCACATTCATATTTCCGATCGTAAATGGTGTCGAAGCAAAAGTGATAAGTGAATTTGAGCGCGATGAGAAATCCAGCATATCTACAGGATTTGCTATATTAGGTACGACGAGTTTTACGAGAATTGATCCCGATCCGAGCTGAAGTACTTCCGTGTTATTACCATCATTATTCAGATCCGGAACACGAAAAGTGATATTCATCGTATTCATATTCAGACCGCTCGGAAGTACGAGCTGTATCGGCTGTCCCCGAGAAATAATTCCCCAGTCAGGATCATAGGCACTTTCTCCGAGTCATGGCGCGGGAAGCGTCGTCCCTCCAGTCATAACCTGTACAGTATATCCCGTAAATATTTGCGTGCTCGGGGTCGATTGAGGCTGAATAATCCAAGGCACTCGTCCACTCGAAGTATTCATCGTTCCTTCTATCGCAGTCGTCATCGCATAGTATGCCATATTTGCGCGCTCGATCCCCGCGACATTCTGAGAAAAGGGATAGAGCCTTTCGATAAAGACGACAGAAAGAACAGTAAAAATGCCGAGAAGTACCAGAGAAAAAAGGAGTGCAGATGCAGAGCGTTTACGAAGAAACAGAGGATTATTGAGAGGAATCATCGAGTGTAATAATGTAATTAGTAAGGCTGACTGTCGTCGAGACAGAAATCTCAGGATCGATATTATGAAGGACACTCCTTTTTGCCCATCCATATCCTATGCGGATCTGCATACGAACGTATGGATGGACGATCTCGTTCGGATCCATGCCATAGGCGAGACGGAGCGTCTTCATGGGCTCGATAAAAAACTGTGCATCACGGACATCGACACCATCTGGGAAAATATCGACCCAACCATCATCCTGATTTCCAGGTATTTTGTAGCGATTATTGTCAACACTGAGACTACAGGAGCTTTCCCAGTTCGGATGACACACCCATGTGTCGATGAGTCCATCGAATGCCCCAGGAGCATTCTCATCATGATTCAGTCCTATATCTTTTCCGACAAGTCGGAGCATCTGAATATTCCCGATACATCATGATCCCACGCCATTACTATCACACGTCGCACCAGGAGGAGCATTCGGATCAGGTCGTATGACCCATCGTAGATAGGTCCGCTCATTTGTGAGTCTTTCATATAGATAGAGCTCACTTGTCCCTGTAAAACTTGGATCCAGTCCTGGTCCATCCCCAAGATTTCTATCATCATTATCCCCTCGTGCACTTCCATCGCCATTTTCATCTCCATTATCGGCCGTTTCTCACTCAGGATAATTATAATCTGTAAATTGCTCCTTATATTCACCATATCGTTGTGGCTCTCCTGTCTGATCTCCAGCAGAAGTGCTCGGATTATAATAGTTATAGGATGAGAGACATCCATTCGTTCCAAGACGGTATACTCCATCTGTACTGGCACAGTAGTAGACACCATTTCCGAAAGTGAGCGCACCAAAGACGCCACCAGCTCCATAATTTCAGAATCCGGTAAATTGCGTGTAGTGCCCCATTGTTTTTCCAGTCCCGACAACCTGTCGGTTCCAGTACTCTTCATAATCGATCGATCCTCCTTCTTTTATCGTCGTCGCAAGCTGTTCGACGAAGAAATAGAGATCTTCTTCGAGCTCCACACGACTCATGATAGATGCACGCAGAACACTGAGATTCACAAGTGATGAAAAAGCATAGACGACGATTATCGAAAAAAGCGCGATCACGAGGGTCACCTCGAAGAGTGTAAATGCCTTTTTATTGCGGAAATATCGTGACATAGGGCGAGATCAGAATTATGAGAAAATCTTCATATCAGAACTTGATTTTTTTGAAAAATTCATACTATTAGACAAAGATTACTTTTACAATGAATTATAGCATAAACTCCAAAAATAGAAAAATAAAAACTCGAATTCTTTCATTTTTACGAAAGATGCAATTCGAGTTGCTTCACATGACACTGGGTGGAAAGATTATCACCCTTGGTTGTATTCTGAGTATCACATCGCTTTTTTTTCCCTGGGTTCGTCTCTCGTCTGACTGACAAATAGTCGATTCGTATAGTGCTTTTTCTTTCCTGACGAGCTATGTCGGATATGTCGTGCTCTTCTTTTCCGTGTTTGTCCTCTTCTTTGCGGTCTCACACACACAGAAGGAGTTCGTGCGTGCAAAACTTCCGATTCACTTAAGCGATGGGGTAATCGCTTTTTTTATCGGTATTCTCTTTTTGCTCACAGCATTTCTGATCGCAGGGATGAATCGTATCCTGACAGGAGTCGCGAACGTCGTCGAGATTGGGGATGGATTGACATTCTTCGGAATGAGCTCGATCTTTTACATTACATGAGGAATCCTCCGAGAACGAGAAGAAAAACATGGAAATCGAAATAATCGATATCTCAGCCGATCTCCATGAGATCTCGAGGTAAAAAAATATGCCCAGACGCTCCACGCCGATACCCCAGAAGATCCCGATGAAAAAAAGAACATGTCGCTTCCATTTTAGTTGACTTTGTAGAGAAAAACATACTATGTAACCATTCTCCCTTTATTAATTTTTTACTCTCCCGTCTATGCCCCTCACTGCTTGAACTCTCCTCGAAGATTTCACTCGCATTCTTTCATCTCTTACGGTAAAAGAACGTTCTGTTATCTCGCGTCGTATCGGCATGAACGGACCGCGTGAGACGCTCCAGGAAATAGGTGACGACTATGACATTACCCGCGAACGTGTCCGTCAGATCGAAGATGTCGGGATTCAGAAGATTGGTCGTATCGTAAAGTCGACTCCTCTCGCATCGATCCAGGATCTTGGGAAGGAGATTGTCATGCTTCATGGTGGGCTCGTTACGCGCAATACTCTGATCAACGCGATCATGAAGGATCTGAAAATGAACGACTATTCGAGTGAAAGTATTATCGATATTATTCTTCAGTCAGACTTCGGAATTCAGAAGAGTAAGCCACAGCTCGGAACGCGAACTTATTTTCATCTCCCTGAGATTAATAAGAAACTCGTCGACTCGATCCATAAAGAAGCGGTAAAAGCCCTCAAGAAAAAAGGAGATATTATGGAGGTATCCGTACTCTATGATGCGATAAAAGTGAATCTGTTCCCTCTTTTCGGAAAGATCGAGACACTTCTCATCGACTCGACACTCGATATTTTCCTCGATATTGTAAAGGGGGAAGAGAAATTTATCGGACTCGAGAAGTGGAAGATTCTGAACCCCTCGACTCTGAAAGATAAGACGATTTATGTCCTGAAAAAGCGGAAAGAACCGATGCACTTTATCGATATTACAAACACGATTACCGAGCATTTTCGCTCACCTGTAAAAGTCTCTACGATTCATAATGAACTTATTCGCAATAGTGAATTCGTCCTCATTGGTCGTGGAATCTACGTCCTCAAAGACTGGGGATATAAAGACGGGACTGTGCTCGATGTGATACTCGAGGTATTCCAGAAGGCTGGTGGTCCTCTCTCGAAAGAGGAGATCATGAATCGTGTCCTCAAGACACGAAAGGTAAAAGAGACGACCATCTACATGAATCTCCAGAACAAGAAGTATATAGAACGTGTCGGACGTAATCTCTACCAAGCAAAAAGTACCAACCAGTAATATAAAAACACACCATCCCGAGCGCTCGGGATTTTTTATCTCAGAAAAATATGGATTTTTCACAGTTTCATGACGCGTTCCAAAAGGAGATGAGTATGAAATCAGAGCCCAGTGAACATGAGAAAAAACTCTTTCAGAAGTCAAAACGATATGTTGCTCGCATCGCCCATATTCCTGGGATCGAGATGATCGCGGTCGGAAATAGTCTCTCTATGTACAGCACACATACTGACTCAGATATCGATCTCTTTATCGTGACACATCCAGGATATATGTGGTTTGTGCGTGTATGTGTCACGAGTATTTTTTTGATATTCTGAGTCTGGAGACGATGAAATGACATTGCAGAGAATTTCTGTCTCTCCTTTTTCATGACGACGGATGCACTCGCGCTCGAATCGATCGCAATTCCGAACGATATCTATCTCTATTACTGGATCTATTATCTGAAGCCGATTATGGTCCGAGGCACTCTTTATGAGGATTTTCTCGAGAAGAATACATGGGTAAATATCCCAGAAAAGCAGAAAAAAGAGAATCTTCAGTATGCAATAATACTCGAAGCAAAGAGACCAGTACTCGATCGATTCTGGAAAATGTGTGATCGGATTTTTCATTTCTTCTTCTTCAGGAAAACTCAGAAGCAAAATGAACGACTCGGGAATCCGAAGGGCGTCATACTGTCCGATACCATACTCAAATTTCATGTCAATGACCGTCGTGAAGCGATTCGTGACCGTCTTCTCTCTTCTTTTCACTAGTATGTCATTTTCATTTCCATCAAAAACACCCGAGTCAAGTATACAATTCGCGACCATAATCTCCTTTTTATTGGTCGTGATAAAAGGATCGATCGGTATTCTCTCCTGATCACTTGCGATCCTCGGATCAGCACTTGATTCATTTTTCGATATATTCGTGTCGGGGATAAATCTTTTTACCCTCAAACTCTCACGCCATAAAAAAACTCAAGATTTCTCCTATGGATACTGAAAAGCGCAAGGATTCGGGGCAGTATTCGAATGAATCGTAATATGTGCTACCGGGGTAGCACTGGTATGGTGAGCAGTACAATCTTATCGGGCACATGCAGTAATGGCGATCGAGCTCTTAGAGCTCGGGATTATGCTTGTTGCCATGTGTGGATCACTTCTGATTCTCTGGAATTTTAAACAGGTAAAACGAAATCACACCTCTCTTTTGCTCGACTCGGATATTCTTCACTATTCTTCGGATCTCTATATGAATGGTGGTGTACTTCTCTCGCTGATCGGGACGCGATTTCTCGGATGGTGGTGGCTCGATAGTCTCTCTGGATGAATCATCGGTATTTTCATCGTATGGAATAGTCTCGAAATCCTGAAAAAAGCGGGACATATGCTCCTCGATCATTCGCTCGATCCAGAGAATCTCCTCGAGGTAAATCATATTCTTACATCATATCCAGAAATCGAATCGTACCATAATCTCCGCACGCGACGATCAGGAGATGATATATTTCTCGAAGTGCATCTCGTCTTCCGGGATAAGAAGATCCTCCTCCATGATGCACATGAAATAGCCGATATGATAGAGAAAGATCTGATATGATTCTTCCCAAAAATATATGCGACCCTTCATCTCGAAGTCAATGAATCGGAGCCCTATGAACACGAAAATGAGAATAAATCAAATTTTTTGCATAAAAAAGAATAATCTGCTAGAATAGTCAAGAAATGGTATACCGAGTGCAGAACTTCCGTCTTGCATTCAGGAAAAAATCGTTATACTGTCCTCATCTGTTTTATTTCTTATTTCTACTCTATGCGACTTCTTTCTTCTCGTGCATTCACACTCGTGGAGCTTATGATCGTCTTGGCTATTATCGGTATCCTCGCTGCGGCGCTCTTTCCGCAAATGACAGGATTCCTTGAGCGAGCACGTGATACAGGGCGTATTGCCGATCTAAACAATAGTAAGGCAAACATTCAGACGTTTAATGCAGAACAGGCACGGTATCCGCAACCTGCAGATACCGTCGATACGGGAAACTGTTTCTCTACTGTAGATGGAGATAATCCAAATGATACGTTTTTCCAGCAAATGTATACAAAAAGAAAAATCCCAACTGATCCTCAAGCAAGTCGAACTACGACTCCATGTGCAAATGCAGGGTCATATGGATACAAATATGTAGATAATGGTGTAAACTATATGCTCTGGGCTCACCTTGAGAATAATGCACGAGGGAATCTCGATATAGCGAGCGTAGCTGGTGTCGACACTGTTGTCATAGATTACACTTCAAGTGGATCGGCATACATCGTCACTCCATAATCTTAAATTATAGAAGACAAAAAATCTCGAGAGAACTCGAGATTTTTTTATGGAACAGCGGGGAATATATTCGAATGCATATTATCGACTTCCTGGAATTCTCTCGAGAAGTATGCTCTCAAATAACGAATATTCTGGAGTAAAAACTGAAGGACTCGCTCGTTTCAATCGAGGATACCTATGAAAAGAGTGTATATTCTTTTCATACATGTGTAATCGCTCATTTCCTCTTCTGAAATTCAGAGAGAACACCATTTATAAAAGCCCTTCCAGATTCATCAGAGAACTCCTTCGCGAGCTCCACCGCTTCATTCATAGACACCTTCTCACTCACATCCCCACCAGTGTAATAGAGCATCTCATAGAGTGCGATCATCAGGATAACTAGATGGATCGTGGGCATGCTTTTTATGGTAAATTTCGGAGCGAGCTCGGAAATAAGTCCGAGAAGTTCTGACTGTTTTTCGATAATTCCCCTTTCCATATTTTCATAGTACACTTCATCAATTTTCGGGGCATTCTCAAAATACGTAGACACAAAAACATCTCGTGTAAACGAGACGTTTTCATAGATACGACTATAGAGTGACTGGAGGAGAAATTGTCGAGTACGATGACGAGATGATGACATAATTCTGGTGTTTCAGGGATGATTCGACAAAAAATCTCTCGTATACACGAAGGAGGCTACGCGCGGATTTTCTTGATTGATTTCACTTTCTGGCGCTTCGGACTCAGAACAGTGCGTCCTTTATATGTCCCAGTAACTGGAGATGCGAAATGTGCAAGTCCGAGTGCGTTCCCATCTTTATCATACTGCAGTGCACAGAGATCTGTCAGTCTCTTGGCATTGATCCGCACCCAAGCACTGTAGCGCTTTCTTCCGCGGACACGAGAGAGTTGTTGTTTTGGAGAAAAAGTCATACAAAAAAGTTAAAGGTATTAGACGACGCTCACGTATATATCACGATACACATTCCCGTCAAAACGAACACGACGACGCTCTCGAAAAGAAACGACACCGTCATGTTGTGCATAGAGGGTAAAATCTTTCCCAGTAGAAACTCACTGTCATGCCCAGAACGTATTTCCTTTCTGACGAACGATAATATTTCCAGCGATAACAGGCTGTCCACCGTAGATTTTTACACCGAGTCTTTTTGCGACACTATCACGACCGTTTTGGGTCGATCACATCGCTTTTTTATGAGCCATAAAAAGTAAATGAAGTAAAATAAAGTATTATCGGACATTCGCATATCGCGCAAATGCACGATTTGCTTCTGCCATACGATACACATCTTGTCGTTTTTTTACTGCGAGACCTGTCTCAGTTGCTGCATCGATCAGTTCTTGTGCAAGGAAAACAGAAAAATCTTTTCCACTTTTTCCACGTGCCGCACCGAGAATCCAGCGAGCAGAGAGAGCAAATGCTCTTCCTGGAGGTACTTCCATAGGAACCTGGAATATCGATCCTCCGATACGCTTCGGACGACACTCGATCTTCGGCATCGTATTATCGATCGCTTTCTCGAAAATATCTTCTGGATTATATCCTTTCTGGCGAAGAATATCGAATGTGTTATTGATAATCTTGTATGCGAGCGTCTTCTTCCCACCTTTCATGATGTAGTTGATAAATTTGAGAAGATGTTCATTTTGTGTAACAAATGCGACACTACCTTTCGTACTCATAAGAGAAATTAAGAAAAAGAATTATTTTTTTGCCTTTGGCCGTTTTGTCCCGTAGAGTGATCGTCCCTGACGTCTCTTATCAATCCCCTGACAATCGAGTATACCTCGAACGATATGATATCGTACACCTGGAAGATCTTTTACACGTCCTCATCGGATCATGACGACTGAGTGCTCTTGCAGATTATGTCACTCTCATCCGATATACGCGATGACCTCATGTCCATTTGTCAGACGAATCTTCGCGACTTTTCGGAGGGCTGAGTTTGGCTTCTTCGGAGTAGCTGTGTAGACTTTCAGGCAGACTCATCGACGCTGTGGAGCCTCGATCGAGGAGAATGTCTTCGTCAGAGTATTTCGATTTACCTGGAGGGCTGGAGATTTACTTTTTCGAGTAACATCTTTTCGGCGAGTATGAAGGAGCTGATTAATAGTAGGCATAGGAGGAAGGTGGAAAAATTAACGTTTTGACCAAGATGGAGACTTTCGGGCCTTATGGAGACCTGGCTTCTTTCGCTCGACTTTACGAGAGTCTCGTGTGAGGAATCCAGCTCATTTTAATGCTTTTTTCAGATTTTCATCTGTCTTAACGAGTGCACGAGCGATCCCATGTCGGATTGCTTGTGCCTGAGCGCTCTCTCCTCATCCACAGATATCGACTTCGAAGTGATAGGCATCGTAGACTCCTGCGACTTTCAGTGGAGCATAGACAGTCGAGAAAAGGTCTCCTCGGTGCAGAAACTGATCGACTTTTTTCCCATTGATCTGAGATTCGCCTTTTCCGCTTCGGAGTTTTACCTTTGCTACAGCTGTTTTCCGTCTTCAAACGGAGTAAGTATAAGAAGAAGTCATAAGAAAAAAGATTTAAAATTCAGGAAGAGGAGTTGGCTTCTGTGCTTCGTGAGCGTGTGTTGCTCCCGCTTGCACCTTCAGTCGCATAAGCATCGCATTTCGGTGTTTTGTGTGAGGAATCATTCCGTCGATTGCATGGATCAGGATCTGTGCTGGATCTTTTACTCGCATACGAGAAAGAGGAATTTCCTTCAGTCCACCCATATACTGCGAATGTGTTCGATACATTTTCGTGTCTTCTTTTTTTCCCGTTACAGCGATCTTCTCTGCATTAATGACGACGACGTAGTCACCGTTATCAATGTGAGGTGTATAATCGACACGATTTCGTCCTGAGAGGGTTCGAGCAATACTCGTCGCGAGGCGACCGAGATTTTTCCCTTCTGCATCGACGATAAACCATTTTCTGTCTTTATTTGGGATTGATTTTGCGACAAGAGTTTTCATAAAAGAAAAAATTATAAAGCGAATTCTATTTTCACGAGTTTTGCAGCATCTCCTACACGATACTGAATCGGTGTAATGCGTGTGAATCCGCTCGTGTGGGACTTCATGCTTTCTGCCATCTTCAGAGCCGATCGACTTGCTTCAGGAGTAAACATGATCGAATTCAGTGAACGGATTTTATTCATTTCCTGCATGTCACTCTGTGCGATCTGCATAACATGGTCGACCTGACTTGCGAGGATACGTGCCTTCTTTTCAGTCGTCACAAGGGATGAATGAAGGAAAAAACTCGTAATAAGATTTCGCACGATTGCCTTCGTATGAGGGGCATCTCGATGATTGATTCGTATGTTTTTAACTCGGTGTCTCATAAGAAAAAAGAAAAAGAAATTATTCGTCGCCAAGAAGTTTTACACCGCGAGCTCGGAGAGCATCACGCACTTCTGTCATAGCTTTTTTTCAGAATCATTTTATAGAAGAGAGCTTTGCTTCTGTACACTTCGAAAGTGCTTCGATAGAGAGAATCTCTCCATTTACGAGGGCATTCAGTGTACGAGGCGAAAGTCCCATGATTTCGATCGGTGTGTATGTTTCTTTCTCGAGTTCTGTCTTCACTTCTTGTTTTTCACGTTCCATAACTTCATGGATATTCGCGATGAATTCACCTCCGACCTGAAGTGCATCTTCGTTAAACAGTGAAAAATACGATTCGAGCATTTTCCCTGAGAACTTCAGTACATCAGAAGGAGACATTGCTCCATTCGTGCGGATAACAAATTCGAGAGAATCGAGATTGGTGATTTCTCCGTAGCGAGTATTTACGATCTCATATCGAGTATTTTCTACTGGTGAGAAATTCGCATCGATCACGAGAACCTGTGGATCTTCTTCTCTTTTTTTCAGTTCTTCTATACCGATATATCCGACTCCTTTCTCGACGCGGATCTCGAAGCTGAGATCAAATCCTTCATCGACAGTCGTGATATACATGTCTTTATTCGTGACGGTAATCCCATTGACTTCTTTGATATCTGCTGCTGTTAATTTTCCTGATTGTTTCTTCTGAACCTTAAGCCATTCTATTCCGTTCGTCGGCATATCGACGACGAGTCACTTGAGATTCAGCATAATATCAAGGACTGATTCTCGAATACCGGGAAGATTCATATACTCATGTGCGACGTGAGGAATCTTGATCCCTGTGACACGCGCCCCTGGAATAGACGAGAGCATAACCCGACGAAGTGAATTTCCGATCGTTACACCATAACCACTCGGGAGGGGTCCGATGATAAACCGCTCCTCATTCTCAGAGAGAACTTCTCGTTGGATCTTGAGTACACCGATGACAGAATGAAGAATGTGCATAGTTGGGAAATAGAATGAAGAAATACTATTTCGAATAAAATTCGATAATACGCTGTGTGTCGATCATACTATCAAAATCTTTCTTTTCAGGAACTCCAGAGACTGTGATAGTAAGGTCTTTTGGATTGATAGTCAGCCATGATGCCTGTGAAAGTGTCGCTGCGCTATTTTTTTCGGAGAATGCTCGGAACTCTTCGAGGAGTGACTTATAGAGTGTCGATTCCTTCATTTTTTCTTTCAGAGAAATAACGTCACCGACGCTCATCTGGTATGAAGGAATGTTTACTTTTTTCCCATTTACGAGGAAATGTGAGTGATTTACTGCCTGGCGAGACTGCATGATCGTACGACCAAAGTTCGCACGGAATACGACGTTATCGAAGCGCATCTCGAGGAGATGGAGGAAGTTATCACCCGTCACACCCTGCATACGAATCGCTCGATCGTAGTAGCGTCGAAATTGCTTCTCAGAAAGACCAAATTGTCTTTTTGCTGCCTGCTTTTTACGAAGCTGAACACCATACTCCGAGAGTTTTGGCGTACGCCCTTTTTTCTTCGGATCAGTATTCGTGTTGTATTTTTCTGTCCCGAAAAGATTATATCCTTCGCGACGACAGAGTTTTACTTTAGGTCCAGTATAACGCATAGAAAAGAGTAAATGGAAATTAGAGTTTTCGGATTTTTTGTTTTCGACATCCGTTATGTGGAACGGGAGTTATGTCGTAAATAGCGGTGATCTCGACTCCAGCATTTGAAACACCTCGGATTGCTTGTTCTCGTCCAGCACCGATCCCCTTCATGTAGATGATCGCTCTTTCAGAATTGTGAAGTGTTTTTGCTTTTGTGACTGCTTGTTCGCTTACCATCTGTGCTGCATACGGAGTCGCTTCACGCGCCCCCTTAAATCCAGCAGTACCACCAGAAGACCATGTAAGGACATTTCCTTCTGTATCTGACACGACAATGTGCGTGTTATTGAGAGTGGCATTGATAGAGATAACCACGTCACTGATGTTTTTACGAGTTTTTTTAGAACGTTTTAGGACTGGAGCCATAAGTTATAGAAAAATAGAGAGCAGAAATTATTTCTTTTTATTCATGACCGTGACCGCTTTCCCCTTACGAGTACGAGCGTTCGTCTTCGTGCGCTGTCCACGAACTGGAAGGCGCTTCTTATGTCGAAGACCACGATATGATCCGATTTCTTGGAGTCTTTTAATATTTCCAGAGACATCTCGTCGGAGATCTCATTCGATCACATGGTGCTTCAGTTCGTCTCGGATTTTATCGAGCTCTTCTTCTGAGAGATCTCACATTTTTCGATTCCATTCGATACCGACTTTGGAGAGGATTTTCTGTGCAAGAGGACGTCCGACACCATACAAGTACATGAGAGAAATCTCTGCATGTTTTCCGTCTGGAAGGTTGATTCAAGCTATTCGAGCCATAGAAATAAGAAAAAGAAAGTCAAAAAGAAATTATCCCTGTCGTTGCTTATGTTTTGGTTCGGCACAGATAACGCGCACAACACCCTTTCGACGAATGATCGAGCATTTATTACAAATCTTTTTTACTGAAGGACGTACTTTCATAGGTGAGAAAATTACGAAGCGGATGAAGAGTTTCGGTGATTTCGAGGGGTGTATCGTGGACCGTTCTGAGAAGCCTGTGTCGGCTTTCGGAAGGTGATCCGACCTCGTGTCAGATCGTATGGAGTAAGCTCCACAGTCACTGTATCCCCTGGAATAAGCCGTATAAGATGTCTCTGCATTTTTCCTGATACATAGGCCCGAATCACCATGTTATTGAAGTTTTCTGGTAATTGGACCTCAAAAACAGCTCAAGGAAGTGACTTGAGTACGACTCACTCCACCTCGATTTTGTCTTCTTTTGGCATAGAGATGCGTATCTAAGGAAAAGAGATACAAATTTTAGCCCACGTAGTATATAAAGAAGTTATAATAATGCAAAAGATTTTTTCATTTGGCAATAGCTTTTTTCGGAAAAAGGCAGAAAATACTCGAGCTCTTCTGATAATAATGAGGATAACTGCGATCAAAAAAACTATTCAGAAACTCATTTTTTTCGTAGAAAAGTGACGTTTTTATCACATTTTTATGATAAAAAGAAGACACAATAATAGAGACCTGGGAAGTCTCTATTATTCATATACATATATTATTGTCCAGATGAAGTCATGGTCTCTCCAGATGCAGTCGCATCATCAGTCGGGATAACGACTCCTGAAAGACTCATCCCTGTAAGTGTCACGCCTCCACCCTGCAGCGGAGATGTCAAACATGCAGCATTTATGATACCGATATTCCGTCCTGAATCGACTGGAAAGAGAATCATATAATTACATCCTGCCATGAACTGCTGTTCGAGACCCTGCCGAAGTTCGACAAGCGTCTGACGGATTCCCTGCTCAAAATCTGCATTTCCGATCCCCTGAACCTGTATCGATCCCGTCTGTGTCGTCCATGGAAAGTCTGGAATCTGTCGACCATTTACGATCGTGTATGCGAGAGTATATATCGTAAATAACGATGCAAGAATCACCCAAAGTCATCCGAGAATTCTGAGAAGCGAAGGATTCTGTCTTTTACGAGGCATTCTTTCTTCCATAGTGAGAAATTATGAATAAAACAGGCAGGATTATATGGACAGTAAGAAAGTTTGCCAGAGAATTTCTATTGACAGGAGAGAGCTTTATCGCACTGTAAGGGAAATCCTGCATAGAAATACACCTCGGAAGTCCGCAGGTATGCTACCCTTCGGAAATCGCTCCTCTCGGATCGTGCGCGAGTAAATCTTCCCAGTCTGCAAGTGAGAGTCGCTCGGATCTGACGGTCGTATCATATCCCCGCGATGAGAGCCATGTCTCGAGAAATTCGATGGGAAATCGGCTCCGCAGATTCGAGGAGAGTGTCTTACGAGGCTGGGAAAATGCCTCTCGCCAGAGCGTCTGAAAATATGCTTCTCGTGCACGATCGCGTACATGTCTCAGAGTAAAACCAAGCACGATAGAGTCCACTTTCGGCGCCGGTGTAAAGGCATCTCTTGGTACATCAGCGACCTTCCAGATATGAGTCGTACGATACTCGATGAGGAGAGAAAAATACGAGCTTTTTCTTTTTTTCTGGGATCCTGCCAGAATCTTCTCTCAGACTTCCTTCTGCATGAGAATCACCATAGATGCTGGAGTATCATCGAGCGTATAGAGGAAATGAGTGAAAATCGGCGACGTAATATAGTATGGGATATTCCCAATGACGGAATACTCAGGGATTCATGATACCTGCCGGGGTACGAATGTCAGAATATCCTGCTCATAGAGTGTAACATCTGTATCAGGATATGTACCGATCCATTCTCGGAGCATACGCGTCATATCAGGATCGATCTCTACGAGATCGAGCGTATGAGGCTTCCGTGCGAGAATCTCCTCCGTGAGAGCACCATACCCCGGACCGATCTCGACGATATGTCCATCAGTGATCGGGATCGCACTCGCAATCTTCTCGAGTATCACCTGATCTTTGAGAAAATTCTGTCAGTACTGTTTTTTTGCTCGGAGCATGAAGGGAAATAAACGATGAAACAAATGATAAAAATATTCCGATAAGAACGCAATGTACTCGGAAAAACCCTACTGTGTCGGAGCGATACTCGGATTCTTGACACGCGCATCGACTTTTTTCACGGCGAGCTGAAGACGGGTAATGTAGCGATTCAGCGCATCGAGCAGTGTGCTATACTGCGTCTTCGTCGTATCCATCCATGTATTATAGTCATTGGTAAATGATCTGCCAAGTGCGCGTGATGCGATCATCCACGCCATATCAGAATACGCCTTCATCTTGCGTCCGACGAGTGCCTGACATCCCTCTGCATCGACTCCGTCGGGGAGATTCTGGAGGACGGTCGCATCCGTCACGAGATACTGTTTTGCGATCAGTGTCTCCTCGATCGCCTGCGTACATCCAGAGAGATAGCGCGTCACGTACGCACTCTCGGTGTCTTCTGGTGGTGGAGAAAGGGAAAAAATCCGAATCGTCTCGGTCCAGTCTGCGAGATCCTTCGAGCGCTTGGTCGAGAGCTCCTCGAGCTTCGCACGGACCTCCTCATCGATCGGAGTAAAAAGAAGACTCACTGCCGACTGATACGAGCGGATTGCCCGCTCATCTTCTATCACAAGCGGACAGACATACTCTGTGATACTTCTCGGATTCGTGGAGTCGATACAGGCGAGAATCTTATCCGTGTATTCTGTCTTTTCTTCGAGAGAAAAAACCAGACTCGGAACCAGCAAAAACACGATAATAAGCAGATATTTCATAGAGCGAGTTTATGCTTTTTTTATTTTCTTCAGAAAATCCGCTTCCAGAAAGACGGCTTCTCCTCCTCGAAAAGACTCAGCTGATCTTGATTCTCATTTTGCAGAGACTGATTTTTTTTGTCTTTTTTTCGCTTAATACCGTAGATCGACGCGAGAACACCTCCGAGAAGGATTCATGTCACGATCGTGTCGACTTTTTTCAGTCATCCCTTCGGAGTGAGGGGAATATTCTCTTCTTCAGAGATATCGAGTTTTTTTCTTCAGAACATAGGGGAAATATAAGTATTCGAGGAAATTCTATGAGTATTGTATCAGATTTCTCGAAAAATAAAATGTTGTTTGCTTTTTTCTTGCTACATCGGTGGCGGATTTTTACTCTGGGCATTCACAGCTTTCTGGAAGAACTGAGAGAGTGGATTCATGAAGTTTTTCAGATTTTCACGGAACTGAATGTAGTCGTCTGTGAGGACGAGAAGTAAAATATGAATGCCGTACGTGCGCTCCATCTCACCATACGCGACGAACGCCTGACTGTAGACATCCTTCGCACGTGTGATCTCGTTCTGGATCTGAGAAGTGGCATTTTCGAAGAGGAAGATGAGCTGATCTGTGTTCTGGAGTGTCACCTGACTGACTCCGAGATTTTTCCGTGCCTCTTGCTCGGTGGAGATGAGTGTATTCATCTGGACCTCCATATTGGTCTCGACATATGCGAGATAATGACGATAGACGCAGTACTGATAGAGTGTCGCATCGAGAATCTCTCGCTTCGTATCGATACCACTCATATCGATCGACTTACAAGAATGCGTCGTAGACTCTTCCTGAAGCGCCTCACGCATCGCCTCGAGCTTGGTACGGATCTCGGTCATGCCATTATTATTGCGATCGATCTGATCTTCGAGACGCTCGATCACCTGGATTCGCCCCTCGATAATCCCGCATGCGTAGATCTGATCCATGATCGTCCGATACTGCACCCCCGCAAGTCGCACAGAGGTAAATACCGATCCATCGACATCCGTCGTGTCGAGCGCTTGCTCGATCATATTCTGCAGGTATACATCCTGTGTCTGACTCGGCTGCTCCGTCCAGCGCTCTGCGATGGTCGCTCCCGACAGAGCTGGATACTCCGGTCTCAGGGTGGTAAATGTCGTGCTATTCTTATAGTCCGCCCACGGGACATCAGGACTCTCGCAGATATCCTGCACTGCCTGAATATACTTCTCATAGGTATCGATGAGCCCGACATCATCTCCACTCGAAGCGAAAGTCGTCAGTGGAAGTGCTCCGATGAGCATGATGAAAAAAGATTTCTGTGGGAAAATATTCATGCGAGCATTATACCATTTTCTGCTCGCGGGACAAAATGAAAGATCGTTTTTTTCCCACGTACCCATTTTGGGAAAATAATCGCTAATATCTCTGTAATATTTCCTCTATGTGATCGAAAAGTTCTTCATACTGCTCTCGAGCAATATCGAGATTTTCTCGGACTCATACGACATCCTGACAATCCAGACCGGGGACAAGATTGAAAATTGCTTTCGAGACTATCTGAGCATCTGATGGAAGCTCTCCATAATCTTTTATAATCTGTAATGGGGATGTCCATGATTTTTCTACGAGTCAGTTTCTGCAATGTTGTAAGGAGAGAAATTGCTTCACTGATCACGGGATTTTCTCCATCCACTGAGAATGTGACTGGATTGGTTTCCCTGCATATTGATTATATGAGTTAATAATATATCCGATAAAAAGTCACTCTCCTGAAAGAAGATCGCTCACAGGAATATCGCGTGTTATCGCCATGGATTTCGCTCCATTATGCCAATTTTCTTTCCATTTTGTAAGTGTATTTCAGAGGTTCTCGATTCACTGAAGTGAGAAGGCATCCGGCATCAATGGTGTAATAAAATAATCTGATCCGAGCAAAATAATACGATTCAACAGATCGAGACTTGGGGAAGCATCGATAATAAAAATATCTACCTCGTCTCGCATCCCTCGGGTCATAAAAAAACGATTTATAGCACTTGTCTGCGTATATCCACTTGGTTGCCCACTCATGGCATTCATGTATGCGGACAAAAGCATATCCTGGTATTCAGACAAAAGAAGGCTTCCTGGGAGGATAAGCAGATTCTCTGCCAGAGGAAAAAAACTGATCGTCGTATCGACATCTCATTTCGCCTCGATAATCGGTCGAAGAACATGATATATATTTCCCATAGCTCAGAAGAGGGACTCCTCAAAACGCTCCCCCAGAGCGAGACGAGAGAGATTACATTGTGGATCGAGATCGATCAGGACCGTCTTGTATCCTTTCTCTGCAAATTTCGTGGCTGTATTAAAAGCGAGTGTCGTTTTTCAGACACCGCCCTTATTATTGAGGAAAACGAGTTTTTTTGAGCGAACAAATTTCATGGGGGGATTATATGAAATACTCCGAGAAAGACAATGGAATTCAGAAAATCTCCAGGTTCTCCTCTCGTATCTTGTCTCTATCAATAACGAGCCTCTCCCTCGCAATCTATTGACATATTCACGAAAATCATAAAAATATGTTGACAAGTTTTAATTTTTCCATATCATTTTCTGGCTAAGTGATAAAATCCATGGTGTAATTAATTTTCTGAACATGGAAATACAGGGAATACTCCATACGGCGCGGTGAAGAAATGTCGATTTATACGGCTTTCTCCCCCGTGACACATCCACTTCATTTGGATGGACATATATTCCGGCGTGCCATGTGTAAGACTCATAACTATGAGTCTTTTTTATTCGCTTATTTTTTTATCCATACCTATACTTTCATTTTTTATTTTTTTATTTTTCTACCTATGGCACAGCGTAATAATCTAGAGAATCATCAGTGAAGATTAGAAAATGGGAAGCAAGGGGGTCATGTAGGAGTGGCGAGTGAAAAAGTTGCATTTGCTCTCGCCGCAGCACTTGCTATGACTGGGGTAGCTAGTCCTGTATCTGCACAGGGGGTGGAAACGATCGATATGGGTGCTACAGCGGAAAGTCCAGAAGCAATGATGACTCGACCTGTAAATGTGACCTACTCTCTCTATGGGGTTACGGCTTTCCCGAATACTCTTCCGTGAAATACTGAAATAGCCGTAGTAATTAGCTACACTGATCCTGAGTGAAATCCTGTCCAGAAAAACGTACCCGTAATGACAAATGCGGAGGGAACAGGAATAATTTTCTCTCCGGGAGACATACCAACTGATCGGATTGTTACTCTCATGTATGCTCATACACTTGAGACATCGAAAAATTTTTTCCTTCCAGAAAATCAGGTGGGTGTCGCTGTGGAAGCATCTTCGATGAATCGTTTCGAAGCCACGATCACTTTCGAGACGGCGGGATGAAATGTAACTCCTCATTTCGCGTATCTTATCTTCCCAGATGGCACTCGTGTACCCCTCTCTTTGGATGGAAATAATGGAATCTATACAACCAAGTTCAAAAATCCTGGAGGAAATCCTCTTCCGACGGGAAGTGCAGAACTCGTCATCGAAGGTACCACACAGCAAGACCTCAATCCCACAAATCCTGATGGATCAATGGCGCAATATACAGATAAGAAAATGAGCTTCAGGGCACAATCACCTGTTACAATCGATACGTGGGCAACACAAATACCTGAAGTGCCCGAGACTCAACCAAAAGAAAATACTATACCACAAGGGCGGGATTCATACACTGTCGATATTGCTACCCCTCTCAAAGCAGATGATGCAGTCTTTCTGAAATCATCTGATGGAACGGTTCTTTATAAGCTCAACTTCTCTATCTCATGAACAACACTCACGGTATATGGACTCGGCAATACCTCTGTAGGAGAATATATGATCTCTGTGGGAACTTCTGCTTCTGATAGCACAGATCACCCCTTCACAGTAACGCCGCCCCCTACTATCTGAGTTCAGAGTGGACTGCAGGAGGACTTCAATCCGAATAGTGGATCATTCAAGCTCCATGGTATGAGACCAGATACTCTCTCTGTAGCAGGAAAAGAACTTGACTTTGCTGCGACGATAACTTCAGAATGATTCTGGGAAGTGACACTCACGGGAGAATATCCAGGAGGATGAGTGATTATCGTCAATGTGGTCTATGCAGATGGAACTCCATGAGAGATACAGCTCAATATTCCAAAATCTTCGAGCAAGCCTCAGATCAGTATCGGTGCAGCATGATGGCGTGGGGTAGGATCTGTCATGGGAGCGGAGACGCCAAAAAATGTTATCAAGGTCTGCGTAAATGGGAGGGAACTACCAGAGTGAGCGGGGATCCCTGAAGAATGGCTAGTTGACGGCGAGAATGACGTTACTGCAAGCATGCTAAAAAGTCCATCTGATGGACATGTCATTACATATAAGTTTTCTAAGGAAGATCTTACACAAAAAGCTCCAGAAACTCCAGTAGAGACACTTCCTGAAACACTCAATATTACACAAGTGATTATGCCCGACGGGACGGTAACTCTTACAGTCTCAAATGTCGAGAATCCATGAAGTACTATATTTACCTTCGAAATCGAGTGAGGAGGAGGTAAGCTCGTAAATAATACTGGTATTGCATCACTTCCACAAGGTACAAAAATCGAAATAACAGCAGAAAAGTGAGGAAAGAAAGTCTCTGCAAAAGTAACCACAGATCAGGAAGTTCTCCCAGTACCAAGTGCTCTGACGATGACTGCCGTAACAGATACGATCAGAGACTTTACATGGTCACCTGTCGATGGAGCAACATGATATATCGTAGAGGTAAATGGCACCCCCGTCGCTGCACCAGAAAAGAACAATGCACGTATAACTCTCCCAGAGTGAGAAAACAGAGTCGTAACGGTCCGTGCAGTAAAGAAAGTAGGAGAGAGAAAGATTATATCACAATCGGTATCTCTGGAGGGAATAACCGTGCGCGTCACTATCCCTGCTCCGACAGGATGTTATGTATCTACAAATGGCGATGGCCATTTTACCGTGACATGTAAGCGTACACTATATTATGGTGAAGAGGTAACATGATACGAATTTTATGTTGATGGAAAGCTCGCAGGAACAAGCAAAGATCCAGGAGCGACACTTCCACAGGGTGCTGGTGGGGATGTCACAGCACGTGCTGTTCTGCAAGATGCTTCTCGAACAGGAACACAAGATAAATTTGTATCTATTCACGCACTCGCTGGGAAGGTCCCCCCATATGTCCCTCCTGTCATCACTCCCCCTGCTCCTGCGATCACCGTAGAAGTAAATGGTCCGACTGAGTTCGATGATAATGGTGGCTATGCAGAACCAACATGGACTCTCGTAACCAATGCACCTGCTGATGCCGTAGCTACATTCACGATCGGACCTATGCCTGGAAATACCATGGCTACAGAAATAGTCACCCAATCGAATGGTGATGGGACATTTACACTGAAGCTATCGCCTTGAGTAAACTTTCATAATAGTGGTCTGACTACATTCACAATCCAATATACTCTCCGTGATACAAGCGGAAAGGTACTAAAATTAGGGCACTTCAAGGTAAAAGCATTCGATAATGCAAAAGTTGATAATAAGAAATTCCCGATCGTAGCATAAATCCTGATCCAATACACGATCACGATCATAAAAAATATCCCCTCGCACGAGGGGATATTTTAGAGAGCATATCTACCGAATAACCCATCCTGTAATAGTATTATTGAGTGGATAATTTAAATCCGTTTCTCTATTTCCAATCATAAATCGTCAAGGATTTTCCGGAAGAGATAATATAATTATCCTAGTATCTGCTATTGAAGAAGTGGTATACGGAGTTGTAATGCTATCATACAAAGTGTTCGAGGAATAATAATATCTTCTAGTTCATGTATCCAAGATATATTTAGTAAGACCTGTTGTATTCTGATTTTGAAGATTTACTGTCATTTTCATATCACTCTTGATACCATTCGTCCATGCACCCGTCGGATACTCGACATACTGTCCTGCCTGTGTGATCGTGATACCTTTTTCTTTTATTGCTTGTGGTGTCATACGATCCCAGTTACTATCCGAGGTTGGGGTATATGAGGTGGTGGTGATACCACCACTTGTTATAGGGGCACTACTTGAGATACAGTATCATTCTCTGTTATCTCCTGATAATCTCCCTTCGACTTCCATACAAGCACTCACTCCTGCTGTATCATCGATTCCCATCACCGCTCCGATAAGTGTATAGCTAGTTCCTTCTTTTAAGACATTAAACTGTAGAGTCTTCGAGGTATTTCTCGCTATCACACCGATATACGTTTCTGGTAATCAGATCGTAAATTCTCATCCGAGAATTACCCCATCACTGAACTTCCAATATCATGTATAGGTACCATTTGGGAGACTGGTTCCGGTCCCTACTGGTATATTGAGTCTCCAGACTCATCCCCCTCCACTTTCTTCATATACCCATCCATTATTCAGTACTGCATTTTTATTTTGAGTGACAGGATACTTCCTGAGAATAGTTCCATCAATATTTCCTGCGACGCTCTTCGCGACATGGACTATATCTGTTCCGCTCATGTAGTTCGCATAGGCGTAGACACACTCCTGAATATCAGGGTACCATGTTCCATTACTTGTTCCTTTATAGGTCATACAGAGTGGATCGTATTCTGCACTGCTCGGGAGTGTATTTCCTCGTTCTTCTACAATGAGATTATCCGTCTTGTCCGCCATATATGCGAGATCTTTTCGAGTATTTTCTCGGATCCATGGATATGATGTGTAGAGATTTGCTACGGATTGCTTCGAGAGAGTGGTACAGTTCTGAGCTATATTATTTCCCTTCTCAGGAGTCGAGAGATCCGCAGTCTGTGTCCCATTACAGGTGAGCTTCACTGCATTCGCTCAGAGTCGAGAGTCGACGACCGCGAAGAATGGTGTCGAGAGATTACTGACGGTATAGGTCCATGCTCCACTCATATAGACGAAGTTACTCGAAGTACCTCCGACCATAGCCGAGAGTGATGTCCCACGGACTGCCGCGACGATCCCTCCATCTTCTGTCCCGATATTATAGGACCCAGTCGATGAGAGGATACGTCCCCAGAGTGTTCCATTCGCGAGGATGACCGATGCGAGTGTCCCAGAGGCGCTTGCACTCGGAGAGAGCTCGACTGTCGTCCCTGTCGAGAGCCGGATAAATGACTCATCGAGGAATTTGATCGATCCCGTACCAGTCGCATCTGTGCTGATGATATCTCACTGATAGATTTTCGTATTTGCAGGAGGATTCGAGAGGATAGCTCCAGAAGACTGATAGAGTGTGAGTTTTCCACCATTTCGAGTGATCGTCCCGATCTGTGTGAGATTCTTCGTCGGCTTCGTGCCACAGATAGGATTTCCGCTCGCATCGACGCCGATCCAGACCTTCGAGGTATCACTACAGGTCTCGCCGGTCGTGACGAACTCAGAGGCACTGATACCCCCGAGTTTCTGTGTATTCGTGACGGTCCCTGTCGTAGTCGCGATACTACTCGGATTACTGATGCCGGTAATCTTCATGACCGAATTGGTCGGCACATCGACGCCCATCGGAGTCTCGAGAAGCGTTACGACATATGGGAAGACCCGTATACTCGCCGCGATAACTGCTCCGACCCCAATGATCGAGAAGAATGCCGTAAGCCAGTAGTAGTGAAAAGGGAGTTTCATAGAAGAGAGATAAAAAGATATTAGCGACAAATTACAGTCCCATCAGACTGGATTCCAGCGACACACTGATTGGTCGGACATGTCTGGCTGGGTTTCGTCCGAGTGAATGAACTCGAAGAGAGTCAGCCGAGTTTACTCGCGTTTTTTACTGTCCCGTCTCATGGCTGAGACCAGTCACCCGATGCGAGGATCGCATTCAGTGCCTGTCCGATAAGTCCGCCATCAGGCGATGCGGCACTTGCGACTCCGAGAGCGCCGAGCGTCGTAAAGAGGACGAAGAAGATCGAGAATACGAAGGCTCGCAGGATTTCTCGAAAAAAGAAAGGTTTCATAAGAAAAATTACAGACACAAGAAGTCTAGCATATTCCGAAAAAAATCTCAAATATTGATCGAAATACGAGCGATAGAATCGAGAAATTCACTTGACTTCATATATAAAATATACATTATACAGAGAATATTTCTCATTTTTCACCATGAATGCGCCTCATACTGTCGAAAATTCTAAAAAAGCCCTGCCAGAATGGCGCTCCCGATCGATACTAAGAGGAATCTCTCAGCGCGTGAGCAATATCCTTGATAATCCAATCACTCTAACTCTGGTATGAGCTAGTCTCGCAGGTATCTCTTATATGAGGGAATGAAGCGATAGTCCTGGAATTGTGGTAGCGATTCTTTTTTCGATTGCAGGCATGATAGGATATCCCCTGCAGAGAAAGGATGAAATTCCGGATGCGTCAGAAGATTAATTCCCTTGGATCACTGTGTATACATCCCTCATATGACTCAAGAAAAATCTCCCAAGAATCCCACAGAAAGTGCTCCTCAAGGATCACATATCGCACATACCACGCAGAAAACACGTACCTCTGTCGTGGGATACTACTCAGACATATCGAGAATGGTGCGATTCCGATGGCTGTATGAGTCGGTGCCATTGTATGAGGAATATGTACTTCTCATGGTCCGACAAAAGTTATCTACTTCACACTCGGAAGTGCCCTGTTCATACTCGGACTACTCACGAATCTCGCTCTCGAGAGATGACCGAAAGATACGGGGAAAGGGTAGTCTCTTCGTTCGAGTGGAATATGGAAGACTAAGAAGCCATTTCTAGCACTCCCGCAACCGTGCCCCTTGTAGCAGTTACGACATCCCCTATATTCGAGGTATTGAGAAATCTCTGGACAAAGATACGACGAGAGAAGGTAAAAGATTCTCCCTCCCTCTCTCTCCATCTCTTTCCACATGAAACTGTACCTTCTCCATATCATTATCTAAGAAAAGATTATCAATAACGAGAATATCCCTCTCCTTAAACTCAAACTTTCTTACTCCCATAATCTTCATATCACCACTTTCCCCCCGTCTTGGATTTCTTAAATCTGTTTTTTTAGAAAGTATGCATCGCATTCAGACAGCGAGCCCAGCCGATACTCGCTCTTCGATTGTCTCGGGTCTTTCTTTCTTCGGTGTATTTCTGGACATAGTGGAAGAGTAAAGATATCTTCACCTTACATTATTTCTATAGAAAAACAAGTGATACTCATCTAGTGAAAAAGTTTTTTTTCATGGGAGGATTTTTCGGGGTTTCAGCTCAGGAATCAGAAGGTGTTTTTCCGTCTGGAAGACTCTCATACTCTGGATACCGAAAGCCTTCTCCGTGGTACGAGTCAGAGGTACTAGGAAATATATATAACAATCGAATCAATTTTACTTTCAGGAGTACCATGACATTTTCCACATTCGAAGCAGAGAATTGTTCCAGTAATTCTCTGAATTGGGGTGAATCTCTTTGGATTATATCTACCAGTTCAACCCTATTTCACTTCCTGATTTGCGCACATCGCAGGACGGCTATAGCATTGAGAATCTCGGCTTGTGTGACCTCTGTTCAAGATTTCTTACTCATTACTGGAAAATGTTTGTACACACCTCTCTCCATATGATGAAATTTTAAAAACCCCGTGATTATATAGTACACTAACTTAAAT
>DINU01000001.1 GCA_002426885.1 Patescibacteria group bacterium UBA5532
AGGAATTTCTTGGATGAGGAGTTTTTCTTGACGTGCTGATGAACATGAAGTTTTTGCATATGTGACAGTACATTCTCCGGGTATACTTGAAATTTGTGTGGGTATTTTAACCTGATATCGATTCAGTATTTTTGCTCATGTTCCAGTGGTACATGTCACTCATGCTACTGTAGGATTTTTACATCTGTACCCCTGTATCACTCTCTGTCATTCCACCACATTACTACCAAAATTTGACTTGATCTGCACTGTTATTCATCACGTTGATGTACTGACGACATTTTTCTCGAGAAAAAGAGTACAGTCAGGAAGATATCATGGTCCAGAGCATGCTTCTCCGCCCGATTCTCCAGAAGCAATCGTTATAATCTCTTGTTTTTCTGGATCACATGATGTTTTTTTATACTGGATGACACATGTTCCGGGACGTGTGACAATACTCTCGCTGAGAAATAGCATATATGCAGGAGAATATGGAAGACCTGGAACGATGGCATCGTTCGTAGGACTAACCCACGCATATCATGATGAAGTACATGTTACACTTATATCTCTTTCACCACATCATCCAGGTCATACTTCTTCTATAGGCACGGGGAGAAATAAACTTCAAAACTCAAGAAATGCATATCCATATGTCATATCCCCCAGATCAGCTGGAGTGATCACCGTCTTTTTGACTCGATATGAGCACCCCGGTGATGTCTCGGAAGTATCACAGATCGGATCCTCTTTCTCGACAAGATGTATCGTTTCTTTTCTCTCTCGATTACAGGAATCTGCAGGATATGTAATCACGCATGACCCTGTCTTACTTGATGTCTGAGATGGAATATTGACGGTAAATGTGTTTATCCCTGTACCGCTTGATGCTGTCATTTTTACACTTGCAGCACCACCATCACAAGAAATAGATGGTTTTCATGGGTTCTGACATTTTATAGCTGAGGCATCATAATTTGACTGAAGCGGAAAAGATATCCCCCCAGTTGAAGTATTATATTCAGTATGTGGTGCATAGAGTCGACAAGATGCCTGATTCGGGTTCTCACATTTTATACATGATTTAGGAAAATCATTTCTTGGATAAAATGTAACTACTGTAGTTGTCCGTCTTATGGGACCATTTGCATAAACCCAGGTATCATTCATTCCTGAGGAAGTCACCTGTCAATAATCTGATCGAGCAGATCATCACAATATAAAATTCCTTCATGAAGATGCGGGGACTTTTACCACTTCTTGTTCTCATACATCTATACAGTCACATCCAGGGACATAGAGATTCAATTCTCGACTGATGGAAGTATAATTTGCATCTTTTATCTCGACAAAACCAGCATGATCAATCCGATAATCACGATAATATATATGATGTCATGCGAGGCTAAATGCAATATGCAGAGTACCCTCTCCGTTACTTTGACATTCATATCGAAAATCTGTAATGCGAGTAAGATCCACATTCGCATGTGTCTGTGAGAAGAGACTTCCGAGAAGAAGGAATCAGAGCGGAAAGTAAAAGAATTTACTGGCTCGAAGAAATGTATTTCACATAAGAAAATATTAATGACTCCTGTATGCTAGCATATATCTCTGGGAAATGCAAAAAATATGGGGTTCCCTCTTGTATCAGAATAACTCATTTCTAAATAAGAAGAATCCCTCAAAAAAATAAGGGATTCTATAGTATTTCAGAATCTGGGGAATGCGATGAAGAAGCTTAACTCGATCTCCACCACTTCTTGAGGCGATTCCACCAACCACTTTTTCTCACCTCTTTTGTTACTATGTTTTTTTCTGGTCATGTCTCTTGTGGGGTATTCTCTTGAGTTTCTGAAGTTTTCATCGGTACTTGTGTATGAACTGGAAAGGAAATATGTAGTTCTTCTACTAGTGTAACATCATTTTGAGTCCGAGAAAAAATAAGAGTATACGACTCCTTGGTGGATAACTCTGGAACTATAAATTGTGCTGATGATCATCTAAATTTCTTTGCCCGTTTGTTGGATGGCTCTTTCGATGACATCGACTTACTTCAGCACTTCATCTCGATCTTTATGCGTCACTCTGGGGGTATATCGACAAAATGTACATAAACGAGATATTCTCACTGGGCATTCCGCTCATGTGCCACACCCACCCGTGCTCAGAATACGTAAGGAAATTCGGGTTTTCCATTTTCTGCTGCTGATCCCACTCTTTTCTCTTGCGTTCATTCTTCTTGGAGTTTGTGTGGAGTATTTCGTGAAGAAATCGGAACAGTAAAATGTGTTTTTTGTATAATTTGTAATTTTCATCCCTGGGAAGCTATAAAAACAAGTGTCTTTCTTCATGGAGGGGTGTCATCAGGGACGCGAAATCTCACACTTGTAGGATCATTCCCTTGTAGAGGTGCTATTTCTTTCTGCCCGACATATGCCTTGATGGTAACATCAGGGGGAAGATCACTGAAGGAATAGGTCTCTCCCAGAACTGGACGATCTTCCGTACCTGGAAATACACGAATACGTTTTCAAAATACTGTACGATAATTTTCACCTTCTTCCAGGGGGCGCGGAATAACGAGCTCGATCTTTTGAATTTCTTCTATTTCAGCATCATTCTTTATAGCAGAAAACGTGATCACATGCCTTCATGGACTCAGATTATCTGGAAGAGTAAATATGGTATCTTCAGCATCACATCATTCCGATGTATTATCCGATATCCTATCTGGGGGGATCTCAGTATCTCAGATACACATGTGAACCGTAATATTTGGGGGAGTTTTGCTGATACGATATACACTTCCCGGGCGTGGATCAGTATGGTTCGAGATATAGAGCTCCTCTCAGAATACCCTACAGTGCTGAAATCCCACCCCAACTCCGGAGATTTTCTGAACATTTTTCTGGGTTTCCATCTGTGTATGAGAGGTGTGTCAGTGAGAGAAATCATCTTCTATGTCCTGAGTATCAAGCGGAACATCCCACACTCATTCTAATCCCATACAAGATATCTTAAAAAGAGTTTTTATTATAAATAAACTCCCAATAATAGCAATATTTTTCTCCCTTTACTTCAGAAGCTCGTAAAAATCCTCGAGCGAAAGAATGGTGATACCGAGCGATTCTGCCTTGATTTTTTTCGATCCTGCAGACGTACCAGCGATAAGATAATCGAGCCGCGCTGTGACAGAAGTCCGTACTTCCCCGCCATTTTGCTCGATCAGAGCATGAATCTGATCACGACTCAGCGTCTCGAATGAGCCGGTCACGCAGAAAGATTTCTCGAGGAGTTTTCCTCCAGAAGTTCGTATATCTCGAGCGGTATCCTCGAATATGAGCTCATGAAAAAGCGACGTGATCTCATCGTGATTTTCTGTAAAAAAAGCAAGAATACTTCGTGCTGTCTCCGCACCAATGTCACGAAGCGACTCCAGTGATTCCTGTGTCAATGTCGGGAAAATCGAGAGAAAAATATGACTGAGTGTTTCGGAATCCTCTAGATGTCGTGTCTGGGCAAGTTCTATGATAGAGCGCGCGAGGATCTTCGCAGTTTTCGAGCCGACATTCGGGATTCCGAGCGCGACGAACACACGATCGAGCGTCGTATGTCGCGCTTTTTGGAGAGCATCTTTCAGATTCTGAATGGATTTTTCTTTATATCATTCGAGTGTAAGGAGCTCTGCTTCATGATCGAGAAGATGAAACGCAGATGCAAAATCCGTGAGCCATCATTGCTCGAGAAAAAGCTCGATTTGCTTCTCGCCGAGACCATCGATATCGAGTCCATGCTTTCAGAAAAATGTCTCGAAACGCCCCTGAATCTGCGCCGGACAATGATGATTTGGACAGAAAAGCGCGACCTTCTTCTCTTCTTTCTCAAGGAGTGTATCACACACAGGGCAACATGTCGGAAGTGCAACAATCCTTTCGTTTCCGTCTCGCGCCTCAGGGATCGGCGCGACAATCTCAGGGATCACTTCTCAGGCGCGGACGATATAGACCATATCTCCTTCACGAATATCTTTTTTCTGGAGTTCATCGTAGTTATGGAGCGTCGCGCGACGGACGATCACACCGCCGACATTCACAGGCTCGAGATTGGCGACTGGCGTCACCACACCCGTCCGTCCGACAGAATGCTCGATCGTGAGGACTTTCGTGCGGACTTGATTCGGCGGAAACTTATATGCAGTCGCGTATCGTGGATGATGCTCCGTCGTCCCAAGTATCCTCCAGAGACGGAGATCATCACATTTTATCACGAGTCCATCGGTATCATAAGGAAATCGCGTGCGCGTCGCAATATCTTCTTCCTGATTAAGGATTTTGACCAGAGATTCGATACCTTCGATGTGAACATGTGGAAGATTTCCCGTCGTAAAACCGAGCGACTCGATATACTGCATGAGCGCCGAATAGGAGGAAATATGGGAAAAATAGGAATCGGGAGAGAAACTCTGCTCAATCTCAGGGACGCTATACGCAAGAAAAAGAAGACCTCGTCCGCGTGTTACGAGCGGATCGAGCTGACGGAGTGATCATGAAGCTGCATTCCGAGGATTAGCGAAGATTTTTTCTCACTGTTCCATACGCTCCTGATTCACACGGAGAAATGCATCATGAGGCATGACGATCTCGCCTCGCACTTCGAAGCGCGACACTCATGAAAGTGCCGGAATATGCGCCGGAATACTCTCGACCTCGTGCGCATTCGCCGTGACATCTTCCCCTTCGACACCATTTCCGCGCGTCACGACACGTGTCATGTGTCACAATTCATAGATAATTGCCAAGCCAAGTCCGTCAAACTTCGGCTGAAGAAAGTATGGAAATACTCCTGGCGCAGAAACATTTTCTGTTCTGAGCTTATTGCGCATGCGCTCTTCAAAATCACGAATTTCCTCTATATTATACGTATTGTCGAGAGAAATCATCGGATACCGATGTCGCACCTTCTGGAACTGTGAGTCGAGCAGGACGCGCAGTCGCGACGTCGGAGAGTCCGGACTGAAGTCACCTGTATCAGACTCGAGGCGAGCAAGCGCGTGAAACAGCGTATCATATTCATAATCCGAAATGATCGGCGATTCATCTCGATGATACAGCGTATTATGCTCACGAATTATTTCCCGTAGAAGTGCGATATCTGTCTGCTTCAGACGATGAATGCGGAGAAGGAGTGACTGAGTCTGCTCGAGGAGTCGATGCGTATCCATAGAGAAAATGATGAGAAAAATACCGCACGAAAGAAGATGCTACTTCTTCGAAGTTGTTTTTTTCTTCTTTCCTATGGATGATGCTTTTTTTGTGGGAGATTTCTTCTGTTTTGTGGTGTCATCCTTTTTTACCCCGAACGCCTTTGGATTCTGCTCGAGGATAATCCCACGGAGATCAGCAAGGGTCAGTCCTGGAATCGCTTCGGCATCAATCTTTTTCTTCTGGAATGTGAGCTTATAATTCTCCTTTCCATGACGGATAAATGGACCCCATCTTCCCTGCTCGACCGAGATTTTATCTTCTGGAAAGGAGAGGATGACGCGTTCTGCCTCACGTTTACGCTTCGCCTCGATCAGTGTCGCACAGTCGGACTCTGTCAGTGTGTTCCAGTCATATCATTTTCCGACGCTCACATAGAGTGATTGCCACTTGATAAATGGTCCGAAGCGACCTTTTCCCTTCGTGACAGGATGTCCATCATATTCACAAATCGGGGCATCGGCACGATTTTTTTCCTCGATCAGCTCGGTCGCACGCTCGAGAGAGACGGCGAGTGGATCTTCTCACTTCGGGATCGAGACGTATGCATCGCCATATTTTACATACGGACCGAAGCGACCGACTCCGACAGAGACGTCCTGCTCATGATATGTCCCGAGGTGTTTCGGGAGGGCAAATTGTCCGATCGCATTCTCGAATGTGACCGTCTCGAGGAGCTCTCCTCGTGGCAGATTGGCATACTGTGGTTTCACCCCCTCACCGAGCTCATCTGGCGTCCCGATCTGGACAACCGGACCGAATCGAGACATGCGCACGAGGACAGTATTTCCGGTTTTCGGATCTTTTCCGAGAATACGCTCTCCAGAAAATCGCTCATTCGAGTCGAGAAGTGTGAGAATCTTCTCGTGAAATGGTGTGTAAAACGATCCGAGCATGGACTGCCATTTCATATTCCCCGTCGCGATCTCATCGAATTCCGTCTCGACCGATGCTGTAAAATCATACTGCATAAATGTCTCGAGATTCTGATCGAGATAATCTGTCACGACGAACGCAATATCCGTCGGCTTGAGTTTTTTTTCTTCTTTCTCAGTATAGCCTCGATCGATAATCGTCTGGATCGTCGGAGCATAGGTCGACGGCCGACCAATACCTTCAGACTCGAGTTTTTTCACGAGAGATGCCTCTGTGTAGCGTGGTGGCGGAAGAGAAAATTTCTGCCCTGCGCCGAGCGATCGTGCATGAACACTCGCTCATGACTGCAGACTCGGCAGACGCATCGTCTCTTTTTTCTCATCCTCTTCATCATCAGTCCCCTCGATATAGAGCTTCATAAATCCAGGAAAAAGGATCACTTCTCCTTTAGCGATCCACTGCTGTGAAGTGAGTGTCGCATCATCAGAAAGAGGAGAAAAACGATAGGTCGTCGTCTCGATACGTGCCTCCTTCATCTGTGATGCGACTGTGCGCTCCCAGATGAGAGTATAGAGCTTTCTCTTCGGTCCATCAAGTCGAATACTTTCCGGACTTTTTCCGATCTCTGTCGGACGAATCGCCTCATGTGCTTCTTGTGCATTTGCCTGCTTCGTCTTGTAGTGTCGACCGTTCGGAAGTGCATATTCTGAGCCAAACGCCTTCGTGATATAGTCGTGCGTCGATCGGATCGCAAACTCGGAGAGATTGACAGAATCCGTTCGCATATAGGTGATATACCCCTCCTGGTACAGTTGTTGTGCGATATCCATCGTCATTTTCACGCCGAATCCGAGCTTCCGAGAAGCTTCCTGCTGAAGTGTCGAAGTGGTAAAAGGCGCTCCTGGGAAGCGATTCGATTCTTTTTTATCGACATCTGTCAGGGTAAAATCTTGAGCGAGAGATGCTGAAAAGAGAATATTTCCTTTCTTGTCTGCGGATTTCTTCATCGACTCTGGAGCGATGCCAAAAGCAGAGAAAAACGTGACCGCATCTGATTCAGCTCGGAGTTTTTTCCCTTTTGCGGGGGTAAACTCGATGACAAAATCCATATCTCAGCCGTGGACATTCGCAGTAATCCGCCATGATTCCTCAGGGATAAATGCACGAATCTCGCGCTCGCGCTCGACGATGAGCTTCACAGCGACAGACTGGACGCGCCCTGCAGAAAGCCCTGGCTTAATCCGACGCCACAGAACGGGCGAAACCTCATACCCGACGATCCGATCGAGGACACGACGTGCCTGCTGTGCATCGACAAGATTCATGTCAATATGGCGAGGATGAGCGATCGCATGCTCGATCGCTGTCTTCGTAATCTCATGAAAAACGATTCGATTTGTTTTTTTTACATCGAGATTCAGGGCTTCACAGAGATGCCAGCCGATCGCTTCCCCTTCTCGATCTTCATCAGTTGCGATCCAGACTTGTTCAGCATTTTTGGCGAACTTCTTCAGTTCACTGACGCGTTTTTTCTTATCGGGACTGATCTCATATTCCGGCACGAAACCCGCAGGAATATCGATCCCCATATTTTTCTGAGGAAGATCACGAATATGTCCGAAAGATGCCTCCACCTGATATTCTGACCCGAGAAATCGTCCGATTGTCTTCCCTTTTGCGGGAGACTCTACAATCACAAGTTGCTTCATAGAAAGAAAATTATTGCTCGTAATAATCGGGACAGCGGGAGAAAAGTCAAAAGATTTTTTGAGAAAGGCGAGAAAAAACGAGCATACCTTCCGTGTAGGAAGGTATCTCTCAAAAGAATATTTTTTGCTATTGAGAGAGTGTATTTTTTCTCTTCCTCCTCATATCATATCCGAGATATCCGAGAAGGAGGATGAGAGTAGTGCCAGAGATGATAAGTCCGAGATAGAAGTACGACTGTGGACGGAAGTAGAGTGTCATACGAATATCGATGGATCCATCGGGATTTTCTTTGTAGTATTCTTTTGGGTAGTGAGCTCGAATGTATTCTGGATCGATAGTCCACTGATTTGCGTAATCATAGAGGAGAGCATGTGTGTCATCGAAGATCGGGTCTTCCCAGAGTTTTCCGAGTTCTCATGATATGTAAAATGCATTTTTTGTTTTACATAGGGTCGTGGAAGAATTCTCTCATGGAGTGTGTCCGATAATGATATTCTGCCCCACCTGGAGGTCTTCTTCTCGAATATCTGGATTCAGCGTGTGAATATCTTCGAGTGTGACTCCTGTATGAGAGGATATGATCTTCGCATAGGTATCGCGAGATTGTATCGTATAGTAGGTAGTTTCTTCGCCGAGACTTCCTGTGAAAAGTGTCGGATCATCACATGATATCGTATCATATGGCTCGAGATAGAGCTTCCACTCAGGGTGGAAGGACTGAAACAGTGTGAGAGCCTGTGGAGAGCTGAGATCAGTCATATTCACGTCGAAGATGCTATTATGTGGCGACTGAAATGAGAGTGTGCCACTGGTCGCCAGATATGCAAAATTATTTTCTATAGTATAGAGCGAGAGATACGATCCAGAAAAAACAAGATGGAAATCGCTCTCTTGATCGAGCGAATATCGCATAGTATCATATTGCTCCTGTGAGAGTCCTGCATCATCATCCGTTTCCCCTATATTTTTTCGTATAAAAATATAGGAGAATGTCTTCAGATATGATAGATCGGGAATATATTCGCCCCCCGAAGCGGTAAATGAATCAAAATCCTGGGAAATCGTTATCGGCATAGCCGTAATCCGAATCTGCGGGTGCAAGGAAGAATAATCGAGCCACCGCGAACTGAGTGGAATAGCGAGTATCCTTCAGAATCGTGTATCTTCTGTAATGATCGTATTCAGGGAAGTATACTCTGTCGGTATAGTTTTCTCTACGAAGAGACCTTTTTGCTCGAGAAGAATAAATGGCTTCAGATTCAGGAATGTGTAAAGAATCAGACATATGATCACAAAATATACTGACTTCTTGTGTTTTTTTTCTGATAAATAGTACAGGAAGAAACCGATCATCCCAGCGTATCATAGCGCGAGAATCGCGTAAAACTTACTCGACTCACGGTAGAGATTAAAGAGTGGAATATGGTCATATGCCCATGCATAAAACTCTCGGATCGGTGCATCTCATTGTTTTGTCAGGAAAATCCCGAGGAGCGTCAGAATAACGAAGAGAAAATAACTTCGTATCTTTCTTTTTTCCTGTGAATCCCTGAGTAAAATAATGAGTCAGAGAAAGGAAAAAATAGGAACGATGAAAAAGTAGAGTGGTATTTGATTTATAGAAAAATATATAAATTCTCATCCTGACCAGAAACTATGGAAGAGTGCGATAGAATTCATGAGCGACATAAATTCATTTCCCCAAACTCACTGAGTCGTCAAAGAATTCGAGAAGTAGAGCCCAGACAGAAGCATCGGAAGGATCGAGAATGCTATCAGTAAAGCAAAAACTCAGAAGTAGAAAAAAATATTCCGGAGAGCAAAACGATAATAGAGTGCTGTTATGGCAAGAATACCAGAGCCTATAAATGCAATTCTTGGCTCATAGATACTCATCAAGAAAAGAATGAGGAGTGAGAGAATGCCGAGTTTTCGATCTCAAGAATCGATATATCGTAAAAATGAAAAAAGAAGAAGTGGGATAAATGCATATCAGACAGCAATACTCATATGTCCAGAGACAAGGACAATATTTATGTAGAGATTAAAATTATAGATCAGGCTGGCTCAGAGTGTCGCATATATATTTCCTCGGAAGATGTATGAGAAAAGCTTATATGAACCATAGATATTCACGAGCAGTGCGGGAAGAAACCAGAATATTCTCTGCCCGAGTGCATAATCGAGAGAGAACCATTGTGTCAGATATCAGAAAATAACAACCGGAAGCTTCATCCCGATATCAAGCGTCGGTCATCCGAGACTCAAATCAGCAGACCACATATTGAACCATCGTACTACGACCGTCGTCATCGTCTGATATCCCTGATACCACCAGTCTCCATTCGTTATGATAGCTAGAGGATTATACCAGACCCAGTGTGATATAATGCTCAGGAATAGAAGTATCCCGAGAACCACAAATGCATTCCTACGCACGGGTATTTGAGGTAAATTTTTCATGTGCTTGTCTGGTAATTTGTGGAGAAATAAAAGAAAGTTTCAGATTGTTTTGTGTATGCGCTTCGTTCTGAAGATAATCTGTGAGGTATTGTATTTTTTTTCACTGCGTTGCAAGAAGTTTTTTCGCTCACTCATACGTTACGAAGTAGCATCATGCGAGATGAAGTGGTCGTAATACAGGTAAAAGTGTCGGTCAGAAGGCGTTTCAGTACCATTGTTGCAGTATCTCGATCGGACGATAGAGATACACCGGCACTGCTCGTGTAATCTTCTGAAACCATGTAAGTCCCCCATGTTCCCAGAGGTGTATTTCTCGCCATGCTGTATCGAATACATCATAGTTCAGACTGACATATTCCGAGTTCTGATCCTTCTCAAGAAGTGCATAGGTCTGGAGAAATTTCTCTATATTGATCTCGATATCATCCTCGAAGATAAGCGCTTTGTCAATTTTCTTATCCACAATCTCCTCATATATACGACAATGTGAAATTGCACATCCTATCTCTCACGCGGTGCAAAATGGATTCCCGATACGACCCGGAGCAACAAGGCTATGAAGTTCTTCTACTGGGATATCCTTCGCAGAGAGAGCCTGAAAAAACTCATACTCTATTCCGGTTTTCTGGAGTTGTTGTTCCATAAAATCCTTTCTGGCTGTATCTTTCTCGAGATGAATAATAAATGCTCGCATATGATTAAAAAGAAATTATAAATTCTTATAAAGAAGTGTCTTAATCCACCGCTGAAGTGTCCTTTGTTGTGTGGGAGTAAGGAGAGATCAAGTGACAAGGTATCCATATATAAATACATATTCTTTCAGACTTGGTGTGTAATTATATGTTCTTATATTTTCCATTTGGCATTTGTAAAATTTCAGTGCTCCCATACGTGATCACTTATTATTCACATTATTCTCATGAATTCGATACAGACAGAGACTTTTCGGAAGATTATATCATCGGATTCATGCGAGAAAAAGACGCATATAAAGATCATTATCTTCAAATTCTCCATACTTTTCTCTATACCGAAATCTTCGTAATACATCTGCTCTGATGAGCATCGTGGGATGATTCATTGGCTGAAAAAGGATTTTTGCCTTGCTGATCTCTTCGGAACTGACAGGCTTATGGAGTTCTCCGAATTCTTTCCCATCAGAGTCGATCAGAATCTGCTGTGTCCCGACGACGTCGATATCACTATGGGACTCGAGAAATAGAAATTCCTCCTCGAGTCGTGTCGGCAAGCTCACATCATCCCCATCCATGATCGCGATATATACTCCTGAAGCACGGTCGATTCAGAGATTACAGTTATATGCCTTTCATTTATTTTCTGGATTTCGTATGTATTGGATTCGTGTATCTTTTTCCATGTATTTTCGGACGATCTCCTCAGAGGCATCTGTCGATGCATCATCGATAATAATATATTCAATATCCTGAAATGTCTGACTCAAAATACTCGATATAGAATCGTCTAGATATTTCTCACAGTTGTAAAAAGGCATGACGACTGATATTTTTGGTGCTGGCATGGGAGAATTATTACACCGAAGTGCTTCTTGTAAGAAATACTCTAGGAATCATGGGGTTGATCTTTTTTCAGGAGCTCCTTCGGATATCCTCGAAGGACTCAGAAGAAACCTGCGAGGTACTTTATAAAGGTATACCACCAAAATGCAAGAAACATTTTTGGTTCTTTTATAAGATCCTTCTGCAGCGCCCTGAAACTCGGGCGAAAAATCCATAACTGCTTGACTGCCCTTCATGTATTTGTTGTTTGCTGGTATTTCCGTATCGTCCTCCCGTAATAGTAGAATTTTTTCCAGACGTCCCCGAGCGTCTTCGGTTCTCCGATGTGCTGTTCTATAGCGTCAAGATGTCACCACTTGTAGCCAGCACTGACGATCCGATTATGAAGATCAAAATCTTCACCTGCCACAAGAGCCTCATTAAACATGCCGACAGACTCGAAGACTTCTCGCTTCATAAAGCGAACTGCCACAATATCATCCCTCCCTCGATAACTCTCTCGTTCGAGAAACCGAACTTTTGCCCATATACTTTCTCAGACACTCCGATTATGAAGTGCAAGTGCATCAAATCACTCATTCATGATCTTCGCTACTCACTTCTCGACCAGATCGAGATCGAGTACGAATTCAGCTCATATTCTGTAGATTATCTCCCCGTGGGATTGCTTAAATCCATAGTTAAACTGCGTGGAACGCTCGGGTCAAAGCTGATAAAAAGCAGGCGTATATCTCGTAGCAATCTCGTCCGTACCATCGGTAGAAAAATTATCGACTATGATGAGCTCGAGATTCTGATAGGTTTGGTTTTTTACACTCTCTAAACACTGGGTAATATATTCTGCATTATTCTTACATGCTATAATAATAGATACCAACGGTGTTTTCATATATGAGGAGAGAGGAATTATCTTTTTGTGAGCAGTCCTACAGCCCAGCTTCAGAACTCCAGTCCTTTGAGCCCGAGTGTACTGATGGCAAGAATCGGATGGGTATAAAAATTCTTATTTCAGAGGAAAATCATGACTCTCGGGATGACACGCGTCTGTGTTTCTGCAGTCTCTCGTACACCAATTTCTCGTACCCTTTTTTTGTATTGATTCATACTTCTTCCGTAATAATATTTTTTCTTGAGCCATTTTCCAAGTGTGATATTACTTTCGTCATGGGCGATATATTTCTTTATAGCGTTTTTCGTTGATTTTCCAAGTTTTTCTATCTTTTGTGGAAGAAGTGACTCCTCGAAGAATATCAGATCTTCCTCAAATCCTCAGACTTTTCTCACATCTTCCGCGAGAAAAAATCGTGCCGATTCGATGTCAGTCCCAGTGTAGAAACTTCTTTCGAAGTCACGCACTTTCACGAAGAATCCCTCGCCGACAGTTTTCTCGGGAATTGCAATCCCTCCGATATTTTTGCTCGACTCGAAAAGTGTGACACATTCAGAAATAACATCGGGTGCAAGACTCATATCAGAATCGATGAAGCAAATATATTTCCCTGATGCCTTCTCGATGCCGAGATTTTTCTGCGCGGTTCTCTCAGGTCATTTCTGGAGAGGAAGATCGGCATATTTCTCTGCGATTTCGAATGTCGAATCTGTGGAGAAATTATCGACGACTATAATTTCTATATTCGGATAGTCTTGATTATGTATCGAAATCAAACAATTTTCGATCGTTCGAGACGAATTATAGGTCGGGATAACGACACTGACGAGCTCCATATTATTTCTTAAAGATTATATTTTTAAATTCTTGGTACCGCGTGTCCCATCCTCAGAAATCTTTGATAAACGTAAGAGATGACTCCGATAAATGCATGAGTCTTTCAGGGTTTCACACGTATTCTATGAGTTTTTCTCAGAGTGCATCGACATCACCCTCTGGGGCAAGAATACCATTTTTTCCATCGCGAATGCTATCCCTGAGACCTTCCACATCATATGCAAACGCCGGAAGTCCATACGCATTTCCCTCAAGAACAACGAGTCCATACCCCTCCTTCATACTCGTGACGAGCAGTGCCTCCGCTCGAGTCAGATACGGCACAAGATCAGGACAATATCCGAGAAAATGGACATTTTCCTGAAGTCAGAGCGTCTGTACGAGTTCTTGAAGCTCCGTCATATATGCCATATCTTGCGGATTTCCGATGATATTCATGCTATATTCCGGGAATTGTGTATGAAAAATGGAAAATACCCGAATCGCATGATCCACCCGTTTGATGCGTGTTAATCGTCCATAGAATACGATCTCTTTTTTCTTCGCATTCCAGTCAATGGCTTCTATCGGAGAAATCTGCGTCGCATTCTCGACGACAGACACATTCGTAAAGTGAAATCGCGCCTCGAGTTCTTTTTTCGTGGAATCAGAGACGGTAATAGTCGGAAAATTCTTATAGAGACTGAAGATAAAAAATATCACCTTTTTTGCGATCCATCAGATAGGTCATCCAAATTCATCATGCGATTCTTTTTCTCAGATATGATGAATCAGGAAAAATATCGGCACATTTTTCACGTATAGTGGCGAAAGAAGTGGAACTCCCCCAGCTTCATCGATAATAATATCCACTGGATTTTCTCGGGTAAATCTTCGATACCAGATCCATGCAAGAAAATAAATAGTATAGATATGATACTTGCGGTACACATGAATCCCCTCGATTTCTTCATATGGAAGTGCATTCTGAAAACCACTTCCAAGCCAAGAAACGGTATGTCCATCCTGCACGAGTCGCCGAGCATATTCGAGCACGACACGCTCAGCACCCCCAGCACGAGGATGTCGGGTATCTTTCCATGTGAGAAAGAGTATATGCATAATCTGGAAAATATTCGTGCGGATTATAGGGGAAAATCGAAGAGATTCAATACAAAGCAACCGAAAATATAATGGGGATACGAATCGAAAAGCTCAGGAAAATATCACATACTTGCTTTCTGAGTGAATATTTCTATACTCATCTGACTGCGGAGAAGTGGCAGAGTGGTCGAATGCGCACGACTCGAAATCGTGTATGCTTCACGGCATCGGGAGTTCGAATCTCCCCTTCTCCGCCATTTTTAGATAACAAAACGAGGGGAAAAATCCTTGCAAATAAAGAGGTATTTCATAGTATGAAATCACGTAATTTTCACCCATGGAAAAGCTCAATATAGCACTCTTATTCTGAGGTCGATCATCCGAACACGAAGTATCACTCCTTTCTGCAAAGAGTGTATTCAGATGACTCGATAAAGAGAAATATGCGATCACTCTGATCGAGATCGCACAGGATGGTAGATGGATGATGCGACAGGAAGATTTTTTCGATGAAACAGCACAAAACACGCCCTGAGAACCTGTCATGCTCCCCCCAGAATCAGAGGGAGTTCTCTGTTTTGAGTGAGAAAATTCCCGATGTGAGAAAATGGATGTGATTTTCCCGATTCTTCATGGACCATACGGAGAAGATGGGACGATCCAGGGACTGCTCGATCTCGCGAATGTTCCCTATGTCGGGGCATGAGTCCTCGGATCTGCGATCTGAATCGATAAAGATGTGATGAATCGCCTTCTGCGAGATGCTGGGATCCCCATCGCGAAATTTCTCGTTTACAGAGATTATGAAACAATAGATGAAAAAAATATCATAGACACCCTCTGACTTCCCTGTTTTGTGAAGCCAGCAGGAAATGGATCATCCATCGGAATCACGAAAGTTACGGAGAAAAAATGACTCGCAGGAGCCATCCAAGAGGCATTTCGATACGATCGGAAGATCCTCATCGAAGAAGCGATCGTCGGGCGAGAGATCGAGTGTAGCGTCCTCGGAAATGAGAAACCACAGGCATCACTTCCTGGAGAAGTCGTATCTTTCGAGAGCTTCTACTCATACCATGAGAAATACGCGAGCGACCAGAAGACTCAGATCGTCATCCCTGCGAAGCTCGACGAAGCGACACAGGAAGCTGTGCGAGCGATCGCGATACAGTCCTATCGAGTCCTCGAATGTGAGGGTATGGGTCGAGTCGATGTCTTTCTGAAGGAAAATGGGGAAATCCTTGTGAATGAGATAAATACGATCCCATGATTTACGAGCTACAGCATGTATCCGAAGCTCTGGGAAGCGACTGGAATGCCATACGATACCCTCTTGAATACACTCATCCAGCTCGCAGTCGCACGACATGAGTCGAGGAAAAAAGTACAGATCGCACACGAGTATCATAAGACCCTCAATCAAGAAGAATCTGACTGGGATAATATTTAGATTCTCCTCTGGGTCCGTGGAAATTCTTTAACTTCGATTTCCATTTTTTTCCATTTTTCATATAATTGTGGCGATTATTTTCCCACTTTTCCGCATATGTCTGAGAAAGTCAAATCACTCATCGAATCATTCTTTCAGGGTCTTCATATCGAGGTCACCAATCTTACTATTGAGGAGACGGAGCCGAATGTTTTTATGGTTCATCTCGAGACTCCAGATTCTGCTCTCGTGATCGGAATGCACGGCGCTGGAATGGATTCTTTCCGACATCTTCTCGGACGCATAGTCGATAATCAGCTCCAGAAACACGCAGTGGTCCACCTCGAAGTGAATGACTATATGAAGCAACACGATGAGAAGCTCTATCGCTATCTCGATAATCGTGTCTCGCACGCCATGCACAGTGGTCAGGACGTCCTCATACCGAATCTGAGCGCCTACGACCGGAAGAAAGCACATTTTTATATCTCAGAAAAAAATATAGAAAAACTCCGGACATATAGCACTGGTGAAGGAAATGCTCGATGCCTCCATATCATGTACGAGTGAGAAATCGCAGAAAAACCGAAGCATACTCCGCGCACGATAGATATTTCAGAAGATGGGATTGATATATAAGATTCTCCTCTATTTTGGTATTTTATGCGAAATACGGCACTTCTCTCAGTTATTTGTATCGGATGTGCCGTTTTTCTTTCTTTTATAAATACAGAATATCTCTATAAGAACTGGAAGATTATCGATAGCATCACACTGTCACACCCCGAATTTCTGCCTGATGCGACGAGTGCGATATTCATCAGTGCTGGAAATACGACAAGTCTCGCGGATACATACTGGATTCGTATGATCCAGTATATCGGCAGTACCGGGCTGGATCGCTCCTATCAGAAATACATTCTTTCACTTGTGGATCTTATCACAGATCTCCATCCTCGTTTTACGAGTCCATATACTCTGATCCTTCTGCTCGCTCCTGATGCTGACAAAGTCAGTAAATGAGAATTCTCGCATTATATGAATATCGGGAAAAAGGGTGTCGAAAATACCTGCTCCGAAGAGAAAATCAATGCAATTCTCAAAATATCAAACTTAAATACACTCTGGGACGATCCCTCTCTCGAGAACCCTTGTCTCGATGGGATGATTCCCTATCTTCTCGCATATCATGAATTTTATGATAATCATGATCCTGCCATGGCGAAGAAGTACTACACCATCGCGAGCATGAATACTGATACGCCTCCTGCAGTCCGCCTGTTGATACCACTCATGGATGGAAAAGAGGGGTTTCATCGGAGCTCTGCGATAACATTTCTGACCCTTGCCGAAGGGGCCGATGATACAAATGAAGTATGTCATCGGGGCGTATGATCACTCCTCTGAGAAGATGGAATTTCTGGAACATACACACGTGTCTCATCTGTCAATTCCGAGCTTATAAGAACTATCGCGAAAATGCGCGAAGAAATACAAGTCGAGCAAGCACATCAAGAAGACACCCCCATGCAACTCACATGCTCAGATTATTTTGATCGAGCAATACGGCAGATACATATGGATTTTCTGGATCAAGCACAGACACTCTCACTCGAACGCCTTGGAAAATACTCAACTGGAACAGAAGCACTTTTCGACGCTGGGATCATATCGATCATACCAGAAGTCCCTGGAAATGAGACCCATACAGTGTATGGCTATAATCCCGAGACGCATTCCTGGGATATCATAACTTCTGTGATACAAGAAGCATCGAATCTTGAAACAAATTAAAAATTTACTACACTACATTACAATCTCCACACACCACTTTATGACTCATGTATCATTCGTTATTCCTGCATACCGCGAGGCCTGAAATATTGCCTTTATCAGTCATGCAATCAGAGATGTTATGAAGCCTCTCGAGAAGCAATATACCTATGAGATTATCTTCATCAATGATGGATCTCCCGACACGACATGGCAGGAAATCGAGAAACAAAGTCGAGAAAGTGATCATATTCGTGGGATTAATCTCTCGCGAAATTTCGGGAAAGAAATCGCACTGACAGCAGGACTCGAGTGTGCCCGTGGTGATCTCGCGATCACACTCGATGCAGACGGACAGCATCCTCCCGAGAAGATTCCAGATTTTCTGAAAGAGTGGGAAAAATGAAGTAAGATCGTCTATAATCGTCGTCCGATAACACATGGTGCATCGAGAATAAAACGTATCAGTTCCCGACTATTTTATGCGCTTTTTAATACTATTTCTGACTTTAAGCTCGAGCCAGGAACGACTGATTATCGACTGATTGATCGACAAGTGATCGATGCTTTTCTTCAGTTTCATGAAAAAAATCGGTTTTATCGCTGACTGATCGACTGGCTCGGATTCGACAAGACCTGTCTCATCTTCGATGCGGATCCACGACGCAGTGGAAAGGCCAGCTACCACTATGGAAAACTCCTGAAGCTTGCGATCAATAACCTCACTTCTTTCTCTCTTTTTCCTCTGAAACTCGTCGGATACACGGGACTTCTCGTGACTTTTTCAAGTCTTATAATCCTCTTTATTCAGTTTCTGGATAAGATCCACGTGCTCGACTTCTGATTCTCGAATATCGGGATTATCGTCGTACTGAATACGATCATGATCGGTATCGTGCTTATGTCACTCGGCCTGATCGGACTCTACATCGCGAATATTCATGAGGAGGTGATCGGGCGACCGCTCTATATTATAAAGGAAAAAATTAATATGTAACTCTGAAACTTCTCTTTCTTCGTGCGAAAATGAGCGCGAATTGTTTTGCATTTCAGAGCATTTCCCATATACTCTCGAGGAGTATTCTTTTATCTCTCCTCCTATGAAAATCAAAGATCCCCTTCAGAAAAAACGCGTCGGTGACAGACTTCGTCGTATCGAGTGACAGGTCCGCGGTGTGATCGTCATGATCGAAAACGAAGAATCAATCAAGTCTATCATTCAGCAAATGGCAGCAATCCGAAGCGCTCTCGGATCAGCCGTCAATGAAGAGATTCTCTGTGCATTCGAGAAATCAGTCGATAAAAAGACAGCTCTCGAAGCGAAGGATTATGATGAGCTCCGAGAACTTCTGAAGCTTACTCGGTAAGAAATCATTTCCTACAAGAAAAGAAACTTTTTATTTCGTGGAATGATGAGTTTTTATATAATGTCAAAGTCTTCTGAGTTTTTTCTCTCTTTTTTCGATGTCTAAAGATTTCTGGAATCATCTTGCACAAGAAGGTCCGATCGCGATGCTCGCACCGATGGACGGATATACTGACAGCCCCTATCGGCAAGTCGTGAAAAAAATCGCCCCTAAGACGATCTGTTTCAGTGAATTTTACTCAGCTGATGGTATCGTACATTCGAAGGATCTCCAGAAGAAAGCGCTGACACATGATCCGAGTGAGATGCCTCTGATTATCCAGATATTCGGGAAAAATCCAGAATCATTCGCAGAAGCAGCACGTATCATCGAAGGATACGGGATCAGTGGGATCGATGTGAACATGGGATGCCCTGCGAAAAAAGTCGTACGAAGCGGTCATGGATCAGGACTTATGATCGACCGAGAGACGGCATTTCGCTGTATCGAAGCTATGTCGAAGGCAGTAAAAATCCCCGTCTCGGTAAAGACGCGACTCGGATGGGAAGATGCTTCACTTCTGACGGAGTTCTGTCTCGGACTCGAAAATGCAGGTGCAAATCTAATCAGTGTCCATGGACGCACGTACAAGCAGGGTTTTTCTGGAAGTGCGAACCTCGAGCCGATCTATGAACTGAAGCATCATCTTCAGATTCCAGTCATCGCAAATGGTGACATACATAGCTACGATGATGGTATTTCGAAGATTCGCAATAATGACATTGAGCTCGATGGATTCATGATCGGGCGTGCAAGCTTCGGAAATCCCTGGTGTTTTCTCCCATGAGATGCGACTCCGACCCTCACAGAAATACTCGATACGATGGTCCTGCACGGAAAGCTTCTCTCAGAATGGAAATGAAGAAAAGGCATTCTCGAAGCACGGAAACATCTCGTGCAATATATCCACGGCCTCGAAGGAGCAAAGCAATATCGCTCATCTCTCGTAAAAGTCGAATCTCTCGATGATATAGAGGCGGTTATCGCACGAATCCGGTCAGAACATACAGATAACCTCCACGAGAAGATCTCGCGGCTCCCAGGATTTCGTGAGATTTCTGAGGGATGTGAATGCGGATAAATCGGGAATTGCAATGGCTTATACTGGGATATCTGTGTGTGGAAATACACGGATTTTTTCTCATGGAACGCCCTGATGTTCGAGGTGATGCACCATAAAAGAAGATGGGACAAAATGTGTCGATACACCCCGAAGCAGAAGCCAAATCCAAGAAGCCGAAAGCCACTTTCAGAAGACAGTAATCAGTGAGAAAACATGTCTCGTCTTCGATGATCGGACAAATTCTCCGAGAGAGTGATTTCTCGGAATATCTTCCTCCGAAAAAATCTGTGATGGACGTGGTGCAAGGAGTCAGAAATCATGATGCGTAATCACGGTCTGAATCCCACTCTCATGAATCGCGAAGAGTCACCACGGCCCTATGTAGCGCAAGATACTCTGACACCAGATCAGATCCGGCTGATACGTGTGTATATGTTTTTTTATCGTATTTCTATGCCAGAATGCAAATGGAGTGATACCCATCCAGATCTTCCGCATGAGTCAGGAGATCGGCATATCACGTCAGATATATGTGACCTCCTTCCCTGCTTTCTCGAGCTCGGAAATAAGAAAAAATGTATACGCCTCCGCTCCGCCGATCGGAAGCATATAATCATTCACGATGAGAATCCGCTGTGGATCACCCATTTCTTCGAGAAAAAACTGGAGATTTTTTCTCCATTCAGAAAGTGAATAGAGATGGAGATCGTATGAAGCACGTATTTCTTCCCTGTCTATAACGCCTTCGCAAATCTTCTGAATAATCCGAATACACGATGGAATCGGATCGCTCGGATCAAGTGTCAATCGATCATGAATAAATGGAATCACGCCCCCCTTCTTGTACCCAATCACAGGAATGCCAGCATGAAGTGACTCGAGCGCGACGAGTCCAAATGTCTCGAGAAATTCGGACGGCATCAGCGTATAATCCCCATGCTTTTGGAGAAAATCCCAAATTGCTCACGATTTTCGTTTTCCAAAATATATATTTCAGGGCATATTTTCCGAGGAAAAATCTTCGAGCGGGTTCGTATGACGAAACCAACTTTCAGGAATCATATGCTCAAGTGGACCCTCTCAGAAGACAAGAACGCGAATATTTTTATAGATTTCTGGATACTGCTCTTCGAGGATTTTCCATGTATCCAGAAGAAGAGAAAATCATTTTTCCTCTGTAAGTCTCCCGACAAAAACGAATGAAATCATAGAAAGAATATGAAAATCCAGCAGAAAGTCTGTTATTTTTTTTCTCTACTTTGTGCAAGGATCATCCCGAAGATCATAAATATAAGAATCGCGAGATACGTCACTTCGAAAGTATGGAGGAAGAAGTTCATACCACAGAGTCCCACAAAGATGGCAAATAAGAGAATACTCGACTGAAAGAGCATATATCCGAGCATAAGGAAAAAAGCGAGGAAAAAGAGAAATCCGAATATTCCTCACTCGACCAACTGCTGAATATACCAACTCTCCGGAATATAGTATGGCTCCTGTGCCTGAATCTCTTCTTGGGTCATTCCCTGACGAGCCAGAACATACCGATAGCCTGGTCCGGACGATCCGAGTCCTTGCCCGAGTGGATGCTCCATGAAGCGATCGACGCCGACGATCATTCTCTGAAAATGTCACTTCGATGAGCCTTCACGTGCGAGAAGTGCCTCTGCCTTATCTCGATACTGAATGGAAAAGATTCAGAAACAGATGATCACGAACGCACTGACAAAAAAGAGTTCTTTTTTATATCGTCGAAAAAGAACCTGAAGTGAACCAATAAAAACGATCATAACTCCGATTATAAAGCCTCAGAGCGCACTTCGGGAGTAGGTAAGAAACTCAAGTCCAAGACAAAAGATCAGAAACAATCCGACAATATAGTGCCATTCTTTCTTATTGCGAAAATAATATGCAACGAGTCCCGCGTAAATAATCAGGAATGCGCCCATGCTGTTTGGTCCATCAAGAATACCCTGGAATCGCTGTACATTCGCGCCATCGACACCGTGGAATATCGGAGGTGCGACTCAGAATTCCCAATTCGAAGGATTTCCAGAAAAACCAAAATAGAGCAGGATATCTGGACTAAACACAAATCGTACAAGGAGCGAAAGAAAGAGTGCAATTCCTCATGAAATCAATACGAGCTTCATGTAGTATCCTGAAGTTTTCGAGAGAAAGCGCGCACCATGAAAGAGGATACTGAACGCGATCAGAAACTCGAAGTCATATCGTCATCCATACAGGAGTCCTGTTTTCCCCGTCGTAAAAAGTGTGATTATAATCATCACGGCGATATATCCAATGAGGAGGAAATCGAGCATATGCCACTCGATTTTTTCTCGAGAAAAAAAGTGGCGATATAGAACATATCCCCCCATAACGAGCAGAAGTATCTCCTTCAGATATGTCACCCCTGGAATCCCAAGAACCTGACTCGTAAAAACGGAAAGTATCGTCGTAAAGGGAAGAAATATGAGAAGAATCCGAAATGCAAGGTCGAATATATTGATGTGAGAACGAGTCATGGGAAAAAAGTCAGGAAAAGAGGAATTTTGTTGCGAATCATACAAAATTTCGTATTATACGCAAGCATTTCTTTTGCTCAATTTCTTATCTTTTATGTCAAATATCGACCCAACAAAACTCGAAAATCTTCGCAATATCATCAGAAAACCACATGTGAACTCCCAATGTATCGGCTGTGGCGTCTGTGAAAGTCTTGCGCCAGATGTATTTCATATTAACTATGACGATGGACTCTCATATGTACAGCCTCTTGCAGACTATACATGACAGGAGTCAGAAGTTCAGGATGCGATATCTGCATGTCCTGTATCAGCTATTTCTTTTCAGGATGCATCCGCTGATGGAGTATACCTCGACGGACTGAAAGAACATGAAGATGCTGTTTCATAGAGAAACAAAAATATCATAGAAAATATCTTCTACTTCATGGGATCAGTTTGGCGAGCAAAAAAACTATCGATGGACGATTCGTTTCGCGTTCCGAGAGCCAAAGATGGAGAAATTCGTCTGTCGAATCAGGTCATAGTCCGCCTGTCGTGAGAGTGCTAGCAGTATCCCAACCCCGATAATAAGGGACAGAAGCGAAGAACCTCCATAGCTCACAAATGGGAGTGTAATTCCTGTGAGCGGAATAACGTTCAGATTTACTCCTATATTTACCATCGCTTGTATCCCGATCAAGGTCGAGATCCCGAATGCGGTATAATACGCGAAAGGATCTTTAAATCACCGGGCGATCATGTATCCGCGATGAATAATAAATAGATACGCCGCTATGAGAAATATCGCCCCATAAAATCACCATTCCTCGATAATAATCGAGAAAATAAAATCTCCTTGTGCCTCCGGAAGGTATCCGAATTTCTGAATCGAGCGTCAGAAACCGAGTCCACTCATGCCAGCACTTCCGATCGCGATAAGTCATTGCTGAAGCTGATAATCCCCTGCTGTATCTTTTGAGAGTGCGACATCTTCAGCATTTCGCATAAATCGATCGATTCGCGCAGAAATATAAGAAAACTTCGAAGGATTATCAGGATCAGTCGAAGATTTTCCGATCAAGTAGACTCCAAGAGCGCCGACACACGCAATCACGATAGAGACGATAATATAGCGAACATTTCCCCCTCCGACAAAGTAAAGTGCAATAACAAGCGGTGTAATAATAAGAATCGATCAGAAATCCGGAAGAAGTGCGAGTGGTATCGCAACTAAGAGAAAGATCGAAAAATATGGAATAAATCATTTCTGGAAGAGTGTCATCCGTGAATATCGCTTCTTGAGAAAATATGCAAGATAGAGTATCAGCCCTATTTTGACAAATTCTACAGGCTGAATCGACGGAATTCCTGGAAAATCCAGCCATCCGCGAGCACCATTATACTTTACACCAATTCATGGAATAAATGCGAGGAGAAGGAGAAAAAGTGTTCCCGGAAAAATATATTTTGCATATTTCTCAAATATCCGAATCGGCGTCTGTGCCACTGCAATAATGAGGAAGATCGCAAGTATCGCATTCTGTATGTGTTTCGCAAGATAGAAGGAGTTATTCGGTTCATCGAGTAATCCCATCGCGACCTGTGATGATGTCAGCTTAAACGATGAGTACACACTCACAGAGCTGATCATGACCATCCCGAAGGCGATCAGGAGAAAAACCGTCAAAAGGAGTGGGATATCGATGGAGTGTTTTTTTTGCATGCTGGAAAGATGGGAAACCGAAATTGCTCGATTCAAAACGAGGAGTGTATATCGGTAAAAATACCGAGAAATGATTAGAAGTGAGTATAGTGAGGAAAGAGAAAATGTAAATTTTCACAAAAAAAATCCTCTCGAAAGAGGATTTTGAATACCGAGCCGTTCTTATGCACGAGCACGTGAGCGAAGCAGTGTAAATCCGAAGACTCCGAAAATCGCTACAAGAACGAGGAAAAGAGAACTTGGCCCTGTCTCAGGAAGTGCATCATCTGTCGAAGATGTGGTAGTCTGGCCCGTCGAAACATCGACTCCTGTCATTGTCGTGATTTCTGCCTCAGTACCCGTCGTAGTCAATGAACCGGTCGTCACCATCACAGCACCAGAATTCGTGGTATCAGTCGTCGTCTCTGGAGCATGTACGAGCGAAGCAGTCGTCGCGAATTCTGCAATAGAATCGACTCCATCTGTGATGGTTCTTCCATCAGAAGATGACGCGCTTATGACGACAAGAGAATATGATGAGCTCGGATCCAGTCGATCAGCAAGGGTAATAATCGCCCGTGTCCGATCTGATTCATCACGTACCACCGACAAGACATCGATCGTGTCAGAATCTTTTGTACGGATGATGCGGACTCGTACTACATTCTCAGAAAGCATGTCCGAGAAAGAAAGTGCGACACTTTTATCATCGATTACCGTGACTTTCGAGACTGAGAAATTCGCTGCATGAGCAGGAAGAGACAGGACTGAAGCGAAGAACGCAACAAGCAGAAGAAAAAAAGAAATTCGTTTTTGCATAAAAAGTGGTAAGGATTAAACCTCAGGTATTATATAGGGAGAGTGACCGAATTGCAACAAAATGAGTCGTATACAAGAAAAATAACTTTACAATCTCAGTGGAATATGTATTAAAAAATCTCCGAAAAAACGGAGACTTTTTCTTACATGGATAAAAAATTATTTTTTACGTGATGCAACAGGAGTCTTCTTCGCAGGAGTACGAGTCGGAGCCTTTTTCTTTGGAGCTGGCTTTTTTGGCTTTGGAGCGCGAGCTTTCGTAGGGGCTTTTTCTTCCATTTTTGACTCCTTCTCTTTTGTATCTTTCGATATTTTCTTTTCTTTTTGAGAAATGAGCTCTTTTGCAGCCTTTTTCTGAAGTTTTACGTACTTACTATCGAGTCGATCAAATGTATCCATAAGCTCTTCTGTTACGACGAAGACAGACGCCTCGACAGTCGCAAGATTCGCAAAGACACGTGCTACAAGACTCTCAGAGTTCTCGAGTTCATCAGGAAAAAGAACGAGAAAACCGCATTCTTTCCCATCAGGAGACGCATGAAGCGCTCGTAGATCATCCTGAAATGCTTCGATTTTACGTTCCAGTTTCTCCCGTTTCTGGGATAAAGAAGTGTCTTTCATATGAAGAAGATAAAAAAGTATAGCCTATGGAGTATAGGGAAAAAGCATGCATTTTTCAAGCAAAAATCAGAAGAATAAGTTGACGAAGTAAAAAATATGTACCGAATGATGAAAGA
>DINU01000022.1:0-50484 GCA_002426885.1 Patescibacteria group bacterium UBA5532
TATTTAAGTTAGTGTACTATAATCTTCCTGATTCCTTATGCTGTATGAACTTCTGGCTTCTGGAGGTGTTTTCAGTCTCGAAGTATCAGAAGAGATGTGATAAATATAGTGATAATGATAGCACTACAAAAGAGACAAAGTGGACAGTATGCGCGGATATAAAATGTCTCCATCGTGATGATATATCCATTAAAACATATCCCGAGAAATGAGAGTACAGCAAGAGCCTTTGCATATGTGTATGACCGCTTCAGATATCCTACGAGAGCTATAATCAGAAGCACTGGATAGACTACGAGAGCAATGTATGGAAATGGAATTCCGAACGGTCGAGAAAGAGGATCTGCAAGAGCATCTGTACAAGAAAATGTATCATTTATATCACAGACAGCAGTGAGGAGTGATATGGTCGCGGAAGGATCGACACCTTGCGAGATTTCGTATGCTTTCAGAGAGAGATAGGCCGCATTGACGATCGCGATACATGCAAGGACAATGATAAAAAGGTATTTCTTCATAAGAGGGTATAAGAATAAAGACTAGAGGAGTATATCGATATTTTTTTTTCCGCAAAAAGATTTCTCAGAAAAAAGGGAATATTCCTCTCTATAAAGGCACTGAATACAGAATGTATTCATGACATACACCATCAGGAAAGATCGCCTATTTTTTTCTCTGTAAAAAACTTTTGACAGATCGGAGAAATTATATAGTATTTGGGTGTAATTTTAACACTTAATAAAAGAGCCAAAGACTGGCTTTTTAAAAACACTTCTATTAAGTGTATAGATTACATTTTATATCTTAATCATTTCATCCTATGACTCATGCGCTTATCATCGTGGACTATCAGAATGACTTCGCGGAAGGAGGGACGCTCGCAATCCCAGGTGCTCGTGCGCTTGCTCCTGCGATCGCATCTCATATCGAGATGACTCGGTCTCAGTCGTGACTCATCATTGCGACGCGTGACTGGCATCCAGAGGGCTCAGTCCATTTTTTACCAAAAGGAAAATGGCCCGTTCATTGCCTCGCAGACACGCACGGATCTGATTATATAGATGGAATAAATCCGAACAGTATCGACTTCGAAATATTTAAAGGCTATGCAAATAGTGACGATGGATATTCTGGATTCGAAGGAGTTACGCATGTGATCGGAACAAAAGAAGATGGATTTCAGATCGCTCCTGATGCACTCTCACTCGAAGATGTGTTACGAAATACAGGTATTCGGACTCTGAAAATCGTCGGACTCGCTACGAATTTCTGTGTCTATGCGACAGCACGCGATGCACATGAGCGGGGATACACGACGATACTTCCTCGAGATGGAATCGCAGGTATCGATATTCCATGACTGCCATCACAGGACGATCGACTGCAGGAATTGGCGCAGAGCTGAGTAAAAATTGTGCCATAAAATAAGTGTATTATTTACAATTTAACTATCTTTTTTTATGAATGCTATTTTCGAAAAAATCCCAAAAGCGATCGATATCAAAATGGGAATAAATCAAGCGACGCAAGCTCGTATACAACGATTTGTTCAGCGAGTCGTTGCGGTCTTGGAAAATACTGACTCTGCACAGACAACTCTCGACGCAAAGAAAGATGGTTCGCTTTTTACATGAATTCATGCTGATATGATTACGCGCGCCTTTCGTGAGCGTGGATGGAATATTCAGTATAGATCCGATCAACGAGACGGGATTATTTTATCATCACGATGTTACCAGAAATAAACGAACGACACGGAGATTCATAATTTTTTTCTATGCACACACTTCCACATTCACTTTCATCCGCTTTTGCGCCTCTTCGAGATGAGGCAGAAATCCAGAATCTTCTGAACACAGATATGTATAAATTTCTGATGCTCGATTTTATTCTCGCGCATCCAGAATATCGTACCCTGCATGTCCGCTGGAAAATGACCGTTCGAGATCCTCGAATTCATCTCGCACAAGTCATTCCGATTGAGTGTCTTCGTGAGCAGTTTGACTCGGCGCGCGCCATTCATGGTGTTTCTCCAGCGGATATTTCATACCTTCGAGGGATGACGACACAGTCAGGAAAACCGCTTTTTCGAGAGGAAACTCTGAGATTTCTTACGGATTTTGAGCTTCCTGAATACTCCTTGCATCACGATGGCACTGGTGGATATGATATTTCTTTTGAGTGACTCTGGGCATCCTCGAGTATGTGGGAGATCTATGCTCTGAAGATCGTGAATAGTCTCTATCTTTCCGAGTATGCAAAAAAGAAAAAAATCACATCAGGTGAGTGGAATCGGATCATGACTCGTCTTTTCGGAAGGCTCTATGATGATATCGACGTGGTTCGTGCCGATCCACGCATTACTTTTTCTGAGTTCGGGACACGACGTGCGATGAGCACGGATATTCATAGGCAGATTCTCGAGATTCTCGAGAATGAGCTCCCAGGACAGTGCACAGGCACATCGAATGTTCTCCTTGCGCGAGAACGTGGTAATAGTAATCCGCGCGGTACCAATGCGCATGAGCTCCGTATGATTCCGACGGCATGTGAGGATACGTCCGAGAAAATTATCGAAAAAATGTATGCAATAGATCGAGAGTGGATGCATCATTATCCGGAACTTGCGATTCTTCTTCCTGATACCTATGGTTCGACTTTTTACTTTTCGCATGCACCACGAGATATACGCGAATGACACATTGGCACGCGTTTTGACTCAAAAGATCCCCTCGTAGCAATTCCAGAATATGTCACATGGCTTATCGATCACGATATCGATCCTGCCTGAAAGATAGGGATTCCGAGTGATGGACTCGAGAGTAAAAAAATACGCGAAATTACAGAGAAATGTCACAGAACCATCGGAAATCTCACGTATGGATGGGGAACGACACTGACAAATAATTCGAAATGACTTTTTCCAAAACAAAAAGAAACACTCTGACCGTGGGGATCTTTTTCCATCGTCGTAAAACCAGATGCTGTATGGCGTCCTGACCGATCAGAATGGGTGTCATGTGTAAAACTCTCCGATAATCCGAATAAGGCGATCGGATCGAGTGAGCGAGTCAGGCTTTTTCAGCAGACGTTCTGATCTCGATGAATGGAATATCAGGACGTCGTCGTATAGTTTTACTTCTTATTTCTTATTTTTCACCTTATGAACCACGAAACACATCCCAGAGAAATGGCTTCTCCTAAAACATGAGAGAATCCAGATATACACACACTTCAGATGACATCTCGAAATCTCGACTATGAACAAGTGCAAGCATCACTCGTGCATCAACTACGAGAGTATTGTGAGCAGGCATGACAAAATGGATATGTCGTCTGAGTTTCTGGAGGAGTCGATTCTGCGGTCGTCTCGACTCTGTGTGCGATGACATGACTGCCGGTGATGGTCATAGAAATGCCGATTCACCAAAAATCTGAAGAAATCACTCGCGCAGGATATCATACCGAGTGGCTTCAGACAACTTTTCCGAATGTTACGAGAAAGACACATAATCTTACGAATGTATTTAAGGTTTTTTCTCGAGATATCAAGGCGGTCTGACAGGGAAAAGATACCTATCTTGCACTCGTCAATACACGTTCTCGTATTCGTATGATTCTTCTCTATGCGATCGGAAATACAGGATGACTCTTGGTTGCATGAACGGGGAATCGAGTCGAAGATTATGGGATCGGTTTTTTTACTAAGTATGGTGATGGGGGAGTCGATATCAGTCCGATCGGAAATCTTTATAAGTCAGAAGTTCGGGCACTCGGGCGAAACCTCGGCATTGCTCCGCTCCTGACAGAAGCGGTGGCAACCGATGGCCTGCATCCAGATGGTGCGACTGATACCGATCAGATTGGCGCGACCTATGATGAGCTCGAGTGGGCGATGGAACAGTACGATTGTTGAAGGAGAGCCACTGACTTTACGGGGCGAGCGCATCAGGTAATGAAGATATATACAGAAAGACATCTGAGTAATGCTCATAAAACCGCTCCGATTCCTGTTCTTAACTTTCCACTATGAAACACACAATCGTAATGTACGGTGGCGCATTCAGTCCACCACATCTGGGTCACACGGGAGAAAAAGGCGTTCTCGGAACACTCTTGTCACGAGTCGCTGAAAAAGTCATCCTTATTCCGACGGGGTTTCGTACTGATAAGCAATACGATGGAGTATCGGGGGATGATCGTATACATATGCTTCGTCTTGCGACGGAGGAGTATGGGGATCGCGTCGAGGTCGATACACATTTTCTCGAGACGAATACTCCGACGACGACACGCTGACAGGCGCAGTATCTTTTTACGAAGTATAAAAAAGAAATTCCTCAGGTTTTTGGCTCCGATGTCGCACCACACATGAGATCATGGGAGCCTGACGGATATGTTTCTCACGTCCTTCCGAAGATATTTTTTCTTCGGCCAGGATATCCGATTCCTGAGGGGGAAGTCGTGAATTATGAAGTCCTCGACTGTTCTCCGTGCACATCCTCGAGTACGTCGATCCGAAAAAAGATTCAATCAGTTCTGGATGGAAAATGATCTATTACACTGCTTCAGAGTGAAGTACACAGGAAAGTGCTGGACTATATTTTTTCTCGAGGACTCTATCGTGCAGAATAAGATTGTATTTTATACATTTCTTATATAATTGAAATACTCTTCGTTTTCCTTTATGTCTACGCTTCTTCCCGAATATACCGATAATATTTTTCATCTCTCGATTCCAGTGCTTGCTGTAGATATTGTACTTTTTACTATTTATAAAGATCAGCTCTGTGTCGTACTAGTCCCAGGGAGAAATGAATGGACACAAGGAAAACTCACGCTTCCATGATGAATTATCGGTCGAGGAGAGACACTCGAAGAGGCGGCGGATCGTATCTTGAAACGCGATACGAACATCGAAAAAGTCTACAAAGAACAGTTGTATACTTTTTCTGATCATGGACGTGATGATCGCGGGGATGTGATATCGTGTGTCTACTATACACTCGTATCGTCGCTTCAGTTTCTCTCGGAGATGGATCTGACGCGGGTGAGTCTCATGCCATTTCATACAGTATCAGAAAAGACCGTCGCCTACGATCATGCAAAAATTATTCAGTACGCGTATCAGCGATTGAAATGGAAAATGGAATATACAAATGTCGTAAAAAGTATATTACCAGAGAAATTTACTCTTCGTGAACTGCAAAATATGTATGAAATTATATTTGAACGATCGTTTGATAAGCGTAACTTTCGCAAGAAGATATTTTCACTCGGACTGCTCGATGAGCTTGCGGAATATGATACTTCGAATTCAAAACGTCCTGCAAAACTCTATACATTTTCTGACACCGATCTGAAAATCGTAGGAATCTTATAATTCTTTCCTGGAGACATTTTTCCTCGATGGAAGGGAAGTCGCCCTTTTGCGAAGATTTGACTGTGTCACTTTCTTTCGGGTTTATTCTGGAATTCAGTCTTTAACTCGTTGTGGGCATGGATTTCTGCCCTCTTGAGACAAACGATGATTTCACCCTCTCTTGAAATTCCTTTCACTTTCTGAACATGTATTTGAAGTGAGGGATGGTGAGATCGTTTGATGTGTGAAAGGAATGGAAAAAAAAGAAAAACCTCAGGTTCTGAGGTTTTTTTGAAACGTTTTTATAGGGGATTAGAGTGCTGTAATCATTCCACCGGCTTTCTCGATTTTCTCTTTTGCTGATGCAGAAAAAGCGTGTACAGAAATCGTAAGTGCGACATCAAGTGTTCCATCTCAGAGGATTTTTATAGATGCATCTTTCTTTGCGATCCCTTGCTCTACGAAGAAGTTCTCATCGAAAGTTGTCGTCCCTGATTCAGCTAGTTTTGCAAGATCAGTGAGATTCAGAATCGTGTATATCTTTGGGTTGCGAGCCGTGAAACCACGCTTCTTCGGAATACGTCGGAAAAGTGGAGTTTGACCTCATTCAAAAGTCGGATATCGTTTTGCTCCAGATCGAGCATTTTGTCATTTATTTCCTCTTCCAGAGGTTCATCCTTTTCCAGACCCGAGTCCACGAGCGAGACGAATACGTTTTTTTCGTGAGCCTGCGTCAGGAGAAAGAGAAGTAAGAGTAGGGGATTTCATGGTCTATGGATAAAAAAAGTAGAGACAAGAATTATTCTTTCGTTTTTGTCGATTTCTTCGGAGTGACTTTCTTCTCGGCTTTCGGAGTTTCGTCTGCTATTTTTTGATCAGAGGTCTGCTCAGTCTTTTTCTTCAGAAATGGATTCTGGATCGAGAGTGGACGAATTGCTTGAAGGGCTGTCAGAGTTACACGAGCATTCGTGATCTTGTTCGGAGCACCGTGCTGTTTTGCGATGATATCTTTCAGTCCAGAGACTGCGAAGATCTTTCGGACAGCTCCTCCAGCGATGATCCCTGTACCAGGGTGAGCTGGATGAATAAAGAGAGCCGAAGATTTGTAGTTCGCAGTGACACTATGAGGGATCGTTCCAGATACAATCGGGAAAGTTATGAGATTTTTCTTGGCATCATGCACAGCTTTCTCTATCGCTCCTTGTACTTCTCATGCTTTTCCGATACCGAGACCAACCGTTCATTTTCCATTTCCGATGACGACTGTCGCACGGAATCGAAGCTGACGACCCCCAGCGGTTACACGAGTCACACGATCGACTCCCAGAAGCTCTTCTGCGAATTCTTTCTGTTCCTCTTCTTTTCGAGGACCTCTTTTATTACGATCATTTCGTCATTCTCTTCTCCGTCAGTTTTGACGATTTTCTTCCTCCTTTGAAGATTCCTCTGTTTTCTCAGAAGTTTCTGTTCATTGTGGAGTAGAAATTTCCTCTGTTTCTGCGGTTGGAGATGTTTCTGCTTCCATTGTTGGATCTGTAGGATTCATAGCGTAAGAAAAATAATAATTAGAATGAGAGTCCTGCTTCACGTGCACCATCTGCGAGCGCTTTTACACGACCGTGATAGAGGTTTCCTCCTCGATCAAATACACATGTTTGCACACCATTTGCCAGAAGTTTTGAAGCGATTTCTTTTCCGATCTCCTGAGCTCTTTCTGTCTTCGTTCCTTTCTGGATCTTGAGATCAGATGCGGAAGCGAGAGTGACACCATTCACATCATCGATTGCTTGTACAAAAATATGAGAATTTGATCGGAAAACAGAGAGGCGAGGGCGAGTTGCTGATCCCTGAATCTGAGAACGAACTCGGATTGCACGTCTAATTTTATGAGCCTGCTTCGTAAGCATAAGAGAAAAGAAAAATATACAGAAAGATTATTTACCAGCAGTTTTACCAGCTTTACGACGAATATGTTCACCAGTGTAGCGGATTCATTTCCCCTTGTATGGTTCTGGAGCTTTCAGTGAGCGGATATATGCAGCGAAATATCCGAGGAGTTGCTTATCGTGCGAAGAGAGGTGGATGCGATTTTTTTCATCTTTATCTGCTTCGATCGTGATTCCTTCTGGAGCATTTACCGAGACTTTATGTGAGTATCCGATCGAAAGCTCGAGAAGTCGAGGACCTTTGACGTCGAACTTGTATCCGACTCAGGCGATATCGAGAGATTTCTTATATCCTTCTGAGACTCCGATTACCATATTCTGGAGGAGTGCTCGAGAAAGTCACCAATACGCACGTTGTTCTTTTACTTCTGGATCTTCAATACTGACGATAAGAAGGGCATCGTCCTGTTTCACATGAACTCATGGAAGAAGCGCAAAAGAAAGTTTTCCTTTTGGACCAGTGACTTTGATCTCCTGAGAGCCAATATCAACGGTAACACCAGAAGGGATCGAGATGGGAAGTTTACCAATACGAGACATAAAGAAAAATGAAAGATTCTAGTAGATTTCACAGAGGACTTCTCCTCCTACACCGAGGCTATGTGCTTCGTATCATGTGATAACTCATTTTGGAGTCGACAGTATAAATATTCCGAGTCCATTCCGAGATTTTCGGATTTCTGAACTTTTTATATAGATACGTTGTCCAGGTCGACTAATTCTGCGAAAAGAAGGAATATATTTTGTTTCACGAACATTATTCAGCGTGACGACAAAAGTATGTGTTTCTTTCTCTTCGTGAAAGTCTACAATGTAGTTATTTTTTTTCAGAATACGAAGGATTTCTCACTTCATTCGAGAGTGTGGAACCTCGATTTTTGTAAGACGAGCAAGATAGCCGTTTCGGATTCGAGAGAGAAGATCTGAGATTGGATCGATAATCATAAGACGAGAATAAAATTCTATTGAAAGGAATTACCAGCTAGATTTTCTAACACCGAGAAGTTCACCTGCATTTGCACCCTCACGGATACAGATACGACAGAGATCAAATTGACGAATGTATCCACGATTTCTTCCGCATTTTGCACATCGGTGATAGAGACGAGTCGGATACTTTACTTTTTTTCCATGTGCATGTGCATGTTCAGCGCGAGCCTGTGCACGAGATGATTTCACTATGAGAGCAATTCTTGCCATAAACAGAACAAATAATTATTTAGTAAAAGGAAAACCAAGTGATTCAAGAAGTTTTCGAGAATGATCTTTTCCTTCAGTTTTGAATTTTATAGTAATCTGGAGACCATGAGGCTTCACGACATCTGTCTGTGGTACCTCTGGGAAAATCGTATGTTCACGAACACCGAATGAAAAATTTCCATCGTTATCAAAGCTTCTTCCTGAGATACCTCGAAAGTCACGAACACGAGGAAGAATAATAGAAATCAGTTTCTCAAGGAAGTCATACATTCTGTCTCCACGGAGTGTGACCATCATACCGACAGGCATACCTTCTCGGAGCTTGAAGTTCGAGATGGATTTTCGAGAGTATGTTATCTTTGGAAGTTGTCCCGTGATGAGCATCAGATCATTCTTCAGAGAAGAGAAATCTTTATTTCCAGAAGCGACATATGTTCCGATTCCCATATTGATAACGATTTTTTCAATACGAGGAGTGAGCATAGGATTCGTAATCTTGAGAGATTTCTGAATTTCTGGAAGGATTGTCTTTGTGTAGTGTGTGCGAAATGACATAGCAGAAAATTAGAGTTGAGTACCTGAATTCTTAGCGATTCTGACTTTTTTTGTATCTTTTACAGCATATCCTATACGAGTCGGTTTTCCTGACTTTGGGTCGACAAGCATAACATTGGAAGCATCGATAGGTTTCTCCATTTTCAGGATCTGTCCCGGCTGTCATCCCTGTGGCTTCATGTGTCGTGTAACGATTCCGATTCCTTTTACGACGATCTTTCATTCCTTTGGGAAAGTTTTTAACACTTCACCAGTTTTTCATTTATCTTTTCCAGAAATGGCGATGACGGAATCTCCAGTATGTATCTTCATAACGAATGATTGAGAGAAATAAAATGTTTATACGACTTCAGGTGCAAGTGAGATGACTTTCTGGTATCCACGAACTTTCAGCTCTCGGAATACGGGACCAAAGATACGTGTTCCGCGGGGAATTCCTTTATCATCGATAATAACACAGGCGTTATCATCAGAACGAACATAGCTTCCATCTTCTCTTCGTACATCTTTCGATACGCGAATAACAACAGCTTTACACACAGTTTTTTTCTTAATATTTCCGTTTGGAAGGGCACGTTTTACAGATATAACGATCACGTCTCCGACTGATGCATATCGGCGCTTTGAACCACCGAGTACCTTGATACAGAGGGCTTCTTTTGCACCTGTATTATCAGCAATGACAAGACGACTTTCAGTCTGGATCATAATAAAGTCAAGAAAAAAAGTAAACTATAACTGAGTCACAATAGAAGATTCATCAAGAATCCAACGCTTCATTTTCGAGAGGGGACGAGTTTCAGTGATTGTTACTGTGTCACCGAGTTTTGCAACACCATTCTCATCGTGAGCATAGAACTTCGATGAAGAGCGATATCGTTTTTTATACTTTGGGTGAGTCTTGTATGTGGTAACAGTCACGACGATTGTCTTTTGCATTTTTGTACTTGTGACAGTTCCAGTTTTAGTACGCATAAAGGAAAAAATTATACAGTAGGAAGAGAAGAATCATTTCAGAGGAAGGTTTGCATACGAGCAATTTCTCTCCGTTTTGTACGGATCAGGTGTGGTTGCTTGAGTTCTCAGAGCGAGTGCTTCATACGAAGTGTAAAGAGATCTCGATTTGCAACGGAGATTTCCTGGCTGAGTTCGTCACGATTCATCGTAGAAGGATGAACTTCTTGTTTTGTGACTTTCTTGGGTGTAGTTTTCTTTGCTGGCATAGGAAGAAATTATTTAAGATTCATTTCTATTAAGGATGATCTTTGTCTTGACTGGAAGTTTATGAGAAGCAAGAGTAAAAGCCTCCTTGGCAACTTCGGGCGATATTCCTGATAATTCAAAGAGAATACGTCCGGGTTTTACCGGGGCTCGGTACATTTCTACTCATCCTTTTCCACCTCCCATCGGAGCTTCTGCAGCATGCAGTGTGTAAGGGCGATCTGGGAAAATTCTGATCCAAAGCTGACCACCTTTTCGAAGATAACGAACGATCGTCTTACGAGCTGCTTCAATCTGTCGGGAAGTGATAAATCCTGGTTCGACTGTCTTGATGGCATACTCTCAGAAATCGACACTCGAACCACGAGTTGCAATTCCTTTTAAAACTCCACGTTGTGTTTTTCGATATCGTGTACGACTCGGCTGTAACATAAGATGAGTATTAAGAATTATAATAAATAAAAGGAGAAGTCAAGAAAAAGTTTATAATCCCTTCTCGTTTCCCTCTTTTTTCCGATGCTTCATGATGTCACCCTTACAAATCCATACCTTTACTCCGACCGTTCCAGTAAGTGTCTCTGCTCTTTCTGCTGTATATTCTATGTCGGATCTGATCGTCTGAGTTGGGATATTTCCTTCTTTGTATGTCTCACAACGAGCGATTTCCGCACCATTTAAACGTCCTGAGATGATGACCTTGATTCCTTCTGCACCCTTCTCCATACTTTTCATGATAGAATTCTTAATGACTCGACGATAGGGCATCTTCTTCTCGAGCTGTCGAGCGATCGAATCTGCGACAATCGCAGATGAGAGCTCAGGCTTCTTAATCTCCTTAATATCGATCTTAAATGTATAGTTCGGAAAGAGCTTGCTGAGTTTCTGCTGGTATTTTTCCATATTCTCATCATTTTTTCCCATGACAACAGCGAGACGCGATGTATAGATAGCGATCGTAATCGTATCTTTATCGGTATGTGAGATAAAACAATTCCCGATCGGAAGTCATTTGAGCTCTTGCATGATCGCTTTTCGGATGAGAACATTATTTACCACGCTTTGTCTGTACGCACGCTTATCAAAATATCCGACAGAACGCCATGATTTTGTATAACCGATACGAAATGCGAGAGGACTAACTTTGTGTCACATAAGAAGAGAGAAGATTAAGAGACAGTAAGAGTAATAGAAACAGTCGATGTTCGCTTTAGGATTCTGTGAGAACGACCACGAGAGATCGGGTTTCCTCGACGATATACGACACCTTGTCCGACGACGATAGAATCGATAAGGAGCGAAGATGCTTCCTGAGAGTCGTTATGTACGGCATTTGCTACAGCGCTGGAAAGTCCTTTGTAGAGGATATCTGCTCATTTTTTTGGCATGTATCGAAGGAGATCGAGTGCTTTTGTCGCTTCCATTCCACGAACCGCGAATGCGATTACATTGAGTTTTTTCGGGGAGATGCGAACATTTTGAATGTACGATTTCATAAGAAAGTATTAGAAAGATTACTTATTTCCTGAATGAGCGACGAATTTGCGAGTGTGGGCGAATTCTCCGAGCTTATGTCCGACCTTATCTTCCGTCACGAATACGGCAACGTGCTGATGTCCATTATGAACTCAGAAAGTATGTCCGACAAATTCTGGTGGAACGGTGCAAGAACGAGACCATGTTTTGATAACATTTTTTCGACCACTTTCATTCATTGCCACGACTTTTTTCATGAGTCGGGGATCGATATATGGTCATTTTTTTAGGCTACGAGTCATACGAAAAAGAACAAAAAGGAAGGAGTAAAATTATCAGAGAAGTTTTCCTGCACGAGTGCGGACAATCCAGCGATTTGTATGCTTTCGATTGCGTGTCTTGACTCCTCGAGCGAGTTTTCCAGTTGGAGTTTTTGGTCATTTTCTCTGTCCGATAGACTGATGTCCTTCTCATCCTCCATGTGGGTGGTCGACAGGGTTCATCGAAGATCCGAGGACCGTTGGGCGTTTATTCATCCAGCGAGAACGTCATGCTTTTCCGATTACGATCTGATTCCAGTCTTCATTTGATACCTGTCCGATAGTCGCAAAACATTTCTTATGAACACGTCGAATCTCTCCCGATGGCATCTTCAGCTGTGTGTATTCTCCTTCTTGTGAAGTGACGAGAGCAGATGATCCAGCAGACCGGATGATCTTCGCTCCATGTCCGACAATTAACTCAACATTATGGACTGCGAATCCTGTCGGGATATTTCCGATTTCGAGTCGATTTCCTGCGACTGGCTTCGCATCAGCTGAGATAAGAATCTCTTGTCCGACACTTGCTTCTTTATGAGCGAGAACATAGCGACGTTCACCATCACGATAGCACACGAGACAGATAAACGCAGAACGATATGGATCATACTCGATCGTCTCGATCACTGCTGGAATATCCATTTTCTCGAGTTTGAAGTCGACGATTCGGTACATTTTTTTATGTCCTCCTCACTGATGGCGGACACTTATACGACCTGCATGATTACGACCAGCACGATTCTTGCGAGCTACAGTAAGCTTCTTGTACGGCTTCATCGTCGTGAGCTCCTCATATGTCAGACCAGTCATGGTACGACGTGATGGAGTATAGGGATGGTATTTCTTCAGTGGCATAAGAGGAGTGAGAAAAAATTATTTATGAAGGGTGCTAAAATCATGGATTTTCTGACCTGCTTTCAGAGTGACAATCGCTTTCTTCTGAGGCGATCGCTTCATCAGGATTCATTTTCGAGTGTTATGAAACTTTTCTCGCGTTTTCGCAATATTTACTTTCGTAACTTCTACACCGTAGAGTGATGAAAATGCATTCTTCACATCGATCTTTGTCGCACTCGGATGAATGAAACATGTGTATACTCCACGGATTTCAGCAGTAACACTCTTGTTCGTAGAGACAAAACGTGCGATGACTTGAGTAAGTGCGTTCATAAATAAGGATTAAGCAAAGTGAGTATAAAGATGAGCAAGAGAATCTTTCGTGAAGAGAAGGTCTTCGTATTTTAAGAGATCGTGAGGATTGAGATATTCGACATTAAGTACTTTTACCATCGGAAGATTTCGAACTCCAGCGACTTTCGCCCCTTCTTCATGAGTGACCGCCACGATCGCACGCTTCGTATTCAGCGCTTGAAAGAAATGTGACATTGTCTTCGTCTTCATTGCTTCATCTCCAAAATCTTCGATAACCTTTATTCTTTTTTCACTCGCTTTTGTCGAAAGGAGAGAAAGAAGAGCAAGACGACGCTCTTTCTTATTCATGGAGATAGTCCAATTCTGATCTTTCTTCGGTCCGAATGCGACACTTCCACCACGACGAGTCGGAGAATTTTTCGATCCGACACGTGCTCGACCCGTTCATTTCTGGCGGTAGAGCTTGCGAGTCGATCCACGGATTTCACTTCGTCCTTTTGTGTGAGCGATCGCGATACGACCGTTCGCCTGCTGGAGAATAAGAAGTCTATGAATCAGACCGAGATGAGGCGTAACACCGAAGTGAGACTTTTCGAGGGTGATTTTCCCTGTTTCTTGCCCCTTTATGTCATAGAGATTAACCTGCATACGAGAATTCAGTAATTAAAAAGTGATTTCAATAAGAGAGTTGCGAGATCCAGCGACAGGACCCTTGAGTCCTATAACTGAGAGTTCTTTATTTACGAGGATAACAGGGACATTCTTGCGAGTGATCGTGTCGAGACCCATGTGTCCGTGCATTTTCTTTCCGGGTTTTGTACGACGAGGTTTTCGAGTACCAATAGAACCAAGCGATCGGACATACTTATGTCCATGTGATGCGCCAAGTCCATGAAAATTCCATCGCTTCATCGCACCCTGAAAACTTTTTCCCTTCGAAGTAGAGACGATCTCGACTTCTTTTACCTCATCGAGGATATCGAGTGAAATCGTATCTCCCTTTGCGAGGGAAGTCATAGCACCCGTAAATGGGACTTCACGAAGAGTTTTTTTCTTTCCATCTTCCATTTCGACGACGATTGCTTCGTATCCATCGATTTCCTTCGTTTTTACTTGTGCGACCGTAAGTGTGGGAACCTTCACCAGAGTAACTGGGACGTATTTTCCATCATGGATCACTCGAGTCATTTCGAGCTTTTTACCGAGAATTCACGACATAAGTGAGAGAAATATTAAAATGAGAGGTTCCCATAGGTCTCACGAGGAGAGCTATATGGCAACGTCACTTTGAGGTAGAAACTTCAAAAGTGTGATGAGTATATAGAGAAGTATGAGAATGTCAAAAAATTTTCTTCAGGAAATTATTTGACGCGTATAGAAGTATCTTTTTCTTTTGTGGATATCATATTGATTGGTCAAAAAAACATTAGATTATCCATAATATAAACTATTTTCTCTAGAACCTGAGGGGCATTTTTGTAGGGATGGGAAAATAAAAAGAGTGCAGTTCTGAGAAAAAATGTTCTAAAAAACATCACATTTTCTATATTAGTCATCGATAATCTCTGTAATTCTTCAGGAATTTTTTCTTTCGGGCTTTCTAAAAGTAGATTAAGTGTTTCTGAATAAAAAAGAGCAAACTCAGCAAGGGACATGTTGTTTTTATCGGCCGAAATGTGATTCTTCAGAAATTTTATAATTCAGATGCCAATAGTTTCATTTGCACCTTCTTTCGTTCTCTCTAGTTCTACCAAGAATTCATCAAAAGAGCCTCATATATCCTCGTTATAATTATTATCTTTTGTAATTTTGAAGGTTTTACCTACCGTCTCTAAGGTATTCATATTTTTTGTAAAAATGAAATCCTAATCAATAAATTCCTTTTGTCAAAAATATTTTTACAAAATAGAAAATATTTGCCTTATCCCAGATAGGACATATACTCAGCGGACATTTTTCCCCACGTATGAAAACAATTCTCGTCGATGCGATCAATACTTTCGTCATAAAAGATGAAGGTATTTTCGCGGAAATGTATGCTCTGCTCGAGACATATCCAAATAGAAAAATTATTCTCACCGGCGCGAACGAGGCGCAGATGAAAGAGTTCGGACTCGATATGATGCCATACGAAGTCTTTACGCTCAGTCATAATCCAGAGAAGACGGATCCGAGGTATTATCTTATGATGCTCGAGCATTTTCATCTCGCTCCTTCGGATTGCCTCTCTTTCGAGCATAATGAGAACGCTGTAAAAAGTTCGCAATCAGTAGGAATACAGACATTCCACTATAATATGGATACTCGAGATATCCCTGCGCTGAAAGCATTTCTCGATGAAAATCTCGTGTAGCGTATATTTTCCCTTGGAAGCAGTACCTGTCGTGAGATTCTGATGTTTGACACGGATATAAAAATCCGTATTCTCTCCGAGCTAATCTCGGATTATGGCTTTTATCATGCGAAATGAATCTTTTCTCTGTACAAATTGCGGGGAAAATGTCGCGAAACATCCGACAGGATCAGCACGAAATCACTGCCCGAAATGTCTCGCTTCGCTCCATGTTGATGCACATTTTCCTGGTGATCGTGCATCGTCCTGTCATGGGATCATGCTTCCAGTCGGGATGGATCAGAATAAAAAAGGATATATCATCCTCCAGCGCTGTGAAACATGTGGAAAAGAAAATCGCAATATCGTCGCCCCTGACGATGAGATAATTCCTTTTGTGCGAAAGATGCATACAGAAACCCCTCTCTTATAATATATGAATAAAACTGAAAATTTTCTCGCTCTGCTTCAGGATCGTTTCCATCGAAATATTCATCTTCATCCAGCAATTTCCTGGGAAACAGTCCAGGAAAAACTTTTACAGAATCCACATAAGATTTCCACCCTCGAAAAAATGGAAGAAACAGGTGGAGAGCCTGACGTGATCGGTATCGATGAAAAGTGAATGGTTCTCTTCTGTGACTGTTCGGCCGAGAGTCCGATCGGAAGGCGGAGTCTCTGCTATGATCAGCAAGCGCTGGATTCCCGGAAAAATGCCAAACCGCAGGGAAGTGTGATAGGATTGGCACAAGAAATTGGTATCGAAATTCTCGATGAAAATCTCTATCGAGAACTTCAGATGCTCGCTCCTTTTGATCAGAAGACGTCGAGCTGGATCGCGACGCCTGAGTCGATTCGTTCCCTCGGTGGTGCGATCTTCTGAGATCGTCGCTACGATACGGTTTTCATCTATCATAATGGTGCCGAGTCATATTATTCCGCTCGAGGATTTCGAGGCGTGTGTCGCGTGTAATATTCACAAGCACGAGTTTTTTCTTTCGTTCGTGATTGATTCACGTGTATTCTTTTTACACATGTATCTCCTGAAAAATCGAGCTTTTGATTCGTTCACGAATATCGATTCCTGATGTGCGATGGAGTGTGATGAGCTTTTTCGAGACTCACACGATTTTTTTCCTACCCGATAATATCGTCGTATTCACGGAGGAGTGCGATGATTTTCCCCATAAAGTCCTGTCGTAATTGCTTCCTTTCCTCGACTGTTTTCTCTGCGAAGCTCTTCTCTCATCATCCGAGTGCGATAAATACACTCGAGAGCGGATATCCATCGGCAGGAATACTCCCGAATCGATCTTTATCGATGTATCCATCGATAGTATCGGTGATCGATGTGACTGTTCCATCGGGAAATCCGAGCGAGAGCACGGTCTGAAAATACGCACTCGTATCTTCCAGTGGCATACATTTTCCCTTCACAAACTCGAGCATCTTTCCTGCAGGTATTTCCTGGACTTCTCATCCCCATGTTTTCACTGAAACTCATGGCTTTCATCCGAGTGCATGGATAAAAAATCCGGTATCTTCAGAAAGTGTCGGAAGTCATGATGCCTGTGCCCACTCGAGCGCTTTCTTCTGTGAGTTCTCGAGAAGAGAAACATCATTTTCCTCGACTTCGAGATCGATCTCGAGATCTGTCGGTGTCAGAATCTCGTATTCTGTGACGAGACTCGTATAAAACGCTCGTTTCGCAGGATTCTTCGTTCCGAGGAATATTTTCTTTCTGTGTGTGGGAAAATTCATACGTGGTTATAGTATGGAGAAATTATATAAAAATGACGCCATACGCAAAATATTCTCTTTCTGATAAGAATTTGCTTTCTCGGTCTATTCTTCTATAATTGCTCTGCTTTTTCTCATAGGACAGGTTTTTGGTTATTTTCATCATCAGGAACGTGTTCTTCGGGAAATAAGCGATTTATTTCCTTTTTTTATACTTATGAAATTATTACACCTGAAAGATCGAGAAGCACTCGATCGACCAGTGATAACTCGCACGTATTCTATCGGCGGGAAAAATATCACCTTCGAGTCGGGTCGACTCGCACTCTTTGCACATGGTGCAGCGGTTATCTCTGATGAGAGTGGGAATTTTCTCCTGACGACGACCGGGATCGGATGAGAGAGAGATGGTGATTTTTTTCCACTAACTGTGGAATTCCAAGAAAAATACTATGCGACCGGGAAAATCGGAGGAAATCGCTTCATGAAGCGCGAATGACGACCGAGTGAATCCTCGATCCTGAATGCACGCATCATCGATCGTCCCATTCGTCCTATGTTTCCGAAGGAAACTCGGACAGAGATTCAGATTATTTCGACGATTCTCTCATCGAGTGGACTGTCTGATTTCTGATTCTACGGGATTACCGGAGCATCGCTCTCACTCATGCTTGCAGGTATCTCAGAATTCGAGGGACCAGTTTCTGGAGCGAGAATTATTTCTGATACTCACGGGAACTTTACCTTCGATCCGACGTTCGAAGAGCTTCGAAATGCACACCTCGATCTCACGATCGCAGGGACACTCGATGCGATCACGATGGTAGAATCACAGGGACAAGAAGTCTCGAATGACCTCATGATTCGTGCTTTTGAATACGCGCATGGAATTATCCGAGAGCTCTGTGAAGCGCAGAATGACTTTATCACACTCTATAAGAAATCATATGATTTTTCTCCCATTTCTCTCGTACTTGGGACGCGCGATCCAGCTGTGATAGAAGAAGTCCATACGCTCGTCACAGGAGATATGATCCAGGCACTGTATGGACTCGGAAAACTCGAGTTTCATGATGCGCTTCATGATCTCTTTGAGGCGACAAAGGCGAAAATGATCGAGCGATGGACATGAGAAACCGAGGGAGGAGCAGAAGATTTTCCATATTCTGATGCGGATATCGCTGAGTCTGTAAAAGACATGGTAAAGTATCATATGCGGGATACGGTTCTCTCGAAGAAAGTGCGACTGGATGGACGAAAAACGAATGAAGTACGTCCTGTCCGTGCGACGGCTCCGATTCTTCCGCGTGTACATGGAAGTGCTCTTTTTGAGCGTGGCGTGACGCAGGTTCTCTCTATCACGACGCTGGGTGGTCCAGCAGATATACAGATTATCGATGATATGTTCGAAGAGGAGACAAAACGATATATCCATCACTATAATTTCCCACCGTTTTCTGTCGGAGACGTGAAGCCGCTTCGTGGAGTCGGTCGTCGGGAAGTCGGTCATGGGCGGCTCGCTGAGAAGGCACTTGTTCCGGTCCTTCCGGATGAGACGGATTTTCCATACATGATCCGTGTCGTATCTGAGACGACGACCTGTAATGGATCGAGCTCGATGGCGAGTATCTGCGGATCGACACTTTCTCTCATGGATGCTGGTGTTCCGATCCGAAAAATGGTCGCCTGAGTCGCGATGGGGATGATCTACGAAAGTGCTGATAACTTCGAGGTTCTCGCTGACATTCAGGCACAGGAAGATTTTCTCGGGGATATGGACTTCAAGGTTGCACGGACACATGATGGTATCACAGCACTTCAGATGGACTGTAAAATCGCCGGACTTTCTATGGAAATTATTCGACAGGCATTTGATCGATCGGTCGATGCGACAGAATATATTCTCGGCGAGATGGAAAAATGTCTCTCCGAGCCGAGAAAAGAACTCTCACCATATGCCCCATTCCTCCTTGCAGTGCAGGTCCCAGAAGTGAAAATGCGTGAAGTGATCGGAAAATGAGGGGAGACGATTCAGGGAATCGAGAAACAATTTGGCGTCGAAGTGAATCTCGCAGACGATGGAAAATGTACGGTCACTGCGAAGACACAAGAGAGTGGAAAAGCAGCAATCGAATTTATCCAAGCGATCATAAAAGATGTCGAGATCGGAGATGTCTATGAAGGAAAAATCATAAAAATCCTCGACACTGTCGGAGCGATCGTCGAGATCTGACGCGGAAAAGAAGGGATGATTCATATCTCGAAGTTCGGCCTCCGCGAGCGAGTCGCGAATGTCAATGATGTCGCGAAAGTCGGAGAAATCGTGAAAGTACGTGTCTATAACATAGACGCCGAAAAAGGTCGGATCGGACTCGAGAAGATCGTTGGGTAGATTTTCCCATATAAAAAAGAACACCACGATACGGTGTTCTTTTTGTTTTTCAGAAACTCCCCTAGGAACTTGCCCCACTTCCAGTCCATGTCTCGAGCTCGACATTCGCAAAGTCGACGAACTTCCGAGAGAGAAGATTATACATTCCTTTATATGGATTGGTGTCAGATCCGAGTTCGAATGGATCCAGCTGACAGAGATAGATGAGCCCACGCGGAGGATCTCACGTATATGCAAAAAGCACCCACTCCTCCCGCTCGAGCAGAAACATATTTTCGAGGTGCATTTTTCTATGAAGGAGCAGATATCCGACGAGATGTTCTTCGAGATAAAAATGAATCTGCTGTTCAGTGTATTCTTTTCCTGCTTCTTCCGCGTCCATCTGGACATATTTCTGAAAGACTGGATCCTCCTTGAAGATCATTTTCACTTTCGTAAAATCTGAGAAAAAAGCGCCATACGCGAGATACATCTGAAACCAAGAATCGAAATGAAAGGCAGAATCGACCTGAAATTGTGCATGTTTTTTCTCTTTTATCTTCAGAATGCCTCACTTATGAGAGAGAGCATTCTGAGCGAGATGATTTTTTTCTTCCGACACATTCTCTCCGAAGTTCATATACAATCCCTCAGAATAGAGAAAATTTACGCCGACCGTATTCTCGAGCATTTTCTCAGAGAAAAACGCGAGATACTCCATATATTTCTCTGGAGACTGGAGATTGGAGATGCGACTCATCGAGATCGGAAGGACGATCATTCCCCAGTCGCGTGGAAAATGATTGATATCGAAAAACGTATTTGATGGGATCGGTGACATAGAAATGTAAAATACCTGAGACGAGTATAGCGGTTTTTACTGAAGAATTCAAAAAATTCTCGATTTTCATTGGATTCTTTACACAGAATTCTTTTACTCACACTTTTTGCTTTTTTTCGAGAAAATAGCGAAAATTCGGCTCATCGGCAAGGATTCCTGTCTGCTCGCATCAGTAGTACACTTCGCTTTGTTTTCGATTCTTGTCTTTGATTTTTTGCGAGAATTCCGTTCTGTGCTTCGTGTCGTCAGTATGGATTCCTGCTTTCGCGAGGTAATGCTTGCCTCATCCTTGTGTGTAATACATTCCTATTCATGTCAATATTCTCACCTCCATCATTCCAGTTTATCTCAGAATCCATATATTTTCTTGGTGTAAAATTCCTTCATGGAAATTCGACTTTTTGCTGGTTCACGAGTATGGATTTCTGTTTCAGAGGGGAATAATAGATCTGTGATAGATTTCTCAGCTTCGTATCTCGGTTCATAATTATATCTTCTCGAGAGACATGCCCTGCTCCTCATATATTTTTCCATCCCATTTCGATGTGTATGAGTCTTCTATGAGGAGTGTGACATTCTCGGACGCGCGTGTGATCGTGAGAAAAAAAGGACGATTTTCCGCATGAAGCATTCGAGTATTATCGATGAGAAGATCGATCGAGTTCTCTCGATCTGCTTTATATTGGATATGGATCGTTCCAGAATCTGGGAAGACCGTCGCCGAGAACGTATCTGGTGTGATTCCTCCGACCGGCATGATGACGTTCAGATTCGCCTCATGCGGAAGAATCACTCATCCATAGCTTCGACTCCAGCCTGTCGATCCCGTCGGAGTCGATATCATGATGCCATCACCACGATAATTGAAGTATTTTTCTTCATGCGCAAAAAAAAGATCGATCGCCTGTGCATCGCCTGACCGAACGAGAAATACCTCATTAAAAGCGTATCACTCGATGCGTTCTTCACCGATTTCACAGAGAATATGCAAGATAGGATAGGCGCGTTCTGAAAAAGAAAAAACTGTTTTACGCTCGAAAACTGCTCGATCATGCAAGAGAAATCCTTTCGTTCCGAAGTTTACGCCGAGAATCGGAATCTGATCGTGGTGTGCTTTTTTTGCAATCTCGACAAAGAGACCATCTCCTCAGAGGACGATATAGGTCGGTGTGTGGAGCGCATCTGCAAGGCACTCTTCCACTCCCGACTTGAGAAACTGCTCGATCGCATCTTTCTGTGATGTACGTGCATCTGAGAAAAATGTGAGATGCTTGAAGGTATCGATCTGAATCGTATGAGACATACAGTGGAGAAATTTATGGGAGAATTTTTTCGAGGAGTGGGCGGATCGACAGGACGATCATATTCTCGACTTTTCTCGCACGCTCGATATTACTCGGGATCGAATCCGTGACGATGAGCTCATCGACTCCTTCGGCGAGGGTCGCGTATTCTTCTCGAGGAAAAACCCCATGCGGAACGAATACGCGCACGCGCTTCGCGCCGTGCGCTCGGAGCACTTTCGCTGTTTCTCGGATCGTCCCGCCTGATTGGATCAGATCATCGATAATCATCACATCACTTCCTTCAGGATTTCCCTCGGTGATCGTGACGATTTTTTCTTTTCCTTTCCGGACTTTCGAGCAGATTATGCGCTCGGACTCAGGGATATGCTCGAGCGTGTACCGAAATCGCTTCGCAGCGCCATCATCTGGAAATACGATTTTCTCTCCTGGAAGTATCGGCGCCAGCCCAGTCGTCGTGTGGAGCTCGACGTGTATTTTTTCTGGGTCAAAAAGTGACTGCTCGACAAGTGCATGAATATCGAAAATATGGAGTATATTTTTCTGCGCCAGTCCAGAAGGAAGACTCGAAAAAAGATGCGCAAAAGAATGTGCCGATTCCGTGAGTCACTTCTGCTCGACACGCTCTGATGTCCCGACTGGGAAAAATGGCATAAAAATCGTGAGACTCAGCGCTGAGTTTTTTACCAGATTAAAGAGGAGATTATACTGATCAAAGAGCTCAGCTATATTCGAAAAATCTCCGAGATAGACGATGTGCCGATGCTCGATCTGCTCTTTTACATCAGGAAAAGAAAGATTCGGAGTATGATCAGGAAAGTGATTATAGTCGATATTTCCGAGTGTGTATTTCTCAGGATTTTCTCGAGCCATTTCGCTGATCACATCCGAGAAACGCGGGTGTGCGACAAGTGTATACATGAGGAAAGTATACTAGAGAAACACGAGAGTCAAATCTTTCCACGTACAATCTACCACCAAATGCAACTTTCAGAATCATTGATGCAGGAATTCGGTTTTACAGAAGCCCTTTTTCTTTTTTTACTGCATAGATAAAAAGGTAGAGGAGCAAGAAGAAACTGCCATATAGCAGAATAAATTGCCACATTCCCATTACTCCGACCGAAAAACGCTCACTTTCAAAAAGGCGAGATTCACTATGAATCGTGACTGCCATGCCGTTTGTCGCGATGCTTTCCATAATTTCCCAGATGACATGGAGTGGATCGGTAAAAATATCCCACGAGTTAAAGCGAAAAAACCGTCCGATATAGACTCCGAATGTCGAGAGGAAAATCGAGAAAATGACGATACTCCATCCGAGGAATACACGTTTTTTCCCATGAAAATACCGTCGAATCAGGTCGATCGATGCGAATCCTGTGACGATCCCAGCGATCGTACATGTCAGGATAAAAATAATATCGAAGTAGATCAGACGTGTATCATCATAAAGATGGATAAAATCCGTCACGATATAGAAGCTATTCGGTAAGAAAAGTATCCAGAGTGGAAAGAAAATCCATCGCAGGGATGATCGTATCGTCACGAATCAGAATGCGAAAAAGAAGGGCATCATCGCGAGAACGAGATTCCAGATCAGCGGAAAAAGTTCCGAAGAATATCCGAAGATGACGCGTGTGCACGCGAGTCAGAATGCGAAGAGACAGAGAAGAAGAAATGCGGGAATATGCATATGTGAATGGGACAAGAAACAAAAAAGGTCTTCCGTTGCAAAGACCTTTTTTGTATTAAAGCTTTATCCTGTAGTCACCGCCCCTTTGACCAGAAGGAGTGCCTCGTCAGCGAGTTGCTTCAGAGGAGAAATAAAGTATAGCGAGTATATAAGAGTTCGAAAAAAAAGCAAATATATTCACCATTCTTTCACACTTTACTCGACTGTGACACTTTTCGCGAGATTTCGCGGTTTATCGATATCTCTTCCGAGATCGCACGCGATGTAGTATGCGAAGAGCTGGAGTATCACGACCTCAAGGAAAGGATTCAGGAGAGGATGGAGCGAATGAAATGAGATAACGTCTGTATAGAGCGATTTTGATACGTCATTTTCTGCGATAATACCGATCACTTTTCCTCCACGAGCTTGGATTTCTTGTACAGAAGAGTTATTCTTCGAGACAAGTGGTCCACCACCATTTACGAGGACTGTCGGGAAATTCTCATCGATCAGCGCGATCGGTCCATGTTTCAGTTCTCATGCTGGATATGCCTCTGAGTGGATATACGAGAGTTCTTTTAATTTCAGTGATCCTTCGAGTGCGATCGCGAGTTCTGCTTCTCGTCCGAGGTAGAAAAAGTCTGTATAGTGTGCGTATTTCTGAGCGATAGTCTTGATCGATTCGGCATTTTCCAATATATCGAATATCCTCTCTGGAAGGACGCGAAGTCCATCGAGAATCTCTCGATAGAGCCCATAGTCGAGTCCTCGCTTCTTCCCGAGATAGAGCGCGAGAAAGAGGAAACAGGCGATCATCCCAGTGAATGCCTTGGTCGAGGCGACTCCGATCTCCGCACCAGCGCGCGTAAAGAGCCCTCTCCCAGCGATTCGTGCGATCGATGATCCGGAGACATTTACGATTCCGAAGACATTTCCTCACTGTTCTTTCACGATCTTGAGTGAGTCGACGGTGTCTGCTGTCTCTCATGACTGTGATACGAAGATGAAGAGTGTCGTTGGATTGATAAATTTTCGCTGATACTTGAATTCTGCGGAGATCACGACTTCCGTCGGAATTCCGGCAAGCTCCTCGAGATAATGTTTTCCGAGGACTCACGCGATATATGCTGTTCCTGGTGCGACGACGACGATTTTCTCGATTCATTGCTTCGAGAGGTCCTCGAGTGTATCAGAGTGAAGTTCGTTTGAGTAAAAATTTATCCGCCCACGAAAGACATCCTCGAGTACTTGCGGTTGTTCCCAGATTTCCTTCAGCATAAAATGCGGATAGAGGCCCAGTTCAGATGCTTTTTCATCTTCATCGACATGCTGAATGACGCGATAAATCGGCTCTTTTCCTGACAGAATCGTATAATTTTCAGGTGTCACATAAAAAATATCGCCATCTTCCAGGAAAATATATCGATCGATCAGACCGATAAGTGACTGATAATCCGACGAGATAAAGCGCTCACTTGCGGATTCTGTATTTTCTTTTCCGAATCCGATCACCATCGGACTTCACTTTTTTGTCCCGAAAATCATATCTGGATGATCTCGATCGAGAAAGACGAGTCCATATGCACCTTCCATGCGTTCGATAATCTTCTCGAGTGCGATCAGATGTGGATTTCATCATCCTGATGGAGTGTCGATATAGACATCTTCGAAGAGTTTCGCGACGATCTCCGTGTCTGTCTCAGAGTAAAATGAATATCATTTTTCCTTCAGTTCATCGCGAAGCTCGCGATAGTTCTCGATAATCCCGTTATGTACGACCGCAAAACGTCCACTCTGCGAAAGATGTGGATGACAATTTCCCTCGGTGACTCCGCCATGCGTCGCCCAGCGTGTGTGTCCGATCCCGACGTGATAGGATGAAAGGTCGTATGATTCTGACTTCACTTTCAGATTCGAGACTTTCCCGACGGATTTAATCGTCTCGATTTTTTTCTCATGATTGACGATGCACATGCCAGCACTGTCATACCCACGATACTCGAGTCTCTGGAGTCATTCGACTATGGCCTCGCTCGCATGTCATGCGCGACCAAGATATCAGAAAATACCACACATAGGAGGAAAATTAGGGATAAAAATTACTATTCCATTTTTTTCTGATTTTCATATGCATACCACGTATTCGCGATGAGCGTCGCGACCGTCATCGGTCCGACCCCTCAGGGTGACGGGGAAATGCTCGCTACAAAATCTTTCAGATTCTCAAAATCTGCATCGCCGTACGCCTTTCACTCGACAAAAGTCGATCCGACATCGATAATGATCGACGCTTCGGTGACCATATCTTTTGTCAGGAACTTCGGCTTTCCGACCGCGATGATGATGATATCTGCACTGCGTGTGATTTCTTTCAGATTTTTCGTGTGAGAATTACAGGCGATTACCGTTGCGCCCGCATTTATCAGCATGAGCGCCATTGGTTTTCCGACGATATTGGATCGTCCGATAACAGCGATTTTTTTCCCTCTCACGTCTATGTCATAAAAATGCATCAGTGTCATGATTCCTTTCGGAGTACAGCTCCAGAGTCCATCGTGTGCGAGGAACATATTCCCGATCTGCGTCTTCGTGAATCCGTCGACATCCTTTATCGGATCGATACACTCGGTGATCGCATACCGGTCGAGATGATCTGGAAGAGGTGCTTGGATGATGATCCCATGGATTTTTGGATCACGAGAAAGTGCTCGGATTTCTTCCTCGATCTTCGCCTGAGTCACACTGACTGGAAAACGATGTACCGAAAAATTCATCCCGACTTCTTTCGCGCGCTTTTCCTTCATGCGGATGTACGCGAGACTCGCAGGATTTTCCCCGACGAGCACGACGACGAGGAAAGGCGGTGTATCCACGTGTGTGATATTTTCTCGGATTTCTTCGAGTACATGCGATGCGACCTTATATCCGTCAAGAATCATACAGTCCAGAGACTAAAAAATACTATTGTCGTATAGTATTGATATTCTGGATTTTTGCAAAAGGAGAATTTCTTACTCCACCAAGATGATATTACTTGACTAGTTGGGCTCTTTATGATATTGTTGTGTTGTTTTTTTAAATTCATGACTTACTCTTCATCCGAGCAAAGAAACCCACCATGAGCTCCTCAACAGGCAAGCTATGCCTCACAATCTGAAAGTGACCAAGTTTTGCTGGGTAATATCCTATTTCTTGGGAAAACCCAAATAATAGCGTATTTACAAGAAAACTCCTTCAATATACAGGATTTGATAGAACTCAGAAATGTGGTTCTATTTGCAGATTTACACATTGTGAAGATTATCTGTGGACACACCACAGAGAAGGAAAAAAGAAAATCACTCCTCCTTGCAAATTGTTATGTAAAGAATGAGAAATATCTTCAGATGTGAGAATTTCAGTATGTGAAACCATCCCATGAAAAACTTCGCATTTTATGAGAATACAAAGATATAATTACCGAATGAAATGTGTATATTCCCGAAGCTATACCAAAGTGAACCCCTTTTTCACTTCTTGATAAAAGGATTCACGAAAATATTAACCACCACAGGGAGTGGTGAAAGCCAATAAATGTATGAGAGCAAACCTTTTTTGATACAAACACCGGAGAAATTGCTTCTCATGAAGCACAATTGCTAATAAATAGAATTTTTGCCCCGTTTTTCCCCATGACACGAGCTATACGTCTCATGAACGAAAGTTGAGAAAATGTGTATGTTTCTGTAGATGTTGAGTGAAATATTTCCTGAAAAGAAATCAGTGGATTTTATCAAAATGTTCCATTTGAAATAAAGTTTTTTTTTCGATTATTGTACCAATTTCTGGTGGACGATTTTGATCGAGGTACCTCCCATAACATTAGTCATGAATGAATTATGTATGATTTTAACATGATCTGGGATGCACCACCAACAAAAGATAAAATTTACTATTTTTCTGATATTTTTTCCAAGAAGGAATTTTATGGTGTTTTTAAAGAAATCTTCTTTACATTGAAAAATTATATTCATTTCTATTGTAGTGAAGAAATTGCTCGATATGAGAAAATAAAGGATACAGAATGACTATGAAGTCAGCGAGGAGATGTATCAGAAAGAATTATAACACTTCAACGACTATTAAATCATGAAAAAAGCTTTACTATGACGAATGTGGTAGCATCCATAGGGATAAAAAAGAAAGAGGTGTTACAATTTGCCTATGAGGCAGATATGGAACATGCGGTGTGATGATATGCTTCCAGGGGTGTGATGGGGAAGATTCGAGGGGCACTCTCCGTATTTCTCTGAAGATAACGTAACGCACGAGGTACTATTTCCCCTTCCGAAGACTCAGGAGCTCGTCTCGGATTTCGGCTGCACGTTCAAAATCAAGATTGGTCGATGCGACATCCATCTCGAGCTCGAGCCTTTTTATATACCGATCTCGATCTTTTCCTGAGAGATTTTTTTGTTCTGAGGTTTTTTTCTTTCCCATTCCGCCTGCGAGATCCTTCACTGCAGAGATGATCGTCCGAGGAGTGATACCATGCTCCGTGTTATAGGCGATCTGGATAGCACGACGATGTTCTGTCTCATCGATCGCATCCTGCATCGCACCGGAGATCCGACTCTGATGAGAATACATGATGACATGTCCGTTTACATTTCGCGCTGCACGACCGATGATCTGCAGGAGCGAAGTTTTACTCCTGAGAAAACCGACTTTTTCTGCATCGAGAATCCCGATAAATGACGTCTCAGGAAGATCCAGTCATTCACGCAGGAGATTTACCCCGACGATGACATCGATCGTACCGAGACGATACTCTCGGAGAATCTCGAGGCGTTCGACCGTCTCGATCTCCGAGTGTAGATATCTTACCTTGATACCATTCTCGGCGAGATAGAGCGAGAGATCCTCCGATGATTTCTTCGTGAGGGTCGTGATGAGCGAACGCTCTCACCGGGCATTTGTCGCGGAAATCTCTCGCATGAGAGAGTCGACCATTCCTTCCATGTCTTCTATCGCGACGATCGGATCGATCAGTCCGGTCGGACGGATGACTTGCTCGACGCGGAGTTTTTCGTGCTCTTTTTCATAATTTCCAGGGGTTGCTGAGATGAAGACCGTTTGTCCGATCTTTTTCTCGAATTCATCGAACTGGAGTGGGCGATTCTCGAGTGCAGAGGGGAGCCGAAAACCGTACTCCACGAGATTCATTTTTCTCGCTCGATCGCCCGCGTACATCCCACCGATCTGCGGGATCGTGATATGCGATTCATCGATAAACGTAAGATAATCTCTGGGAAAAAATTCGAGGAGTGTCGACGGAGCATCTCCGAGCTTTCGTCCAGAAAGATACATCGAATAATTCTCGATTCCATTCACAAATCCGACTTCCTGAAGCATCTCGAGATCGTATTCGACGCGGAGCTTGATACGTTCTGCTTCGAGGAGTTTCCCTTGCTCCTGAAAAAAAGCGATCCGCTGATCGAGTTCTTCACGAATAGATGGGATAGTAGCATCGATCACGGATTTTGGTGTGACAAAATGTTTTGCTGGAAAAATCGTGTATTCTGAGAGCTCACCTTCAGACTCGTACGTGATCGGGACATGTCGCGTAATTCGCTCGAGTTCATCATCGAAAAACTCGAATGTCACGACTTCTTCGAGACTCGCAGGCCAGACCTCGAGTGTATCACCGATCACTCGAAACATTCCATGTCGAAAGTCAGCAGTCGCACGTTGAAATTGCATTTTTACAAGCATATCGAGAATATCTTCGAGCACATATTTTTCCCCGTGTTTGAGGGTAAAAGTCTGTGAAGAATAGTCTTCTGCGCTTCCAATTCCATAAATACACGATACTGATGCGACGATGATGACATCGTTTCGCGTCATGAGGGATTCGGTCGCGGCGTGGCGCAGGCGATCGATTTCTTCATTGATCGTCGCTTCCTTTTCTATGTACGAGCCTGTCTTGACGACGAATGCCTCCGGCTGATAGTAGTCATAATACGAGACGAAGTAGTGGACTGCATTATCAGGAAAAAATTCCTTGAATTCCTGAGCAAGTTGCGCCGCAAGTGTCTTATTATGCGCGATGACGAGAGCAGGGCGCTGAAGCTCGGATATGATATTTGCCATGGTAAAAGTCTTTCCAGAGCCGGTGACTCCGAGAAGTGTCTGAAAATCATGTCATTGTCTGAGTGAGTCTGTGAGCTTCCGGATCGCATCTGGCTGGTCACCCATCGGAACATACGGGGCATGAAGGCGGAACTGTCAATCCATAGAGAAAAAATATGATCGAGTATCTCTCTTCATGAGGGAAAGTCAAGGGAAAGAGGCTGGGATTTTCTTTTTTTCTTCAGAAAAATATAACTCTTTCTTATAGGAGTAATGTATAATTTCTTGGTATTTTTAGCTCCATCTCCTTTTTTGTATTCTTTCTGCAATATAACTTCGTCACGCCGTTCCTGCAAATAGAAAAGAAAACCTTGAAACTCAAAAACTTTCTATACAATGGAGGCATATTTTCCCATTATGAAAAAGATCACAAAATGTATTATCCCAGCAGCGGGGTTCGGGACGCGATTTCTCCCAGCGACCAAGGCCCAGCCGAAGGAGATGCTTCCCGTCGTGGATAAGCCTGTCATCCAGTATCTCGTCGAGGAGGCGGTTTCTGCTGGCATCACGGACATCATCATCGTGACAGGTCGGGGAAAGCGCTCGATCGAAGATCATTTCGACATGTCCTTCGAGCTCGAGAAGACGCTCGTCGAGAAATGAAAAATGAAAGAACTCGAAGAAGTCGAGAAAATATCACATCTCGCTCGGATCGCCTATGTACGTCAGCCGATCCCACAATGAGACGGGGATGCACTTCTGCGTGCACGACCACTGATCGGGGATGAGCCATGCCTCGTACTTTTTGGGGATGATCTGATTCTCGGGGAGCGATCGTGAGCGGACCAACTCGTGAAGGCATATGAATACTATCAGACGCCGATTATCGCACTCGAGAAGATTGCTGATGAGCGAGTATCTTCATATGGTATTTTTGAGTCAAAATTTTCAGAAGGAAAATTTCATCGTATGCTTCGATTTCTCGAGAAACCGAAACCCACTGAGACAGCATCACGTCTCGGGGTGATCGGGAAATATGTTATTACGCCCGAAGTATTCGAGTACTTTGAAGCACAAGCAAAAGGCGCGAGTAAAGATGGGGAGATTCGGCTTGCAGATGCATTCGCGCGTATGGTCGATCATGCGCCGATCTATGGAGTCGAGATAGAAGGAGAGCGATATGATACAGGCGATAAACTTGGCTTTATTCAGGCGACGATCGCATATGCACTTGAGCGAGATGGACTGGGTGATAAAGTCTGGGAGTACATGAAAACACGTGTCGAAAAAGGACGATAATTCTCTCCCATGCAACGATTCTACTATCCACGACTTCTGACGCCTGATATGGAGATCACAGAAGATACACTCCTACATCAGATCGGGCGAGTTATGCGTGCAAAAATAGGAGAGAAGATTATCCTTTTTTCCTGAGATGGATGGGAAAATATCTATGAGATACAGCGTATAGATAAGAAGAGTATTATACTTCGATGAGTAGAAACGTACAAAAATAGAACCATAAATGAACATAATATTCATCTTTACCAGGCAATTCCGAATAAATATGAGAAGATCGAATATATCATAGAAAAGTGAGTCGAGGTCGGAATACGACATTTTACCTTTTTCCGATCCGACTTCTCTCAGAAACTTCATATTTCTCTCGCAAAAGAAGAGCGCTTTCGTACGATCGCACGAGAAGCACTTGAGCAGTGTGGAGGAGCTTTTTTACCGGAAATAGAGTTCGTAGAGGGTATAGATTATAGAGAAGATTTTACATATCCACCGTTCGTTCTCCATACAAATGTACAGAAATCATCCAATAAATGAACATTATTACAGGATTATACCTTCTTTGTCTGACCAGAATGATGATGGAGTCCACGAGAAATAGAGATCATGCAAGAAAGAGGTTTTATATTTGTACATTTTTGAGAAAGAATTCTCAGAACTGAGACAGCATCATCCGTCTTTGCATTTTTACTACTCCATAGAAGAGATATTCCTGATCTATAAAGGAATTATCAAGGAATACTTCTATATAATACCGAAATACAGTATATCTCCAAGCACTATATATAGTGGTATAGAATTCTCTCGCAAGACGAGAGATATTTTTTGTGTGGGAAAATTCAGGAATATTCCCAATGTTTTCCTTTCTATATCAGAAGATTGTGATCAAAAATACTATTCATAAACTCTAAAAATGTATATTTATAGTTTTATAAATGAACATTTTATATAATTTCGAATCTTCCTTTTATTAAGATGAAAGTAGGTAATTATATACTAATAATGAGTAAATATATAGAAATAGCAATACTTATACTTTCGCATGAAAATAAAAAGTAGCATATAATACCTGTGTCTTCTGAAAAGAAGGACACCTTAAAATCCCGACCCACTGATGGTTTTTCTCTCCCTCAGAGAATATTCCGCCTCCTCTTCAAAACACATACTCTTCATATCATACCGATACCGAAAGTATACACATACAAAGAGTCATAAAAAAAACAATCTGGGGGACCAAGCAGAGTTGATATACCAATACATATCACTTGTGTTTGGTCCCTCGCAAAAAAGCCTTTGCGAGAAAATTTTGGGCTTACCAAATTTCGGAAGGTGGGTCAGGTATCCTTCCACGGATTGTGTCTGAGTGGCACACACCCGATGTCTATGTCTCCCGGAATGCTTCTATTGCTTATTCCACAGTGAGTACATAGACACACCCAATCCAGGTCTTCCGCTATACCCATAGTCGGAAGACTTTTTGATTATAGAATATTTCATGTCAGAATACAAGAAATAGAAGGAGCGATTTAGAGTCCTTTATTTTAAAGCAAAAAGGTATATATTTTCTCAGAGAAAAGAGGGAATTATGAATATGTACTTTTATGGTTCTATAAATGTACATTATTCATGATGGTAATGACTTCATTTTTCTATCATCGTGACGCGGTATATCTGCTCCAGAAGTGTCAGAAAGGCAAGTCCATGAGGAAGTGTAAAATCAGAAATACGCATCGTATCGTGTATGTATGGCTTCAGGAGATTGATATCGACCCCATAACTTCCTCAGATGATAAAGATGAGCTCTCAGAGCTGGATCTTCTGCATGATAAATGTATGAAGTTTCAGTGTTGTGTAGGTTTTTCCGTGCTCATCACAGAGAATGATCGTCCCTCACTTCATTTTCTCGAGTGTTTTTATAATCCGTTCTGTCTCACGATGGATCACTTGCGCCGTATGTGTCGCGGAGAGCCGTTCTGGTGTGATCTGGATGTGGCGGATCGACTTTCCCAGACGCTTCTGATATTCTTCTATAGGATGCCGGAAGTGTTGCCACGAATCCGCGACAGTAATGAGTGTAATCATGTGAAAAAAACCTCGGTAATTATAGAAAAAAAGATTGACATTACAATCGATTTCTCTAGAATGCACGCACTTTACGCCACCTTAGCTCAGTTGGTAGAGCATCGGTTTTGTAAACCGACGGTCGAGAGTTCGAGTCTCTCAGGTGGCTCCATTTTTTTCTCTACACGCGAAAAACAATATGGGTCGGTTCCAGAGTGGTCAAATGGGGAGGACTGTAAATCCTTTGCTTCGGCTTCGTAGGTTCGATCCCTACCCGGCCCACCATATTTTTTATGTAGAGAGCCCAGATGGTGGAATGGTAGACACTCCGGTCTTAGAAGCCGGTGCCGCAAGGCGTGAGGGTTCAAGTCCCTCTTTGGGCACCAGCTCTATATAACAGGCATTTGAAGAAAAAGGTGAAAATGAATCATACTGAGGACTTGAATCTGAGTGTTTCCGTCGTATCAGAGATAAAGTTTATAATTATTTAATTTATGGATATGGAAAAGAGTATTGAAAAGCAGGGGGGGGGTGCTCGCAATTGGTACTAGGGTAGCTCCTAGGAAGGAGATAACAGCAGGAAGACTGCTTACGATGGACGTGCAGGGAAAAGTGGTTGATATAATGATGACAGGATTGTATAAAAATTATCCTTTGTACCGTATTGTTTGGGATATACCAGGAATATCAGATCAGGAAGGTGTTGAGGAAACCACATCGGGTTGGTTACAAGATACTCAGTTCAGGGTGGTTTAGGATGTTGTTACTGAAAAAATTATAAAAAGATTCTCATAAAAAATTTCTCACAATCAATCAAAGAGCTTTACCGTAAGCTCTTTTTTATTGTTTACCGAGAGTTCAAGGATGGTTAATTTATGAGAGTTCGTATATCGTCTGAGAGTGCTTGAATTGCCTGTCTGAATAGAGTGTTCCCTAACAATTTAAGAGATTACATAGGCAGAGAAGGAAACTCCGCTAAATAAAAATATAACCAACAACACCCATTTAAGCTCTTTGCAATTTTCATATAATCGTATAATCTACAAATATTAGTAATAATATAGATTATGCTTAAGATTAAAAAAGTTTCCTGTGCATTACTTGTAAAAGACTGATGCCTATTAATTCAAGATAGAAAGGGTATTGCAAAATATTGAGAGGATTGGTCCTTCTTCTGAGGTTGAATAGAAGACAATGAAACCCCGGAACAAGCATTGTTTCGAGAAATGAAAGAAGAATTAAGTATTGATATTTCGGAGTGGAAAATCATAGAATGATGAGAAGTAGTTCATATATTACCTACTTTTGGTATTGAATATCATCGATATCTTTTTCTTGTTCACATAGCAGATGGATTCGATAGTTTCCGTGATATGGAATGAGCGGGGGCGCATTTCTTCCCGATCGATCGCCTGCATGAGCTCAGATTTCATACGGATATTTCGGAAGAAATCGCTTTTCTGAAGACGTTTTCCTTGTAAATTTTTGATTCGCGATCAAGTGATACTATATTCGATTCTTTCCCAGAAATTTGAGTTCTTGTTTCATGTGCGAGTGTTCTCGCTCTCGCAGAAATAACAATCCATTTCTTATTCTTCTCTTCAACTCAGAGATTTCTCCCACAATAAAAACTCCAATTGCTTGGAGTTTTCGATTTCCGAGAAATTATCGAAGGAGGGGAGCAGGATCAACTCGCTGATATTTTTCCACCACGAGAAAATCGGATCGGATATATCCATGGAGACTTCGGTCTTCACTTATGACCTCAGACCAGTTATTCACAGTCGAGACGATATAGACTTTTGTACCATTTGTGAGGGAAGTGACGATTTTGGACGTTGCTGATGCTTCGGCACGGACATTTACCAGATGAGAAACCTGTACGTGTGCGATATCGCTCCAGTAGACAGGATCGGCCTGTCCAATCCGTACGAGATCACTCTGGGTCGGCTCTCGAAGCCATCGCGAAACGATGTATCCATCAGCACGACCCGTCGTGTCTGCGATGGTGGTATTTTCCACCGTATCAGTTACCTGGATTTCTGCTCCTTGTGCTTTCGACCATGCTCCGATAGTGTCTTCTACGACGACCGCGTCATTCTTCAGAAGATATGCCTCTGTATCACTTGTTGTACTTGCTTGTTCTCGCATTCTGACGCTATAGACAGGATTTGCATAACGGACACCCTGATCTTTGAGCTCGTCAGTCCGGTAATTTCCTATGTCAGCCGATGTCAGATCGAGCAGCACTCCTGTCGACTCACGAGTCGTGTATGAAGTCGGAATGATCGTCTGTGTGGATGTCAAAGTCGTCGTTACCGGTGTCGGAGTGACGATCGTCTCGTGAGAAGTCGTCGTGAGAGGCGTCGTATAGTCGACGACAGCAGGCTGAGTCACTGTCTGTGTCGTAGTCGTCCCAGATCCGATACATCCTGGAAGATTCGGCTCGACCTGAACCTTCTCGAATTGTCCGACAGTCGTCCGGATGATTGCTTCACCAGAACAAGAAACCTGTGCATATGCGATGCTTCCAGGGGCAGCGAATGCCTCAGAAGAGAAGAGGAAGATACCGAGTCAGACTGATACAGCTGAGAGAAAACGAAGAGAAAGAGACATAGAAAAATGGAGTTTAGTGGTATTCAATTTTCAGGAATATATAAATAATTTTCTATTTGTCAAATTTATTCTGAAAGAGATTTTTTAGAAATGCATCGAGTCCTTTAGTTTGTGATGTATTATATATTTTTAAAAGAATACTCCCCAAAACTGCTATGTCAGCTTCTTGCAACACATTTTCTATATCTTTTTCCGTTTTTATTCCAAATCATACAGCAATTTTAGAATCATGAAATAAACTCCTTACACGTTTGATATAGGCTGGAAATTTCTCTGATAAATGTAAATCATTTCAAGTGGTCATATTTTGGCTCACGGCATATACTAAACTCGTGGATATACTATTCGCAAGGAGCATGAGTCGCTCCTCGGAAATATTTGAAGAAACAACAGGTATAAAATTAATATTGGAATCTTTACATAATTCAATAAGCACTTTTCCTTCCTCACTATCAAAAGGAATATCGGGAATAATAACTCAAAATATACCAATATTCGATGCCCTTTCGATAAATTTTTCCACCCCATAAAAATGAACAATATGATAATATGTCATAATTATGGTTTTTGATTGTGATGTATTTCATGCATGTATGGCTTCTAGAAAATCAAAACATTTTCATGTATCTGTTCCATTATGAAGCGCCTCTCGATTTGCTTGAGATATTATAGGCCCATCTGCAATAGGATCTGAAAAAGGAAATTGGACTTCGATATACGTTGAATACTTCGATAAAGTTCGGTATATATTGTAGCTTTCTTCCATATTTGGATATCCACAGACCATATGGGTCATGATTTTTTTAGTCATATTTCTGAGCATATTCTTTTATAAAATCTATAAATTCAGTACTGAAATTTGGAGCAGTAATAAATAAATCTTTCTCTCATCTTCATGAAATGTTACAGATAATTACTTTTTCTTTTGGTAGGGTTTTTGCCAATTTTAACACATGTGCCAAGCCATGTGCTGATTCAAGAGCGGGAAGTATTCCCTCGGACATCATGCATGTTTTTACAGCATGGAGAGCTTCTTCATCGGTTGCAAAGCTCATTTCCAGTCTTCAGATATTCTCAAGATAGCTAATTTGCGGACTCACTCATGAATAATCGAGTCCTGCAGAAATAGAATATGTATCTTGTATTTGTCATTTCTCATCCTGAAGAAAATATGACTTATATCATTCTACATATCCCACCTCTTTTTGGGCAAAACGCACCGCATGTTTTCATGATTTTATTCCTTTTCCTCAGGCTTCCACGCCTATCATTTTTACATCTGGATCATCCAGAAATTCATAGAATAACCCGAGAGAATTGCTTCCTCATCATACACAGGCGACCAGATAATCTGGAGAAATATTGAGCTGAAAGCTCTGTTTTCTCACCTCTTCTCATATAATCTTCTGAAAAAATACATTCATACTTGGATACGGATTTGGTCAACACGCCGTTCCGAGGAGGTAATAGCTTGTTTCACTATTATTGAGTAAATCCTTCAATGCAGCATTCACCGCATCGCGTAATGTTTGTGATCCATCCAAGACTGGTATCACCGTCGCTCACGCGAGTTCCATATATATCACATTTGGCTTCTGTCTTTCGTAATCTTTTTTCCCCATGTATATGATACATTCGAGTCAAAGCTTTGCACATATACTTGCTGTTGCCAGTCCATGTTGTCACGCTCATGTTTCTGCTATTATTCTTTTTTTTCATAAATACTTTGCTATCAAGGCTTGTCATACACAATGATTGATTTTATGGGCTCAGGTATGATTGACTCATTCATTTTTCAGGTATATTTGAGCACCTCATATTTTCCGTGATAAATTCTCTGCATACACCAAAGGAGAGGGTCTTCCGATATAATTTTTATAGAGTGCATGGAGATCTTCCAGAAACTTTTTATCTTTTTTTATAGTAAAAAACGCCTCCTGTATATCTTTCATCACAGGAAAAAGAAGCTCAGGAATATATGCTCATCAAAATTCTCAGAATCGCCCCGTTTCGTTTATGATTACATCTTTGAGTGACATAGGTTTTAGTTTATTCAATTAAAATATATTCACCCTGGAGGAAGATTATCCACCCTGTCAAGTGGGACTTGTATAGACAGACTTCACACCCTGTTCGCGTATACAACAATGATTTTTTGTGCATTTGATGGTGGCATTGTGTCCAAAGCATTCCTGCACTGTTGGCGTATTGTTTCGAGTTCATTGGGTTGGGTTGTTTGATTTGGAGTTTCCATAATTGTAAAAATTAAAAGTAATAAAAAATTTATGAGAGAAGAAATGAATCGTAAATTTATTTTTTTATAAAAGTTGCTCGTACCCGTTCTTTTATCCACTCTGAGACTTCGTTACTTGAGAGAATCTTATCTCGGATTCTGTCTGATGGATAACCAATTGTTTTTATGGTATCGCCAAATTTCTGTGCGATGAGACGTCTCCAGCTTGTTTCTGCTAGGACCCCCGTTGTATAGATTGTCATTTGGTGGTAGTAAGGACGACAAATTGTGAATTATTTGAGACTCAAGATCCTGGGAATGGATATGTAACGTTTTGTGCTATGATTACATTATCTGAATACAACTCTGGTTTTTGATGAATATTCATAATAAGAGAAAAAATAATAAAAAACCGCCAAACTGGCGATTTTCCAAGACACATAAAAAATGTCTCTATCGCCAATGATATAGATTCCACCAAAGATGTATACGTGATACGGGTGTCATGCTAGAGAAAGTGAATAATTTCTGGATGGTCATACCGAAGGACACGATTCCCTCGGGTTACTGTCGCGATCGATACTGCGAGATCGTCTGCTATTTTCCGCTGAGATTCACCTCGCTTCAGTCGCTGAAGTATCCGAATCCGCTCCCCGAGAGTCTCCAGTTCCTGCGGAGTCATGAGTCAGGCAAGAAGCGTTCTGAGGGATTCTTTACTCGGATTTCTGAGGATGATATCGATAAATTCTTCCATATAGTGTATTAATATACTAGTACACTGTATATTTTTCAGTCGAGAAGTCAAATAAAAAAATGGTTTTCTGAATTTCTGATTGATGTATTCATTTTTTATACGTGTTATAAAAACGAAAATTCAGACTTTTATAACCTTTTACCTGAAGAACACGATTCCGAGATGTGTCTTGCAATTCGCTCTGAAAATGGACTCTTTCTCGGACGAGACCATGAAAATCCCTCGACTTGTTTTCCGCTTCATACCTGGATTTACTCATGTGTCAGGGTATTTCTGTTCAGATGAGGAGTGCAAGCAAAAAAAAATCACCCAGAATTCTGGGTGATTTTTTCGATGATTCGATTTAGTTCGATTTCTGGAGGTCTTCTGTCTTTTTTGATCGAGCGTAGAACTTGTCGACTGAGCTTGTCTTCAGGATGACCTTCTTTCCAGTGTAAAATGGGTGACATGCCGAGCATGTTTCCACACGGATCTCGTCTTCTTTGACAGTGCTTCCAGTCTGGAAGGTGTTACCACATGAACATATGACAGTAACCTGCTTATAGGGAGGATGAATACCAGTTTTCATAAAATAGGGGGTTAAAACGCAATCGCCAAGTACGAAAGCAAGAGTGAGAGTATTTCTCTCAGCGCCTTTCTGCAAGACGCCGAAGGATTATAAAAACAAAAATCAAAAAATCAAATTTTCCTTTCCGCATTTTTTCGCACACTCGATACTATGATGGCTTTCGTGATTCTCGAGGATGACGCGATTTTCGTCCCCATGTATCCTGTGAATAGTATGAACCCTGTTTCTGTGGTTTTTCTGTCTGAGAGAAGGGGATAATTTTCTCATCAGAATGAGACGAAGGTCACTGATACTCACGATAACTTCGTTTTTCTGGTCGTGCGTCACGACGCTGTTGTGGATACTGCGAAGGCGATGAATGTCGCGGAGCGTACCCACCGGGTCATCTATTTTCTCGTGGTCCATTTTCTCGTCCTCCGCCATCTCTTGATCCGTGATAGCTTCTTCGCGGAGCACCACCATTTCCTCGGCGTTTCTGAGAAAAAGTTTTTGGCGCACGAGGAATAGGATTTCCATCCTGATCAATTTCTTCGATCTCGATGCGATTCACTCGCTCGACTCGCTCGAGCTGGCGCGACTCATCAGACGACACGAACATAATCGCTTTTCCATTCGCTCCTGCGCGTCATGTCCGTCCGATTCGGTGAATGTATGACTCTGGATCAAGAGGAACATGATAGTTCACTACGAGATCGATATTATTCATATTCAGTCCACGAGCTGCGATATCCGTCGCGATAAAAATCCGGATTCGTCCTTCCTTATAGTCGCGAAGAGTGCGGATACGATCGCGCTGGAAGAGGTCTCCATGAAGGTACGCGCTTTTTATCCCGTCTCTTTCGAGATAGCGAAAAAGCTCTTCCGTCTCGCTTTTCATCTTCGTAAAGACAATAATTCGGCTTTCAGGATTTTCTGTGACAATCTTCCGAAGCATTGGATACTTATCCATACGTGGAACTCGCACGAATGAATGCTCGATCGTCTCGACGGTGACAGTCTTATGAATCTGAATCGATTCATAGTTTGTTCCGATATTTTCCGAGATAATTCGCATAATCTGAGGGGAATATGTCGCAGAAAATGTCATGATTTGTTTCAGATTTGGGAGTGACTTCCAGATCATTTCGACGGCCTCGATAAATCCCATATCCATCATCAGATCGACCTCATCGATCACGAGTATTTTTATAGCGGAAAGATCGATCCATTTTCGCTCGATCAGATCGATCAGGCGACCCGGCGTACTCATGATGACCTGCGGTCCAGATGCGAGCTCATCGCGTTGGCGTCGGATATTCGAGCCTCATGAGAGCGACATCGAGCGCATGCGGATTCATTTCGATAGATTCCAGACCTCTTCTTTTGACTGGATTGCGAGTTCTCGCGTCGGAGAGAGGATGAGACCCTGAGGTTTTCGCAGATTTGTATCGATGAGATTCAAGACCGGGATGACAAAAGAAGCGGTTTTTCCACTTCCAGTTTGTGACTGGACGATCAGATTTTTTTCCGCGAGTGCCTGTGGGATCACGGCTTCCTGCACGGGAGTAGGCTCGGTATACCCGAGTGCTTCGAGAGAAGAGAGGATCTCTGGTCGAAGTCAGAATTCAGAAAAAAGCATATGTACTATACAATATAATAAAAATAAATCTTCACCAAGTGAAGGTCTTCTGTCAGACGTATAAGCGAAATATTTGAGAAATATTCTCTCGATCCAAAAGTGCGATTTCCCGCTTTCACATCTTCTTCTTCAGCGTTTATGAAGAGAAAACATGCATATTGTATGAAAAAAGTAAGAAATGTAAAGGGAAAGTTTTTTTATACGCAGGTTACAGGCATACAACGGGATATTGCACACTTTTGTTTCCGAAAAAGTCGTCTTTTCATATAATCGGTGTATATTTTCTTTTCTATGGCGTCTTTTACTGAACGGTACGAAAAACTGAATGCAAAGCAGAAAGAAGCGGTCGATACGATTTATGGACCGGTTCTGGTTATTGCAGGTCCATGAAGCGGAAAAACCGAGCTTCTCTCGATGCGAACTGCGAATATCCTGAAGTTGACCGATGCGAGTCCAGCGAACATCCTTTGTCTGACATTTACCGACAAAGCTGCGAAGAATATGCGAGAGCGCCTTGCATCGATCATCTGACAGGAGGCATATGCTGTGAATATCCACACATTTCATAGCTTCGGAAGTGAAATCCTGAATCGATATCGGTATCGAATATCGCATGCTGACGAGCTTGTTGCGATCGATGATATCGAGCTCTCGAATATTTTTTCTCAGTTACAGGACGCACTTCCATGGGATGATCCCTGGAAAGGAGGGGGGACATGGCGTGATATTCAGAGTGCGATAGAGGCCCTGAAAAAGGCCGGGATCACCCCGCGTGAATATCGGGATATTATCGATGAGAATGCGAAGATCTATACACTGATCGCTCCTGGGATCACTGAGAAAATAGGAAATATATTTTCACTCTGACAGAAGAAAGAAGAAAAAGCAGAGAAAGTACGACTCTTTTCGCAATTCTGTACAGATATGGTTCAATATCTGTACAATTTTCAAGAAAAACATGGACTGGTGGAAAGTTTCTGAGCCATCTTCCTCCGCGAGTTAGACACAGTCCTGAATGCACTCGAGAACGAATACGATACAAAGCCTCTTACTGCATGGAAGAGTGCATGGCTCGAGAAGGACATGCATGGAGACTTTGTCTTGAAGGAATCCCGGAGAATCGAGAAATACACCTCGCTTGCGGGTATCTATGAACAGTATGAGACGATTCTGAAGGAACGAGGTTTTATCGACTTTTCTGATATGATTCTCCAGTCGATTCTCTTGATCGAAGAACACCCTGATATCCGAGCGAATCTCGCGGAGCAGTATCAGTGGATTATGATCGATGAATACCAGGATACGAACGATGCTCAGCTTCGTCTCGTTACTGATATTCTCTCAGTTCATTCTGAAAGTGCGAATGTATTCGCGGTCGGAGATGATGATCAGTCTATATTTAAGTTTCAGTGAGCGAATACACGGAATATCCGAGAATTTCATGATCGATGGAGACAGACACAGCTGATTATTCTCGATACCAATTACCGTTCATTTCAGGAGATTATAGAGTCATCACGTACACTTATGGTTTGATCTCTGTACGATTTAAGTGAAATATTTCCATGAGTTACGAAATCTTTCCTTTCTGCACGTGGAATATGAGGAGATATCGCATATCGACGATTTGCATCTGAGGTCGAGGAAATCGCATGGGTCGTACAGGATATCAGCAAGAAGATCCAGAGCTGAGTCGATCCGAGCTCGATCGCCGTCATCACGAAGAAAAATAACATGCTCGAACGTACTGGAAAGGCTCTTCTTTCTGAGAAGATTCCGATCGTCCTCTCGAAGGACATCTCTATCTTCGAGACAGAATCTGTCAGCCTTCTGATTGACATGCTTCGTCTCGTGGCTTCTCTGACGACATTTCAGGATGAGTCACTTCTCGTACGTATTCTCTCCCATCCGATGTGGAAGATTCATCGACTTGTCCTCTGGAATATCGCACGAGATATCCATCATGCACGGAAAGAAGAGAAAAAAAACTGGATCGAGGTGCTTGCGGGGCATCCTGATACGCGGATTCGGCGAATTGCCCATTTCTTTATGGAGCTCTCACTCACGCTCGAGACGAAGCGACTCGAGGATATCATCGATGTCCTCTCGGGGGCGAATGCTCTCGTGATTCCTTCTGATTATGATGAGGATCCAGAGATACAACAGACTCAGATCCCACTTCATGGCGAGCGGGAGACTTTTACCTCTCCTTTATATACGTATTTCTTCTCTGATACCGATCATACGAGCGAACTTCTCTATCATCTCGAGAGCATGCGGACTTTTATCGAGCGGATTCGTACATTCCGGAAACGAAAGGGGATTCTCATGACTTCTGACTTTGTCGAGTTCATGACACTGGTCGATCGGTATAATATTACGATCACTGTCCATGAGTCGATCGGAAATGAGAAGACGAGTGTTAATCTCATCACGGCACATAAGGCAAAAGGGCTCGAATTTGCGCATGTGTATGCGATCGGAGGAACGGAATGACAGTATAAACGTGGGAAAAATACGACGAATCTTTTTCCGAAAAATCTCCCACTTCTTCCTGATTCTGATGATGATGAAGACATTCGTCGACTCATGTACACCGTGTGGACGCGGGCGAAGGATACACTCACAGCGACATATGCGATCACGAATATCGACGGAAAAGCGGATTCTCCGCTTTCGATCCTGACACCTTTTATTCAGTCTTTTGAGGATACGAAGGCTGAAAATGTCGGAATTCTTTCCGTCCTTCAGGAAGAATCGCATGATATTTTTCTCGGACCATATGAGCATGAAGAAAAGGACTTCCTCCGTGATCGGATCGAAAAACAATTCGTGATGAATGCGAGCGCACTCCAGAACTTTCTCGATGTGTCGTCGGGTGGACCATCGCGATTTCTCGCGAACACGATCCTGCGTTTCCCGCAAGCAAAAGCTCTTCCGGCTGTCTATGGAACGGCGATTCATTCGGCGCTTGAGAATTTTTTCTCTGAGTGAAAACGCTCTGGGAAATTCGAGAAAGAAATCCTCTTCTCGAGTTTTCTGACCACTATGGAGCGAGAAGGATTTCCGCCGACACAATCATACTTCGACATGACCGCACGAGGAAAAGATAAGATAGAGTTGCTCTACAGCGAGCTGATCCGGAGGGATTATGGAGAGATTCAGACGGAGTTCGATTTTCGGAATGTTGGTGGCGGAGTATTTCTCGATGATATTCGTCTGACCGGGAAGATCGATCGTATCGAGATTATTGGTGATGGTCGAATCCGCGTCACAGACTATAAGACCGGCTCATGATTCCGTGATTTTTCTGACTCCGGGACGAAGTATGAGAAGATAAAAAAATGGAAATACAAGCTTCAGCTCGTATTTTATGCGCTTCTTTTCTCTCTTTCTCCGCGATTCTCCGCATTTCCCGTGCGAGAATTCGAGCTCTTTTTCGTCGAGTATGATGAGAAACTTGGTGAATTCATCACGATTCGCGAATATATCCAAGAAGGGGAGATCGAACGTCTGAAGCGCTTGATTCAGGTGGTCATGCAAAAAGTCCAAAATCTCGATTTCCCTGATATTGCGGGATATTCTCAGGATGTACAAGGAATTCGTGCGTTTGAAAACGATTTACTTGAGGGAAGGGTTTAACGATCGGCCGTGATAGTGTCTCCCCATAAGATTGCATCTACTTTCTGGTATAGTTCTTCGTGTGTGCCAGTATTTTCGATTCGATATTGTACCTGATTCATACAGTCTGAGACTCTTTGTACACATGAATTATTATCTTCTCTTTCAATTCATAAAAAACCTTCCCAAGTCGTGGGATCTCCTCTTTTTCCCCTCGCTTGCATTCTCTGAAATCTTATTTTTTGATTCGCATCTATTCCGACAAGAATACAGGAAGTATTTCTTCGTAAACATCCGATTTGCCCCAATTGTCTTATGCCGATGATTGCCATGATAGTGTCGCAGTGCTCTTCTAGAATCTTCCTTACCAAAAAATCATCACCGTGTTCTTTCCTTAATGTTCGAGAATATTGTATGAGTTTTTCTCTTGAGACTTCGATTCCTGCTTCCTTTGCGAGTTCCTTCAGGACATCGCTGACCTGAAATGTCGGAATTCGGTATTTTTTCTTCAGATAATCCGCGACGGTATCTTTTCCGCTCGCGATGGGACCGATAATGCCGATTGTTTTTCGTATACTCACAAAAGAGAAAAATTTCTTGAGAAACACAAAACACTCTATATCATTCAGATTCCTTCAGAATAAATTCCCAGATTTACGCGAGAGACTGAAGAGGTCTTATCTTGACTTCACACACTAGTCGGAAGATGGTCCACCTCGACTCATGATTTCATTTATTTTCCTTGCGAGAGCTTTATAAGATGCGTCATCTTCAGGTTTGACCATTTTTAACCCCTCTTCATGAGCTACCTTTGGGGATAGGGGTATATCTTCCGGGAAAGTGTCAGGAGTGGTGAGAGTTTTCATAATAGTAAAGTAAAAAAATAAATAGATGCCTCGGGAGTAAAAACTAAAACAACCGCATAATATCACTTTCTTCGATCGGGACAACTTTTTTCTTTACAAGTTCGGTAAAAGATCGGAGTGTCGCCTCGACATCGATCATCGCGTCATGTGCCCCCTCGAACCACTCATCGAAAAGAAATCGATGGAGCTCAGCGAGTTTCGGTGGCTTGTATGCAAAACCTCGCCCCGGAAGCTTACAATACTCCGTCGCACTTCGCATCGTACAGATACTGCCGAGTGGAGTATATTCACCTTTTTTCCCGAGACGCTCCAGCTCATAGCGGAGGACCTGCTCATCGTACTCGATATTATGACCGACGACCATCTCAGCCGAGTTCAGAAATCGGATAATTGTATCGATTTCCTCAGAAATAGCTGGCTTCTCAGCGACATCACGATCATAGATCCCGTGGACTTGCGAAGAAGAAAAGGGGATCGAAATCGGTGGTTTTACGAGAATATTTTTTCTCATTTCCTCGGTAAACTTCCCGTTTTTATCGATATTCCCAAGGATCCCAGCAAACTGAATAATATATGGTTGCTGTTCGAGGGTTCATCCATTTACAGGAAGTCCTGTCGTTTCTGTATCCCAGACGACTATTTTCATGACGATAGTGTAACGGACAATTAATAGAATTTTTTATAATCGTAGCTCTTCATATCCGTATCAATTCGGCGGAGAATATCGAGGATCACTCAGACGACGATAATCAGACCAGATCCAGAGATCAGGAAGTCGATATGTCCGCTTCCAGAAGTCGGGAAAAAATTATAGATCATGTTCAGTTTCGTTATCACATATGGGAAGACGGCGATTACCGCAAGGAAGGTCCCACCGAAGAGATTCAGATGATCAGAAGTCTTCTGGAGGTATTCTGCTGTTTCTTTTCCAGGTCGGATCCCTGGAATATATCCACCTCTTTTCTGGATACTTTCTGCGACTTCCTCCGTATTGAAGGTGATCGATACGTAGAAAAAAGAAAAGCCGAGAACAAGGAGGAAATAGATCAGAATATAGAGCCAGCTCGGATTATTCATCGACATATATGTGACGAGCCATTCTCCGATATTCGCGAGTGTACCAGATCATTGCTGTTCTAGAATCTGTCCTATAATAGAAGGGAATGTCACGAGAGAGACAGCGAAGATGATCGGCACCATTCCCGCTTGATTGATGCGAATCGGGAAATGAGATCGCTCTTCACGTCCGGTGCGTGTGTATATGAGCGGGACTTTTCTATATCATTCTGTAAAGCGGATGATGACGTAGATGACTGCGACAGTCGCGAGTGTAAGGAGGAGAAGAAGTCCATAGTTTTCTGTCGAGAAATACGAGAGGATCGTCCGTGGTACACCAGCAAGCACACCAGCAAAGATAATAATCGACGTTCCATTTCCGAGTCCACTCTCTGTGATGAGATCACCGAGCCAGAGGAGTACCATCGTTCCACCAGTGATGACGAGCATCGCAGGAAGGACGACTCCCATAAAGTTCGAAGTATCGAGGATCGGCGCGCCACTCGTCCCGCCGATGAGCGTATTCAAGAGGAGGATCATTCCATAACTCTGTGCGAGAGCGAGCGGAACGGTCAGATATCGCGCATAGTTATTTATCTTTTTTTGTCCTTGTTCTCCTTCTTTCTTCAGAGATTCGAGTGATGGGACGATAACCGAAAGAAGCTGGAGGATGATCGTTGCATTGATATATGGCGCGAGTCCCATGAGGATGATCGAGAAATTCTCGAGTCCACCACCCATAAGTGCACCGAAGAATGCGAGACCTGTATTATTATGGAGTGTCTGCGCGAAAGACTCGAGGAGAGCGATATTCGTCCCCGGGACTGGAATCGATGCGAGAAGCTTGTATACGACGACGATTCCGAGGGTTACGAGGATCTTTTTTCGGATACTGTCTGTGTTCCAAATCTTGGAAAAATTCCCAACCATAAAAAAGTATAAAGGATAAAACGGACGCGATTATATAAAAAAATCTAGAAATGGAAAGAGTAAAATTTCGTTTTCAGAAAAAAAGAGTGTTTGTGCTTCCACGAGACATTTTTACATAAGAAAATATGACACTTTTTCAGTATGCTGATTTTCTCGATTCGTGTTTTCCTGATGAGGAAATCAAAGGAAAATACATATTTCTGGCATAATCGTACCTTTCCCACAATACGCCGAACGAAGAAATATTCTATAAATATTATTATGTTTATGTCAATACTTTTTTTCTTCTTCGCATGACTCCCCATTGAAAAAATTTGTTTTCTCGTATAATCCTTCTCGTTTTCGTTTTTTTCTTCCTTTTATGTCTCCTCATTCTTCTGCGACGATCGTCGACACACTTATCAAAAACCTCGAACAAGAAATCGCAAAGGTCGATACGACTCCTGAGCGTGTAAATGCAGGAACCGTCGTATATCTCGGTGATGGAATCGCGCGCGTGACGGGGCTTTCTCGTATCGCATATAATGAAGTCGTCGAGTTCGCATCGGGTGCGAAGTGAATCGCTCTGAACCTCGAAGAATACTCAGTATGAGTCGTCGTCCTGACACAGTTCGACACCGTCCAAGAAGGGATGGTCGTGACAGCGACTGGAAAAATCCTCGAAGTTCCTGTCGGATCAGGACTACTCGGAAGAGTCGTCAATGCTCTCTGAGAGCCACTCGATGGACTCGGTCCGATAAAGTCGACCGAATCATATCCTGTCGAGCGAGTCGCGACTGGAGTCATGAGTCGTAAGTGAGTCCATGAGCCACTCTCGACTGGTATCAAAGCGATCGATGCACTCGTACCGATCGGACGCTGACAGCGAGAGCTCATCATCGGAGATCGTCAGACGGGGAAGACTCAGATCGCGATCGACACGATCTTGAATCAGAAATGAAGCGGAGTCCAGTGTATCTATGTCGCGATCGGTCAGAAGGATTCGAAGATCGTCGCACTCGCAGAGGAGCTGAAAAAACTCGGAGCGATGGAATATACGACGATCGTCAGTGCGGGAGCATCATCTCCTGCAGCGATGCAGTGGCTCGCACCGTATGCAGGATGTGCTATCGGGGAATATTTTATGATGAATGGACAGCATGCGCTGATTATCTACGACGATCTGACAAAACACGCAAATGCATATCGCGAGATGAGCCTCCTTCTCCGCCGACCACCAGGACGTGAAGCGTATCCAGGAGATGTTTTCTATCTCCACTCTCGTCTTCTCGAGCGCTCTGCAAAACTCAATGACGCACTTGGAGCTGGATCGATGACGGCACTTCCGATTATCGAGACGCAGTGAGGAGATATTTCTTCCTACATCCCGACGAATGTCATCTCGATCACGGATGGTCAGATATTTCTGGAGTCAGGACTCTTCAATGCCTGAGTCAAGCCTGCGATTAACGTCGGGTTCTCTGTCTCACGTGTCGGATGATCCGCTCAGACAAAAGCGATGAAGAAAAATGCTGGAAGCCTGAAATTAACACTTGCACAATATCGTGAGCTGGAGGCATTTTCTCAGTTTGCTTCTGATCTCGATGCCGACACGAAGCAACAGCTCGAACGAGGAAAAAGAATGATAGAAGTCTTGAAACAGGGAATCTACTCTCCGATTCCATTCGAAAAACAAGTTACGATTATCTTCGCAGCGTCGAACGGATATCTCGATGGTATCGCAGTCGATGAAGTCCAAAAGTTCGAAAAAGACCTCTATGTTTCTCTCGAAAGAGAAGGACAAATCCTGAACACCATCCGAACGACAGGAGATTTTGTCGATGAGACAAAACAGGCACTGATACAATTCCTCGATAATTTCGTGACACTTTTCGAGAAAAATACTCATTCATAATTCTTTCCGCTATGTCTTCCAAAGAGATAAAAGCCCGCATAAAATCTGTCTCAAATACTCGAAAAATCACAAAAGCGATGGAGCTGATTTATACTGTAAAAATGAAGAAGGCACAAGAAGCAGTTCGAGGGATTCGTCCTTTTTCTCTTGCGGCTCTCGAGATTCTCGCGGCAGCCCGATATAATGAAGAGGCATTTGCACAGTACTCGACTATGCCAGATGTCGAGAAGGAGCTGATCGTCCTCGTTGCATCTGAGAAGTGACTCTGTGGAAGCTATAATGCGACCCTCTATAAGAAGGTCGTCGAATACGTGGAAGATGATAATGACGATCCCTACACTGGATACTATGAGTATGTCACGATCGGGAAACATGCACGAGATTTCGTCCTTCGTACCGGACAGACACTCGTCGCTGACTTCTCAGAAGAGGTAAAAGATCCCTTCACAGATGAGGCGAGTCATCGGCTGACGACTTTTCTTCTTTCGGAATGGAAGACCGGAAAATACTCGAAAATTACATTCATCTATAATCACTACATTTCCGTTATCGCGTATCAGTCAGTTGCTCGTACATTTCTTCCGATTCTTCCAGGTGATATCGATGCGTTTTTTACTGATATCGATCATACCCCTGTACATTTCACTGACTCACACGAGCATACGATCGAGCCGAATATCCAGACGATCGTCGATATCACGATCCCGATGATCCTGAACTTTATGCTTCGCGAGATGATCTCGGAGGCGCGCGTCAGTGAGTATTCAGCGCGTATGATCGCGATGAAAAATGCGAGCGATGCAGCACATAAGAAAGTCGAAGCGCTGAGGCTCGTCTATAATAAGACACGTCAAGCGGGGATCACGACAGAGATTTCTGAGATCGTGAGTGGTGTCGAGAGTATGAAAGATATTTCATAGTTCCGAGTCATATTTTCTTTTCACCCATTTTCTGGGTTGATTTTCTCCTCTATTTCGTAAGATGGAGAAAATCTTTTTTTCTGCCTATGTGATACGGAGACTTCATGCCATCCTGATGACACCATCGAAAGAAGGGGCTTACAAAAGCCCAGATGCAGAAGCTTCGTGCGGCATATGCACAGGCGTGAGAAATCCAGGAAAATGTCTGAAAACTTGAGGAAGCAGAAAAGCAAAAAATCCAGGAAAAACTCGATGCCGATATTAAGAACTTCCTTTCGTAGTCGTATTGCTCGATGTGACTCGAATTCAGAAAAAATCATTTTGCATATTTTGTGCTTCTCCATAGACTCTCCGTATTGCCCAGATGGTGGAATTGGTAGACACGAGAGACTCAAAATCTCTTATCCTCCGGATGTGCGGGTTCGATTCCCGCTCTGGGCACCAG
>DINU01000022.1:50524-92318 GCA_002426885.1 Patescibacteria group bacterium UBA5532
GAAAAGTCATAGCAAGTTTCATTTTTGGGAAATCTAAGGATTGGATCATTGGCGCTGTGAAAGAGTCCGTTTATCCTCTGTCATTCCGGGTGTATCCTGGAATCCAGCTTGCTTGATAGAGAATTCCTTCACGGAAATTCGAGCGTAAAAAATTCATTTGTAGACATAGATTCCTGCGTGCGCAGGAATGGCAAAACTGACGTTTTGTTTTTTTCTGACTTCGATGAATTCCCACTCGCGTGAGATGGTAAAAAACAACAGAAGATATTTCCATGTTTCAGAGCATATGTATTCGGCTCACAGAGTATACATTCCATTTACTCGAAAATACCCAAACAAAAAAACTCAAGCGTGTGCCTGAGTTTTTCTTTTCTTGAGTGATTATTTCACGAGATCCGTCGTCACTCCCATGCTCCGTGCAGAACCAGCGAGTATAGACATAGCATGTTCTGTATCATTTGCATTTAGGTCTGGCATCTTTGCTTCTGCTATTTTTCTGAGAGCATCAGTAGAAAGATGTCCCACCTTTGTCTTATGAGATTCCTTCGATCCTGACTGAAGTTTCAGAGCATCCTTAATAAACCATGTAGCAGGTGGCTGCTTCGTATAGAAATCAAATGTTCTATCATCATAGATATTAATCACGACAGGAAGTATCTTTCCCATCTCATCTTTCGTCCTATCATTAAACTGCTTACAGAAGTCAGCAATCTGTATTCCTGTAGGTCCAAGAGCGGTACCGACTGGAGGAGCTGGATTTGCTTGTCATGCTTTCAGCTGAAGTTTTACGACACGAACAGGTTTCTTCGCCATAATATCTTTTTATAAAAAAGTGTGTGTATTATAGAGAAAAAAGGAGAAAAGCAAATTTTCATCGTACTTTTCTCTTTTTCTGGGATATACTTCTACATGCCTGGAGGTGGATCCTGGATGATACGTGGATCATACTCGATTATGATCGAAGAGCCAGAATATGTCGAGCTCGCAAGTGGACTCTCTGCGAGATTGTCTGCATCATATGATACGAAAGCATCACGGAGCACCGTCAGATCATATCGCTTCGCTTCCGCATCATCACAGCTCTGTATAAAAAATGGACATCGTTTCGGATCTTCGAGGGATCCACTGAGAGTATTTCTCGAAATAACCGATCCGTGCACGTAAAGCTGTTGGTCAGTATTTCCGATACCGATCACTCATTTTTCCGCGACAAGCGTCGACTGGATATCTGTGATCGAGCCATCGATAAATATTTTTCCACCGTTTCCATCTGCATCTTGGAGTGCGATGATCGCCCATGGCGAATTCGAGCTATTCAAGATATTTTCCGTGATCGTGATATCGCCTCCGATACTAATAATACTTTTCTTATCGGAAAAACTTCCTCCATTTACGACGATGCTATTTTCTCCGATGTATGCGTTATTTCCATTTACTGGAAAGCCATTTCGTGTCATCTCAGCGATTTCTTTATGAATACTCTGGAAGAGGGAAATGAGAGGTGGTGTATTTCCGATTGCGATGCCATTTCCACCCAGAACGATGAGCTTCTCTGGATCGATTGGCTCTGGTGCTTGTGCGACCGCACTCCAGTGATCTCCGTAGTAGACGATCGGTCCCGTCCCATCGGTGAGTGTATAGCTGATGATAGATGTGTAATTGGTCGTTTTTCCACTCAGCGTTCCAGACCATGTATAGTTAAAGCTTCCTGTGTTTGGCACGGCGACGATGGATGGATTCAGGATTCATCCGATACGAGTGAAGCGACATTCATCGGCTCCAGGCGAGAGGACACTCGCACGTTCTTGGCTACAGATGATCGGATCTCATGAAGTAAAATTCTTATAATAGTTCGGTGTATTCGTATTAATCGAAAATCCAAGAATTGTTCGGATATCCATCGCTCCTGGTGAAGCATTACTCACGGTACTGCGTACATCGAGAACTCACTCGATGAGCGGACTCGGAGCTGGTGTACTTACTGTCACAAGTGGCTTAAATACAAGATATCCATCTTTATAGATTCCAGAACTCAGGAGATCTTTCGAGATGTTTCCCATCGTGTATCCGAGTTTTTTCCAGTGGAGTGTCTCGGAAGGAGCAGTCGATGCAAAAGAAAGTGTGACGGTGTTACTACTATTATTCGTGATCGTGTATGCTCCAGGTGAGAGCGGAATCGTATACTGCATAAGTCATGGAAGCGAGCTCGTCACTCTGAGAGCTGAGTCTGGAATCGCTGGATTGTAGGAGTATGTGGTATTCGAAATTCATGGAATATCCGTATTTTTGAGCTGATTCTTCGCGACTCCGACATACGCATTTTCCCCTTCAAGTTGCGCATAGAAGGTCATTCCTGAGAGCGATGCCGGATTTCCATTTTTATCAAAAAAAGAAATCTCGAGCGTGTATAGATCTGTCCCATTCGCCTGCAAGAAAGAGACGCCACCACCTTCGAGCAGATTTCCACTATAGATCGTCTTATTCTCGTCGAATGGTCCTGCTTTTACCTCAAAAATTCCCTTCGTGATACTGCCCTGTGGGTCAGTGATCGTGTAGGAATAGTTTCACTCTTCTGGAATATCGACCGTCCATATCCCATTCGGATTCATCGCTTCGACAGTGGTACATATCGGATCCGACGGAGGACAGAGCTGGAGCTTCCAGTTTCACGTCCCATAAAGTGGCGCCTGTGCAATCTGAAATGAAAATCCCATCTGCGCAAAAATCGCACCATCCTCACCGATAAAATGAGCTGGACGCAAGGGAAGTATGATCCCAGTCAGAGAAAAATCCTGAAAATAGGTGTGTGCGTTTCATCCGAGTTTCCCAGTCGATGGATCGTAGATAATATCCTGAAATCCGACTGCTCCGATATATGGACTATATCCGGTACCTGTAAGCTTACACGTTCCCGTCAACTGTGCGAGACTCTGGACACATGAGATACGCGTCTCGTAGCTTCCAGTCGAGAATTCTACCCAGGCATATTTCTTCGTGTAAAATGCGCCCGATAATTTTCTCGTGCCCGTATCCAGAACAGGAGGCGTCTCGGTCGCACTCGGATCAGACGCGAAAAAGGCTTTCACATTCATGTCGACTGCTGTATTTGTCCCGAAGATTTCTATTTTCCCGGATGGGATGTACCCCATGATAGTCGCATGTGCCGAAGAAAGAGTCCCGAAGAAAAACGTCAGGAAGAGACTCAGATGGAAGACATTCAGACGGTTCATACTTAGTAGACAGTAATTTCTTTACAAATATCGCGAAGTCGCTCGGTAGTGAAGTCAGCACAGAGTGCTGGATCTCGTGTCGTTCGGACTCTCTGCATGAGGACATTTTCCCGACAGACGAGACGGCGTGGAGTATCGAGTTTTTCACATGCATCCATGGTATCCGTTTCGAGTGCTTCCTGCATAATCTGTTCTGTCTGATAACTCAGGAGATTCGATTCACAGAGCTCTTTCTGGTCAGAATCGAGGATATTACTACAGTAAGTCGTATTATATTCCTCCATCGCGAGACGGAACCAGACGATATCTTTACAGCTATTTCGATTTTTCTCATTCTGAAGCATATTACATGCACCTGTCGAGCTTCCTTCCACGACTTTTCGGAATAAGATCGATTCTTCTGTCGTTTGGATCTTTCCGAGACATTGCGTCTGTACTCCACTATCCGTAAAAGAACTACAGTCTGAAGCGGTAAGTGCTCATGACTGTGTCATCGCAGTATAGAGCGTTCCTTCTATATGTGTGACACACTGTGCCTCGAGCACTGTATCAGCGACGATCGTATGACATATATCAGTATTTTTCGCGGTGACAGCATTTTGCATGATGATCCCGTTCTGGCAGTCTTGTTTTCGAGTCGCGTCACTCAGGATACTACATGCTTCGAGTGTCGATCCAGAGTCAAAAATCTCCGCCATACGGATGCGATCCTCACATTCTGCCTTCATTTCTGGGAATTTCAGCAGACGGCAAGACTGGATATTTTGTGTCTCGATGATTTTTACCATTTCTTGGCTTGCTTCTGCTTCGGCTTGTACGAGTGCTTTCTGAGTGGCGTCGTATTCCTGACGAATCGCCTCGATTCCAGTGCCGTTTGTCGCCACATCCTCTCAGATATATGTATGATTTTCTCGAAAGAACAGAAAGAAAATCCCGATGAGCGAGAGTGTCACTCCGATACTGATAAGTATGACAAATAGTCGACCCATACGGAAAATTACTACTTTCAAGCAAGCATACCATAGTTTTTAGAAAAAATCAAAAAATCACTTGGTATCTTAGTTTTCTCTTGTACAATAGAAAAAATTCTCCAGCATGGCGCGATTTTTTTCTCTTCTCCATCAGATATTTCTCGATTCACGTGCGGATGATGCCTATCACCATCTCCCGCAGGACATGACAGAACATTATCTGCATGAGCTTCCGGAGCCACATTCTTTCGATGGGATATTTGTCGCGTGCGTCTATGATGCGACGATAGAACGAGATATAAAACAGTTCAAGTATCAGAGTTTTCGCGAGTATGGCGATGACTTTATCCCTGTGCTTTCGAATCTTTTTGATCGATATCTTCCGCCAGATATTACTCCTGCTGACATATATATTACGGGCGTTCCGATGCATTGGACTCGGTATGTGGTGCGAGGATTTAATCAGACGATGTTCCTCGCGAAGGGGATCGCTCGACGTCGAGGAATCCCATATCGGTCACTTCTGAGAAAGCGCATATACACGCCACATCAGGCGGGACTCTCTCGTGAGGCGCGTATCCGTGAGAAGGACGGCGTATATTCACTTCGAAAATGAGTAAAAATAGACGGGAAAATCATCTGTATTATCGATGATGTGATCTCGACGGGTTCGACATTTGAAGCATGTGCAAAAGTCCTGAAAGCATGAGGTGCCCACAAGGTGTACGGTTTTTTTCTCGCGAGATGATGATAGAAAAATTGATTTTCTACCCTTCTTGGATATACTTTTCCCCATGAAGAACGTACTGGAATCCCTTTAATACGTTTATTTATTATCTATTTTTTTATGTCACTTTCTATTTCTACTGATAGCACATTCGCGGAAAATACCAAGAATGGACTCGTATTTGTCGACTTCTGGGCTTCTTGGTGTGGTCCATGTCAGATGATGCTTCCTCGACTGCAGAATCTCGATGAGAAATTCGCTGGAAAAGTCACGATTATGAAGCATAATGTCGATGAAGAGCCAGAGATAGCAGGGAAATTCGGAATCCGAAGTATCCCGACGATGATGCTCTTCCATGATGGAAAAATGGTCGAGACAGTGATCGGTGTACAGTCTGAGGAGAGCCTTGCGACACTCTTCAATAAGTACATCACAGATACCTCTACTTCTACTTCGAATCCTCGTATCTCTCCTGATTCACTGAATTCTGCAGAATAATAGCATTTTTCTATTTTCTGTCTTAAAGATCCCCGAGAAATCGGGGATTTTTTTACTGAAATTATGACTATTGATTCTTTCACAGAGATGTAACGACACTTCTTTCTTCTCTGTGGATTCCTGCGCAGGCAGGAATCTCGCCCCCCAGCATTTCACCTCTGGATTCATGAGCGAATGACATCCTGACTGTGTCATTCCGGGTGTGTTCCGGAATCCAGTTTTCCTTGATGGGATTCTTTCATACTAGAACTCGAATGTATTCGGTTCTTCTCTATGGATTCCTGCGCAGGCAGGAATGACAAAACTTTGTTTCGTTTTGTGGCTTCATTCTCGGATTCAGTTCTTTGCCTGAGTTCGAATCGGCGTGACTTGTTCGCGTGGATTCCTGCCTGTGTGAGGTGGTGACATACCCAGGATTCCTTCCTTGCCTCAGAAAGCCATGAAAGCAAAAAGAGCTGGAAAAGATATATTTTCTTCAGATATTTCCCCATCTCTTTGAAGTGTATTATTGAGTATATCCACTCTTCCAGTCAGGAAAATGATTCAGCAAACAATATAAAAGGAGTAACCACAGGGAGGGAGGTAATATATCCTCAGATTTTTTTTATAGGGTTTTATTTCCCCTCTCCCGATGCGATCGCCTCGAGCTTCATCGTCTGATCGGCGATCGTGAGTGCATCGATGATATCACCGAGTCCGCCCATCATAATCGCAGGAAGATTCGAGAAATTCTGATTAATCCGATGATCTGTCACGCGATCCTGTGGAAAGTTATACGTTCGGATCTTCTCAGACCGATCTCCTGTCCCGACCTGTGCGAGACGCGACTCCCCGAGTTCCTTTTCTTTTTTCTCTTCTTCGAGTGCGAAGAGGCGAGACCGAAGCACAGAAATCGCCTTAATCTTATTCTGGAGCTGGGATCGCTGATCCTGACACTCTACCGCGAGTCCAGTCGGGATATGCACGACACGGATCGCAGAGTTCGTCTTATTTACATGCTGTCCACCCGCACCACTCGCACGACATGCCGTGATCTCGAGATCTTCCTCACGGATATCGATATCGATATCCTCGACTTCTGGCATAATCGCGACAGTGATCGTCGAGGTATGGACGCGTCCATTTTTCTCTGTCTCAGGAATACGCTGGACACGATGTGTCCCCGCCTCGAACTTGAACTTCGAGTATGCGCCATGACCGTCGACCTTAAAGATCGCTTCCTTGTATCCGCTCGCATCATTCCAGGACTCACTCACAGCATCCACCTGAAATCCCTGCGTCTTCGCGTATGCAAGATAAGCAAGTGCGAGCTCTCGTCCGAAGAGTCCCGCCTCGTCACCTCCAGCACCAGCACGAATCTCGAGAAAAATATTTTTTTCGTCGTTCGGATCTTCAGGGAGGAGTGCGATCTGGAGTGAGTCCTCGAGCTCAGGAATCCTCTTCTTCAAGTCTTCGATCTCTCCTGTGATCATCGCAAGCATATCCGGATCGGATTCTTTTCACACGAGGGTCTGTGCTTCCTCGAGATTCGAGAAAGCATCTTTATATTCTCGATAAATATGGATAATTTTATCGAGTCCTTTTTTTCGCTGATTGACCGACTTCAGTCGCTTTAGATCACTATAGATTCATGGATCAGCGAGTTCTTCTTCGAGTTTTTCGTACTCCGTGATTAGATTATCAAGATGGAATTTCATACAATTGGAGGGTAAAAAATACACACTGTTTTTCTCAATTTCTCAGGGTTATTATATTCTCAAAGGCGAAAAAGCAAGTTTCTCATTCCGAGCTTTCATAAAATACACACTTTTATCTGAATGACAAATGAAAATCATGGCGCTTTTTTTACTTGATCGAGAAATCTGCTACAATGGTTTCTGTGAAGGTATTCCTTTTTACTTCTTCCTCTATGTCGAAATCCGAGCTCCAGAAACGCATCGCATGATCAGGTCTGGAAGATGCTGACGTGGAAGAGATTCTCAGGATTTTTTCTTCCCTTCCGCCGAAGCGTCAGGCTCAGATACTCGATCGATGGGATATCATCGCTGATGCGATCCGCAGACGCAGACAACGAATCGAAACAGAAAAAGAGATACTTCTCTCAGGAACAGTACATAATATGCATGCGTATGTCGAGACGTACACGCGCGAGACATACTAATTTACTTTTTTATACCCATACACATGTCCCATAAAAAATCTTCTCAGAAAAAGTCTTCGCAAAAACTCGGACAAATATTCGGAAAACCTGATACGATGCATATTCATACGGTTCTCGCTGAGAAGCTGGCGCAGTTTAACACTCGATATGAGGAGATTACGCGGGTGATACTTTCTCATACGGAGCGATCATTTGTCGATGTGCGACTCTCGCTTATGGAAGATCACTGTGAGGAGATTCTCGAAGCAAAAGAAAAAGAGATGAAGCGCTATATCTCTGATGTGATGAAACATTCAGAAGTACTGGTCGGAGAGTAGGAAATTCGCTCCGAGAAAAGTAAAACCTCCGTGAGGAGGTTTTTTTGTTTGGTATGCTTGGGGAGCCTTCTGGCTAGGTGGATTCCTTCTGATCTATGATTACTTTCTTCACGTTTCTCATGGATAACGTGCTCACATTTCATACGAACAGATCTCCTATATTCTCTGCCACCACAACCACCGAGTCATCTACTTCTACATACTCTATATTCTGTATCGTCACATCTTTCGCATCATGCACCGTCACCCCTTCTGGAGTATTTGCCACGTGTACAGTGTTCGCATGGTATATAGTGATCTCCCCCTCCGTATTTCTTACTCGCACACTATCCACCCACCATACGCTGGCACCACCCACCCCACCCTGTATCAGCACTTTTCCATGAGTGTGGTGTAGACTTGCAGTTCAGAGACTCCGTTTTATATGTATGTCTATTTTCGCATCGTCTCAAAGAATGGATGCACCACACCCTCCGAAGACCCGTATCTTGCTTGCTCCTATTATCGTTGTGGACACGATTGTTATGGCATTCTTCGGAGAATATATGAAAATATGCGTCCCGGGATGAACCGTAAGTTGCTCTTCCAGTAAGTCTTGGTTTTGTAATATGATGACGACCCTTTTTGTTATCCCTTCCTTTTTTCAGTCTACGCTTTTCTTTTGCTGTAAGTCACGAAGATCGATCTCACGACATCGTTTTGGGAGTTCTTTATAGGTGAGTGTGAGTCTCTCTGGTGACATGATTGCAAGATGAAGTAATATACATATCAGTATGTATAAAATTATATAGTGTCAATTTATATTTATCTGATATATTGCCAGGATCTCTACTCTCCAAGACATCGATCTGTGGATTTTACCTTCTCGCTAGAACCAACTCTGAAGCTCGATCATGGTCGCATAACTTCACTTCATTTTTAGGAGTTCTTCGTGATTTTCTGAAATAATAACAAGTCCTCGGTTCATTTTTTACTTCATGTGTACTCCTGATAAAAATTACTTTCTCCAAGATATTTCACCATATATTCATCTTCGAGCGAGTATCCGAGCTTGCGATAATATTCCCGGACTCCGACGCCCGCGATGACGGCGATCCTCTGGATCATGTTTCATTCTGTCATGTACTGCTCTCGGACGATTTCTTCTGCGCGTGCTATGAGTTTTTTCCCGAATCCCATATGTTGTCCCGAGCCATTTCCTACCTCTCCGATGCGGAGCTGATCGCCGAATGTGTGGACTTCTCGGATGATCGCACTTTCCTCGAGGACACTCAGAAAGTGTTTTTCCCCTGAGAAATACTGACTCGGAATGCGAAGTCGAAGAAGCGCAAAAATAGTCCGATCGGAAGGATCGATATACTGCAGAAAATACTCACGTCCGCCACTCGCTTCGTAGGTATATTCTTCGAGGATGGCTTCTGCGGGATTATTTCCCTTTGCGCGGATCTCTCGAGCAGAGATATCGTGCGCCTTTTTTCCCATCTTTCGCATCATGAGCTCCGTCACTTGTCGGAGATTGGCGATCTTCGAGCCTGCGAGAATTTCCTCGCTCGGGATATCTCGATACATACGATTGAGCCGAGTATATTCAGGGAGCATCGCGATGAGATCTGCCATGAGTCGGATAAGTGTCTCATCGTCATAGGGTACAAATCCTCACTCTCGCCAGATAGCTTCCATCTCAGAATGAGGCGTCACGACCATCGGATAGATCTTCAGCTCGTCAGGACGAAATCGCTCATCGCTGAAAATCGTCTGGAGGCTCGAACGATCTGTCTCTGGATCCGATCCGAGAAGATTCGGCATCATATGAGCGACGACTTTGAAGCCAGCATCTTTCAGAAGGCGAGTGGCATGAATGGATTCTGCATTTCCATGTCCGCGCTTATTCAGTGCATTTATCGCGTCAAAAGTCGTCTGATATCCGATCTCGACTCGCGTCACTCCGTATTCTCTGAGTTTCCGAATTTCTCCCTCATTGATCCAGTCAGGACGTGTCTCGATCGCGACACCGATGACGCGTGATTCGGCGGTCTCATTTTTCCGCTTCGCTTCTTCGAGGCTTTTCGACGGCACTTCTTCGTGTCAGAAGTTCGTATGTGCGTCGTACATTTTCTCGATAAAGTCGCGCTGATATTCCTCTGGATAAAAACTCCATGTCCCGCCAATAATCCGAATATCACACTTCGCGATCATATGTCCGGTCATCTCGAGCGAACGGAGCCGATTCCAGACCTGGAGCTTCGGATCGAACATATTATTTTCTGCTCTCTGGACTGCTGGCTCGCCTGTAATATAGCTCTTCGGAAGTCCTTCATACGTCGGGCAAAATACACATTTTCCAGGACAGCCCCAGAATTTTGTCAGGATAGAAATGACCGAAACTCACGAGAGTGAACGGATTGCACGCTTGCGGAGGAGCTTCCAGACACGTGAATCTTCTCGGAGTTTTCCCTCGGCGATACATGCTTTATATCGCTTCAGAAGGTCGGTGCTTGTGACGCCGTTCGCGACCTTATACTTCGCGAAGATACGATTTTTCAGGGTGTGAAATTGCTCTTTTGTTTCGATCGATTCATCCTGACTGACAGCGGATAATATCTCATCAAGAAGCTCTGTATGTGGCATTTTTTCAGACATAAACGGTCGGTAATCTACTCATTTCTCGCGAGAAGTAAAGAGAGGGTTTTTACGAAAGGCTCGATTCGAAAACATAAAAAATACATGCGAATGGAGAATCACATTGATTCCAAAAATAAATTTGCATTTTCACTTTTTTCCCCTATAGTGCGGGAACTTATTTCCCCTTCTTACGACAGGATCGTAAGATTATAACCACAGGACCTATGAGAAAATATGAACTCATGATGATCGTCTCGCCCGATCTTACTGAAGAAGCGAGAAACTCTCTGGTTGCTTCCGTAGAGGAAGAGCTTACAGAGGGTGGTACAAAAATCCTCTCGGCTGAGCACTGGGGTGTGCGTGATCTCGCATACCGTATTCGCTCGTCGGGTACAGGATATTACATTCTCTGGACACTAGAGTCGGATGGAAAAAATATTATTCCTGTCACCAAGAGTTTTAACATAAAGAAAGATATTTGGCGCTTTATGTTCGTAAAACTTGATGAAGAGAACGAATAATTTTATCTTTTTTACTTTTTATTTTTATGAGAACTGTCAATAAAGTCATTCTGATAGGAAATATTACAAAAGATCCATTCGTAAAAACAACTGCAAACGATAAAAAAGTCGCAACGTTTACCGTCGCTACAAACCGAACATACAAAACTCCAGCAGGCGATGTGATGAGTGAAGCAGAATTTACAAATTGTGTCGTGTGGGGACCGCTCGCAGAACGCGCAGAACAATTCCTCACGAAGGGAAAACTCGTCTATATCGAAGGACATCTGAAAACTCGCAATATCGACAAAGAAGACGGAACTCGCCTTCAGAAAGTCGAGGTCGTCGCGACAGAGCTGATTTTCCTCTCGAAGCGAGAAGATGCTCCAGGCGGAGCAGGAAGCTCATTCGGATCTCAGGAAGACTTCTCGGATCTCGATAGCTCCTATGATGCTGATGATAAATTTTAAAAAAACTTTTTTAACTTTCTACTATGACAACCAAGAAAAAACAAGTATGTCCGATCGATGCGGCCGGTATCACATATATCGACTATAAAGATGTCGAGCTCCTGAAGAAATATCTCACGAAGTTCAATCGTATCATCCCACGATATTATAGCATGGTCTCACTCAGAAATCAGAAGCGACTCGCAGTCGCGATCAAGCGCGCTCGATACATGGGGCTTCTTCCATATGTTCTCTCATATCGTGCTCCAGCGATCGAAGCTCGAAAGATCCTTCCTGATGCTCCAGCAGAAGTAAGTGCACCACTCGATGAGACAGCGACAGCGATCTAGTCTTGCATAATTGCTTCAGAAACTTCTCGACTTCGAGAAGTTTTTTTGTGGTGTGTGTTTCTGAGTTGCACCAGAATTCGTATTCCTGTGATTGTACTGCTTTCCCATACATTTCCCGCTTCACTTTTTTACCGGCATGGATTCTGCTCGCACGAGGTAATGACGGGGCTTTACCGCGTTTTTCCCAGGTAATATCGGACTCCTCTTATTTCAGTTCATGCACTATGGGATCCTATTTCTTCGATTTCATATGCTTGTTCGATATCTGATGATTTGGGATAGATTTGGCAGGCACCATTTTCATCTATACCCCACTCTTGGCGGGGTAGCTCAGTGGTAGAGCAGAGGCCTGAAAAGCCTTGTGTCGGTAGTTCGATTCTACTCCTCGCCATCACCCTGAGAGTTCTCTAGAGGAGTGCCACGAGTTTTCGTACTGTATTCACATTTCTCGCTGTCATATTCTTGTAGAGGATTGTTCCGATGAAGTCATGCATTTTACTCTTCGTGTAGTTCTTTTTCTCGATATGCCAGAGGATTGCTCCATGAGCGTATCGCAGATCATCGACCGCTGGATTCGTGCGGATCATTTTCATACTTTCCTCACCCTGAAATTTCTCCCACAGAAAAAAGATATCCGTCTTCTGCTCGGAGTTATTTTCCCATTCTTCAGGGATTTCCGAGGCGATCGCACGGAGAGTATTCTCATCTATGATCAGAAAACGAATACCAAAACCGAATTCTCACTCGAAAGCCGATTCGATCCCATGGACTGTCTTCTCGGACATTTCTCCACTCTCGAAGATTACATTTCCCGAATTTATATATGTACGAACATTCTCGAAGCCCATCGTCTCGAAGAGTACTTTGAGTCGAGACATTTCGACAGTGTTTTTTCCTCAGACATTGATCCCTCGAAGGAGTGCTATATATTGCATGGATTATTTTTTACGATTGTCCCTAGCTTCTGTGAGACGAAGATGGATCATCCGCTCGATAATCTCCTTCGTGAGGGGCTTCTCGAGAGTAAAATGAAGCGCGGCCTTCGTATGCGGAAATCACGTGATTTCTGTCTCCATCTTGGCGAGAATATTGCCACTATGTGGGAAGATACTCATATGATTCTTAAATCCAGCAATCCCGATAATCCACTGTCCGTCGAGCTTCCATCATGGCATTCCCCAGCCCATTTGCTCGGTCGCAGAGGGGATGATCGCATGGATTATTTCTCGCACATTCTGGAGTGCCTCCTGAAATTCCACTTTTTGGAGGTGGATATATGTATCGATCGCGGGTTCCATTACTTTTTATTTACTTCTGTCATTGCTGCCTTCACTGCCAGGTAGACAGCAAAATAAATAATCCCGAAGAGGATAACAGCATAGAGTATAAATGGAAGCATGAAAAATGGATAAAACATAGCATGAAAGTAAGAAAATAAAAACTTATCTCCAGAGAGAAAGAATATATCCGGCAAGAATGAAGATCACAAGCCGATAACTTACACTCACCAGAATCTTCTGACACCAATACTTTCTCTTGTCGCCTCCCCAGATGATAGTACTTATCGTCATCGGGACCACGAATCCGAGCCATGCCAGGAATCCGATCATCATGCCTGAATATCCAGGGAGTACCCCTATAAGACATGCGAGAGAAAATATCATCAGGACACTTGCGATGTATTCCATGAGGAACATTTTCCACATGCCTCGCATCATTTCTTTCTGTTCTTGCTCGGTTGGTGGTTTTTCCCAGTGGATTTTCATCCAGAGTTTTCCGAAGAGCGGACCATACCAGAATGCGCCACCAAAAAATGAAACCAGCGATAAGACGAGAATCGCGATATAGTTCAGCTCCATAGTATGAAATAAGGAATAAAATTATTCTTTTGGCATGCCAGCAGGATCCATCCAGAATGCTTCCCAGATGTGTCCGTCGAGATCTTCAAAGTCTCGACCATACATAAATCCATGATCGTATTCTTGTGTCATCTTTGCCCCTGCTCCGAGCGCTGTCGTGTACCATGTATCGACTTCTTCTCGTGAGCAGAATCCGATCGCATAGAGCGCTGTCGTCATATTTTTTTCGGCAAATGTCTTTCTCTCCGGGAGAAATGTCTTTGCGAAGTTCTTCGTGAGAAGCATCACGACAAATTCATCCTTCCATGCGAGCGCTGCGGCGTCATCATTGGAAAAGTCGAAGTTCTGGACGAATCCGAGCGTCTTATAGAACTCGATCGAGGCAGGGAGATCCTCTATGATCAGATTAATGTAGAGGGAAGGAGTTTTTTCCATAGAAGTGTGTGAGGAATAGTATATGTACTATAGATTTTTTTCGCGAAAAAGAAAATGAATTGTGTATGAGGGTAAAAAGCCGAGCTCGTGGGCTTTATTCGCTTTCCGTCTTTTTCTCATATTTACGACAGTAACATAATTACCCAGAGAAAAAGTCTCATATCAGTATTTTTCCCCGTCACATGCCCGACCGAGCAATGTTTTACCGACCGAATAACATCAACACAGTCAGATTATCTCCTCAAAATCTTCTCCATTCCTCTTCCTTTTGCGAGTTCATCGACGAGCTTATCGAGATAACGAGTATTTCTATAGAGAGGATCTTCTATTTCCTCTATCTTCACTCCGCAGATACTTCCAGTGATTTTCGTGGCATTTGGATTCATCGCTGGCGCTTCTCTGAAAAAAGTTTCCAGAGTTGCGACTGCATCGACCTGTTTTTGCACCCCTTTTTTATCATATCCAGTGAGCCAGAAAATTATCTCATCGACCTCATTTTTTGTGCGTCACTTTTTCTCTGCCTTTGCGATATACATCGGATAGACGCTTGCAAAGGTCATTTTGTAAATACGTTCGAGAGTTCTTGGGTTGGTTTGCATATGGGGTGTGCACGGGTTAAAGATATTTTTCTGCAATTATTCTGCAATACTTCATCTATCAACGTGATACTGCTTCCCCAGGTACTTCAAAATCCCCACTCCCACAACTGCTCCAAAAAGATTAAAAATCAGATCGAGCATCGCATTTTCATACCCTCACACTCCATTTTCCTCCAGACTTACGGCGATCAGGAATTCCATGATTTCATTCAGACTACTGACTCACACAGAGACCAGAACGGCAACAAGTGTGAGGAGAAAGGAATTTCTGGGTATATTGAAGCGAAAAGAAAGCACATGATATGCCATCATTGCGACGAGCATATAGAGGTAAAAATGCACGACTTGATCGTATTTCAGGATATAAAAATCCCCTCATAGGTCGAGGAATGGATAGATCTTATACGCAAAAAGTACTCCATCAGGAGTCGCGATCGCTCCACCAAGCACATGAAGCAGTCCCCAGAAAGAGAACATCCAGAGCATCCAGGTCGGGAATTGTGTTGTTCGAAGTGTCCCAAAGACTCCTGCGAAAAGCACGATTATAACCCCGACATAGATCACGAACTCAAAATTTAAATCCTGAAGAAAATATATCCCTCACAGCGTGAGATACAAAGCAGAAAATCCTGCAACGAGCCACTGATTTTTTGTAAACATAGCGAATTTTAGTTTTTAAAATGCTCTACAAGCAGATTCTTTCCTGATATATCAAAATAGGTACACGTTTTTTCGACTAAATCAAGTGTCCACTTCTCCACTCCACAGTCCGCGCAATCCTGACAAAATGTCATATAGTCACTTCCTCAGCTCTGATGGAGTCTGAGTTTTTTTTCAAATCTTTCTTGATCTACTTTTCATGATATACTTAAAGGACCGTATTTTGCAGGAGAAACAAGAACTTCAGGATTTCAAAGATATTCACTTCGACCATCTGCAACAAAAGTATCATAACTCGTCACTCCAAGATTATACAGTTCTTGGGCATACGCAGGAAAATCAGCTCCCGTTTTTACTTTTGCATGAGCCATTTGAATTTGGGAGAGGGTAAACATACTATGAAATTAATTTTAATATTCTGCGATGATAATCTTCTTCTGACTCATCATCACATCAAAAGCGCCGGGATTTTTCATCAGTTTATCGAGATTTTCTGGGATAATCTGCCAGCGAAGCCCGAATGTATCCTTGCACCAGCCACAGTTATACTCTTCCCCCTCAGCTATAAAATAATTCCAGTAGTGATCTATTTCCGCCTGATCCTTGCAAAGGATAATAAGCGAAAGTGCGTCATTGAAAGGATGGTGTGCTTGCTGTGTACTCATAAATGAATACCTCTGTCCGAAGATGAATACATCACAGAGTTCTGCATTCTCACTCGGAGTCTGTCCGAGAGGGACGACATCCTTCGTCTCGAAATCCGATCAGAAGATATTTCTATAGTATGTGAGCACTTCTCAGAGAGTTCCTGTTTCAGTATGAAACCAGAGCGCTGGAATGACTGGAGTATGGGACATAATTCGAGTTGTTAGGGTAACTTTTCTGAAAGAAAAAAATTATTTCTTACTGTTTCTCTTTTTCCAGTATGGTGCGAAACGGATCGTCCATGTGAAAAGCCGTGCTTTCCACTTCGGAGTTCCGTGCTCGAGCATACCCTTGTAGCATATATCCTGAAATTCTTTCATATCTTTTGCTTTATCAGCATGGAGTTCTCCATCTGAAAAGCAGTAACTACAGTATTTCTCATTTTCCCTTTTCTCTCCGAGAGGATCCTTCGAGAAGGGCATCAGACAGCATTCACAGTTTTTAGCGCAGTTCATAGTGAGTGAGTTATGGATAAACGTGTGCTATTATAGCACATCGGGGTAAATATCAAATGTTCTTTTTCCGAGACTTGAACCATATAAAAATCCCTCCATTTCTGAAGGGACTCTATTCCTATTTTGATTTATTCCTGTTCCTGAAGTTTCAGNNAGGAGCTCTATCGGAGTCTTCGATCCTGTTCCTGAGAGAGTTCCGGTATTTGTACTTCCAGAATAGTTTCTCGCGAAAGAGCTGACAAGTGCCCCAGTATTTGTGGCACCAGTATGATTGCGTATGAAAGAGTCGAGCATCCCAGTATTTGCTGCACCGGAGCGACTTCTCATGAGAGAACTCATAAGTGTCCCGGTGTTCATATTCACTTTTCCGCTTCCGAGAAGCTCGAGAAGTTGTTTGTTTTGCTCGATGAGCTGAGTGATTTGCTTCTCTCGTTTGATTTCTTTTTCACTTGGTTCAACTGAGATGACTTTACTAGTAAATTCACAATATGTAGGAAGACCATTTACATACTCACAGCCATCAACAAAGATAGCAAAGGTAGGTACAGGAAGGAGGACGAGAAGAAGAAGGAATAATTTCTTCATAGAGAAAAATTAGGGTAAGAAAATACTATTCAGAAATCGAGAAAGTCAAAGAGAAATACGATCGCTCGCAGGGGCTCTTTACTCTTCTTTCTCTTGTTTCTCTTGCATTTGTCGCAGGAATCATGATAATCACGACCGAATATTTGTTTTCCTATACGCATGCACTATACACCTCGCAATAACGACTCCTTTGTGGAGCTTCTCGATTTTTACACGGTACTTATGGAGCGACTGGAATGATCTGGAATAGAGCCGATCCTGTATGGATCTCTGTCATATATGTACTTCACGGGGGATGATGACATCACTATCAGTGATATTGATCTGATTGCGCCGGAGGCGACATTTTCTCATATTATAGAGCGCATGCGCGATGCGGAAAATGTAACATGCGAACTCACGGAACATAATTCTCTGAGAGTCTTCAGAAATGGAGCGAAGCTCTCGATCCACTCTCAGGAGAAGGCACGCACTCTCTGTGACCTCACATCGCATGTCGTGAAAATCCATATAAATGGAGTGGACTTTCTGAGCCTTGATCGTGATGCACTCATACTTTTTTATAAGTTCTCGATCGAGAGTGCAAAAGAGGTAAAAGTCTGATATCAGGAGAAATTTCAGAAATTGCTCGAGGCGAAATACGGAAAAAATCATACTTTCTTCATGCTGAAACCGAGCACTCTTGAGCGGAAAGATGCTCTCTGAGAACCGATATATCTCGCGATCATTCAGTCGATTCTTCAGGCTGGATTTACCATCATCTCCCAGAAAAAAATCCATCTCTCGAGCGAGGATGTCGAGTACATCTATCAGGATGAATATGAGTATCTTATCCCCATTCTCTGAGAAGAGAATGTAAAGAGGGCAATGGAAGTGAACAAGAAGCTCTACTCGGATAAGACGGTTCTCTTTCTCGTGGCAGAAAAAGAAAATGCCGTCGAAGATGCTGATCGTCTCAAGTGAGACTCGTATTGGCCTCGGAAATGCGATCCTGATTCACTTCGGTATATATTCCGAGATACGCGATTCGATGATCTCGAGATGCCGGCGTGAACCATCGTCGATGTTCCATGTGATAATCTCATTCACTGTCCTGGGACACTTCCCGAATTCTATAAAATAGCAGGGAAATGGCTTGTGTAAATATGAGACTTTCAGCTGGCGTCTGTGAGACGTGTTCGATGGGGTGACTTTTCCACACAAAAAGTATATCTATTCTCTCACACGGAGAAAACAAGCAGAAAAAGTAAACAGTTTTTTGACTTTTTGTTCGGAACATGGTACGATGACTGTGTTATTTCTAATGCTTTCATATGAACGCACTTCAAAAAGCAGGTTTCGTCGCACTTGGTGCTGTCTCTGTTTTTCATCAGACTTTCGCAGCGATCGACTTCTGAACATCAAAAGCGCAAGATCTCTCCGGAGGAGACGTGCAGGATCCAGAGCAGACCGTTATCGGACTGATCCTTCTCGCACTGAGCTTCGTCACGCTGGTGGCGGTGATCTATGTGATCTATGCTGGTTTCCAGGTATTGGTCGGAGGATCCGACGACAAAGCGATCGGAAAAGCAAAAAGTACTATCATCAATGTCGTCCTCGGTATTATCATCATGTGGCTCGCATACGCGATCGTGACATGGCTTATTACTGCCTTGGGTAATGCATAAAAAGATTCTATATTTCAGAAACTCCGAGCAATCGGAGTTTTTTTGTGTGATAGTATTGTATTTTCTCGATTGTCTGCGAGTTGCCTTTTTTCATTTTTCTTTATAATACGGTAACCTTTTGCTTTTTTATATGCACCTTTCTATTAAGATCGCCTGACCTGCAGGACTCGGATTTAATTCTCTCGGAGTCATGATCGGAGATATTTTTTCTCATCTTGGATATGCAGTGATCGGCGATCCTGAGTATTCTTCTCGGATAAAAGGCGGTATAAATTCATTTAACATTTTTATCAGTGACTCCGATTATACTCTCTCGAAGAGTTATGATATTCTCATGACATTCGATGCTCCGAATGCGCAAGCGTATCATTCACTTCTTAACTCATCTGGACTGATAATCGCGAATGAGCGACTGCGAGCGAAGATCGACACACTTCCGCATGTGAAGCAGTTCGTCGCACACGAAGATAAGTTCGATAATATTTATTTTCTCGGACTGCTTGGACATATTCTTCATATCGATCAGCAGATTATCGATGACGAGATCGAGTCTTTTTTCTCAGAAAAACCTCAGATCATCGAGTCGAGCGAGGCGATTATCCGTGATATGTATCAGTCCGAGATCGATCCAGCGGTGCGTGCACTCTTTCAGAATACGCAGATTGCATCGGTAGGTGCGCCACGAGGATTTAAGCATGGAAATGCTTTTATCGCGGATGGAGCAGTTCTCTGAGGACTCTCTTTTTACTCGGCATATCCGATGACACCGGCATCGTCGCTCCTGGTCGACTGCGGAAAATATTCATCCGTGACAGTACTTCAGCCAGAAGATGAGATCGCTGTCGCAAATTCTGTCCTCGGAGCCCACTTCGCTGGTGCGCGTGCGATGTGTGGGACGAGTGGGTGAGGATTTGCACTGATGAGCGAAGCCCTTTCTTTCGCGGATCAGGCTGAGATCGGAGGTGTATTTATTCTCTCATCTCGCGCCGGTCCCTCCACTGGGACACCGACATTTCACGAATTTGCTGATATCGATTTCGCTCTGAATCCGACGTTCTGAGGGATTCAGCAGATCGTGATGGCACCTGCTGATCCGTCTGATGCTTTTACCCTGATTCAGCATGCTCTGAATCACGCCGATCAGTTTCAGATTCCGGTCATTTTCCTCGTCGATAAGCAGTTCTCTGAGTCGTATATTTCCTATGCAGATGACTTTCCTCTCGTGCCTGTGAATCGTGGAAAGCTGATCACAGAGGATCTGAGAGAAGATACGTTCGCGCGATATACGCTTACGGATGATCATATCAGCCCGAGGACGATCCCATGAGTGAAAAATGGCGACTTCATCGCGACGAGCTACGAGCATGATACATATGGTGCGACGAGTGAAGATCCACATCTGAAGATGGAGATGACAAAAAAACGATTTCATAAGACGGAATCGCTTTTCGATACTGTTCGTGGGTATGAGATCCTTCACCCAGAGGCGAAGAAAATGCTCGTGACAGTCGGGATGACGAGCATGGTCGCGCGAGAATTTATCATGAAAAATCCTGAGTATGGACTGATACTCCTAAAATATCTGAAACCATTCGATGTACGGATTCGCGATGAGATACAGCATGTCGAAGAGTTTACCGTCCTCGAGATGAACTATGGCGGACAGCTTTCGGAGCTGTTTCGTAGGGAAGTGGGTCATGATTTTTTCGCACAGAGAAAGCTCTTCACATATGGAAAATACGACCTTTTTCCATTCACGCGCGAGAGCTTCGACACGATACACGAAGAAAGAAAATAATTTTATTTACTTCATTATTTCAGACGTATGCGTCACAAAATGAACGAAATCCAGTGGTGTCCCGGATGTGGAGATTTTCTGATCCTGATGGCGGTAAAAAATGCCTTCAAGAATCTCGGCATCGAGTCGAAAGATCGCGTCGTCGTCACTGGGATCGGATGCTCAGGAAAATTATCGCAGTATATCGATGGATATGCGGCGGAGACACTTCATGGACGATCGATTCCTTTTGCGACGGGGGTGAAGCTCGCGAATCCTCGACTGACGGTCGTTGCGATTGGATGAGATGGAGATGGATACGGGATTGGGCTCGGGCATTTTCTCCATGCGTGTCGGCGAGATATCGATATCGTCTATATCGTCTGTGATAATGAAAATTATGGACTCACGACGGGTCAGGCAAGTCCGACGACTCCTGTCGGTGCGAAGACGAAGACGACTCCGAAGGGATGTCAGATTTCTCCATTTGATCCGATCGCTCTCGCGAAAAGTGCGGGTGCGACGTTCTCCGAGCGAGCAGAAAGTAAAGACTTTAAGTGACTCACTGCGAAGATAGAAGAAGCGATTCAGCATCCAGGCTTCGCACATATCGATGTTCTGCAAGATTGTCCGAGTTTTAAGCGTTGGTAAGTGCTCCATCGAGCAATCTTCTTCGAAAAATTACGAATGTTCGTAATTTTTTTTGGTATTTTCACTTGAATAGCACCAATTTTGGATTTCCCTTTTTCCCCGTTCATGGGTGTGAATCGGGATGACAAGCGTATGGTTTATTTTTCAGATGGTGCATTTCTTTTTTACTTGCCACACCTCGACTTACGTCACTATTTATACACACCATTTTCGAGTTGTCTTCCTTTTTTTCGTGCCTTTACGCGTGCTTCTTATATAATGGCGAGGCTTTTTTATCCTTTATCATTCTTTTTATGAGAAAAGTATTCTTATTTCTTTCTGCAGTCTTTCTGCTTTCTTTCACACAGATCCATGCAGAAGAGACTGTCTGCACGATGCAGTATGATCCCGTCTGTGGGACAGATGTCGATGGCGTACGCCAGACATTCGGAAATAGCTGTGTGGCGGGCGCGAGCAATGCGACTGACATCGTAGCAGGCGAGTGTGACACACCTATGATCGGTGGTGAGACAGATCCACATGGATGTCTCGCAGGAGCAGGATATATCTGGGACGAGACTCTACTTGCGTGTGTCCGTCCGTGGGAGTCAGAATATCTCGTCTCATGGGCACATGAGCTCGGACTGACACAGTATGATACGCCTGATACATTCGGATTTGATCGGGATATTTCTCGACAGGAGGCATCTGCGATGTTGGCGCGTTTTGTCCTGCCAGTCCGGGGTGTCGCACCAGTGTGTCCTGTCACATATAAGGATCTCGATCAGATCGATCCTTCACTCGTCGAGAGTGTCGATGCAGCATGTGGATACGATATTATGGTCGGGATGGATGGGTATTTTTCCCCACGACGATTCCTGTCTGAGTCAGAGATCCTCGCGCTTATCGTCCGTACAGTCGATGGAAAAAAACAAGATGAAAATGTAACACCATGGTATACGAATTATACGATTCGAGCTGCAGAACTCGGTATCGTCTCGATGGTCGATGAAAATACGATGAATGATCCCGTCACACGCGGAGACTTTATCCAGTGGCTGAATATGGCATCTCGATCGATGACCTCGACCCCTTCGTATGATACAGATCTGCTCGGTGAGTGGCAACTTCTCTCACTGAATGGAAAATCGGTAACTGATATGCTTTCTGGGACGACGACATCCCCAATCGTTCTGACATTTAACTCGGGTACACTTTCTACACGGATATGTAATAATACAGCTGGGGCATATACGACTTCTGACGGAGGTATCTCTGCACCAGTACTCATGTCCACACTGATGGCATGTATGGATGCGCGAAGTACGATCGAGCAGGCATTTACTCCAGATGGTGCGACGTATACGATCAAGTCCGTTCGAGATGTCGATGGAACTGGTAGTGAGCTGATTACACTCTTCACGATGACGACGAGCTCTGGAGATGTTTTCGTGTATAAAGCTCTTCCAGAGCCACCTGCGAATGCTCTCATAGGGACATGGAAATTCTTCTCATACGCTACGGATGATACGATGATCGGTGCAGAAAACTATCCTGATATTCGCCTGACATTCACAGATGATCGTGTCTCGACGAAGTTCTGTAATAGCGTGTCATGATCCTATTCGCTCTCTGATATGGAAGATACATTTGTCGATACGACACTTGCATCGACCAGGATGATGTGTAATGATTCCTATCTTATGAATATGGAGTCAGACTTCCAGCTCGATGAAGCAGTATTCGATCTCGTAGAGACGACTGATCTTGCTGAGATGCTTCGGATCGAGACAGCGAGTGGAGCAACATTTAGTTTTACTCGAGAATAGATATATTTCTGACTTAAAAAACTCTCCGATGAGGAGAGTTTTTTCTTGATGGGAACCATAGCATCATAGAGCGGTTTATCCACTTTATTTCTCCGAGAGGAGTCGAGCGAGAAAATCTCTCCCATTTTTCCACCATTTTTTCTCGACTCGAATCTTGATCGGAGAGACGAGGATCATATGACTTTCCCGATCGAATCGCTCGAGAAAAGTCCGAATCTTCTCGACAGGCGTCCCTGCGATAAAGTCGAAGATATAATTTTCCCCGATTTGTACGAGACGAAGGAGTCCATACTCTTTCAGGATAATACGCGCACGCAGAAGTAGAAAAAGATTCTCGAGTCACTCGTCATGTTTTTCTCCGAGAAATGTCTCTTCCACCGCTTCGAGATCATGCAGAGAGTCGATCGATTCGATATCTCGATAAAACGAAAGTTTCTCGATATCGGACTCAAACACCTCTGATGGCACCGTCGCTGAGATATCGAGCTCGATTTTCGTCATATTTTCGAGCGGTTTTTTCCCTGATCGGAGCTCCTCGATCTTCTCATCGAGAAGCTGAAAATAGAGAGAAATCCCGACTTCTTTACTTTTTCCTGCCTGGCGAAAGCCGAGAACATCTCCGACTCATCGGATCTCCATATCACGCATCGCGATCTCGAAACCCGCCCCAAGATGCGAATTATTTACGAGCGTCATCATGCGTTCGCGCCCTTCGCGTGTGACATGATTCTCGCGATAGAGCAGATAACAGATTCATTCCTGATCTTTTCGTCCGATACGCCCACGAAGCTGATGAAGCTCAGCAAGTCAGAAGTTCTCAGGATCTGTGATGAGGATCGTGTTCGCACTGAGAAAATTCACGCCATTTTCGATGATCGTCGTCGAGATGAGGATATCATATTCTCTCCGCTTAAATGCATGGATTCGGGTATCGATCTCATCTCCTGAGAGTTTTCCATGCGTTACGATAATGCGCGGAGTTTTTTTCCCATCGTCGAAAATCGCTTCTATCTCACGTTTCAGTGGATCGATCGAGAGAATCCGATTATGCAGAATAAGGATCTGTCCTCCGCGCGAGAGCTCGTACTCGATCGCCGACTTTACCACTCCTGCATTCCAGGCATGGACGATCGTGCGTATCGATTTTCTCATATAGGGCGCAGTCGTCAGGAGAGAAATGGTTTTCAGTCCAGAAAGTGCGAGATTCAGACTTCGTGGGATCGGAGTCGCAGAGAGCATCAGGACATCGAGATGCGACTTCATCTTCTTAAACCGCTCTTTATGAGCGACTCAAAATCGATGCTCCTCATCGATGATCAGGAGTCCAAGCTTCCGAAATCGGATATCATCACTGAGGAGGCGATGCGTCCCGATCAGAATATCGATTTTTCCATTTTTTACCTTCTCGAGGATGGCTCGCTCTTCTTCTCACTTCTGCATACGTGTCAGGACAGCGACTCGCACACCGAACGCGGACATCCGATCTACGAATGTCTCATAGTGCTCTTCTGCGAGGACGAGAAGTGGGGAAATGACCGCGACCTGCGCACCTGCGAGCACGGCTTTATACGAGGCATTCATCGCGACTTCCGTCTTCCCGAATCCGACATCTCCGGCGAGAAGCCGATCCATGGGAACATTTTTTTCCATATCAGAAAAAATCTCCCCGATCGCCTGAATCTGGTCAGACGTATGCTGATACTCGAATGCATCTCTGAATTTCCTCTCTTCCTCTGGATAACTCGGAAAAGCGATCCCATCGACGAGTCTTCGGCGTGCGGAAATCTGCAGGAGTTCCTCAGCGATCATCTGGACTTCTTCATCCGTCTTTTCGAGGGTGCGTTCCCATTCTTTCCCAGCGAGCTTCGTGAGCTCGGGGATTTCTTTTCCGATGTACTTGCTGATGCGATGAAGCTCCGTCAGTGGGAGAAAAAGACGATCACTCCCAGCGTATGCGATCTCCATATATTCGCGCTCGATCCCGCCGATATGCTTCGAGAGGAGCGACACGAACTGCCCGACACCATGATCGCGATGGACGATATAATCTCATGGCTTGATCGAGAGGAGAAGATCGAGATCCTTTGCGCGGATTTTTCGTGTCTTGTATCGCATGAAGAGCGTCGAGAAGATATCATCTCCGAGGAAAAGGATTTTTTCTTTTTTTCATGGTAAAAATCCCATCCAGCTCTTATAGCTCATGCGCGTGTGCTCGACGCGGATTTTTCCAGTTACCTGATTATCTTCGAGAAAAGCCGAAAATACTTTCTCATACCGAGTGAGTGCGAAAATCTGACTCTTTTTCTCTTCATTCAGGAGCGTCAGGAGATCTGGGAGATTTCCGATTTTTACTGGTTGTGTGCTGATTTTCTCGGAGTTTTCTCCTGGAAAAAATGGAAACCTGAGAATCTCCTCGAAAAAAATATCTTTTTTCCCGCGATGGATAAAATCACACCCGATGAGAATCACAGGTGTCGTGTGTAATTTCTCGAGAAAAGTCGGATTCCACTCTGTGTCGAGAACGATTTCATTGGTCGCGAGAGCGGATTTCTCTGACTCCTGCTCATGGGTAAATATCCGGATAGCATTCTGAAATGTGCGTGTTTCTCATGCAAAAACGAGGAGTGTATCGATTTTCTCATCGAAATACTCGACCACGATTTCCTTCTCCGTCAGTGCGTCGAATATACGAATCATGTCTCATTCGCGACGATACGTTCCTGGTGCATCTTTCCCAGAGTGTGTGTATCCGTGGGCGATCAGCTGATCGATAAGAACTTCGGGCGATGTCTCACTCGCACGATCGATGAGAAAACTCGCGTGTTTCTCGCTCTGATACCAGCTTTCTACACCCGTCAGGACTTCACTCGGGATGAGAAAAATTCACGACGTCTGCTCGGATACAGCGAGAAGATCTCGAAATGATCGGACGAAAGCGACGGATTTCCCTGTCAGAATCGGGACAAGATGAAGCCAAAAATTTCCCTCCTTCGGGTCGTCGTATATGACATAGACCTTTTCATGATCCCGCAAAAATCCCTCTGAGATCAGGATACGAGCAGAGGGAGAAGGAGATTCAGAGAAAGAAGTATCGGTTTTGCTATTCATTCGGAGTATTACGGTTTTATATTTTTAGAAAGCCAGCGTTCCAATTCTTGCACACTGATAATTGTTTCAATAGATCCTTTACTAAATCACATACCTGTTTTTAGTACTTCTGGTGTGAGATCTAGAAATGCCTCAATGGTGGACACCCCATGGTGTCGTAATTTATGGTTTATTTTATCTCAGAGAGCGAGTCTATTCAGAAAATCTCGTGGACGTTTTTGATTTCTCTGGTCTGGAGCTGAAGAATCTATTCTTGAGACTTGATCAGGTAAATAAGAGCGAAAATTTCATCACATACTTTTTTTACACTTTCATAATTTCTTCCTCTTTTGTCTTGACGATCATATCGATCTCTTTTATCGCTTCATCGATGACCTTCTGAAGCTCCTGTTCTTCTGATTTTGCCATATCTTCACTGATTGTTTTTTCGCTTTTTTCTCGATCGATTCTTTTCTTCTGCTCTTGACGGATCGACCGCACTGCGATCTTCGCTTCCTCCCCCATCATCCCCGCGTTCTTCGAGAGTTCTCGACGACGCTCTTCTGTCGGAGTCGGGATCTTGATCATAAGTGTTTCTCCATTATTCTGTGGATTCAGCCCGAGATGTGCATCCGCGATCGCCTTATCTATATCGCGAATCAGTGACTTATCCCACGGTTGGATCGAGAGCGTCTGCGAATCCATGATTGACACAGCGGCGACATTACGAATCGGAGATGGAGATCCATATGCCATGACGATAATATCTTCGACGATTGCCGGATTTGCTCTTCAGATCTGGAGTTTCGCGAGTTCTGATCGGAGATGGTTCACGGCTTTTGTGAGTTCATGCGCAGTATTTTCTGACATAGAAAAGTGTATTTATAAATAAAAAGTGAAATTATTGTAGTGAAAAGATTCTATAAAACAAGAATTTTTTTGACAAAGATGGCAAGCTTTTATACAATACAAATCGTTTTTACTCTTAACTCAAAAGTCATATGAGACTTTCTTCCACCACTTTCCTCGTGTTCAGTGCTCTCGCACTTACAGGAGCGACTACTTTTGCGGCGACTGATCAGTACCAGTGACTTTATACATCAGTGAATTGTAGTTCACAGCAATTTTTTGTGGATAATACATGTACACTGTGTTTTGAGTGACAGAGTGTCAGTCCAGGACAGCGTCTTACAGGACTTTTCGATACTTGGTCGAATACTTCTGGAGGAACACAGGTTATGTATAAGGATGAGCAGGTTATGCCGACACTTCTGAATCTCGGAAGCTCGACAAACACGAAGTGGTCAGCAGTACCGACTGACGCGACAAAGATGTGGATATATACACCAGAGATTATCTGGATGAACTCGACCGTCGCATCTGGAAAACAAGAATATCTTCTCGGAAGCGGACAGACAGTAAAATTTATCCAGCAGGATGTCGGAGCAGGATATACACTTCTGAGTAGTGATGCATCATCAGGTGCATTCATCGGAATGGTAAAATTCCCACTCTACTACCACGATCGAAATATTTCGACCTCGACAGATGGAGATAAGCAGTCTCACTTTGAGTGTGTCGCATACAAGTATGCCGCTCCTACGACTGTCACTCCAAATACAACCACTCCGACAACTCCGACAACTCCAACTGCAGATATGACAGAGCAGGAGACAGGTCCAGAATCTATGATTCTTATCGCAGCTGCATTCTTCATCGCATTCGGTCTGATGTTCTCTCTCCGAAGAAGAGCGTAATCTTCCTCTATACTTCATAAACTCGTCCATTTGGACGAGTTTTTTTCTGTGCATAAAAGAAAGTGAAAGAAACTTTTGACAAGAACGCACCTTTCCCTACAATGCCATCACTCTGTTAAGCGGGTGTAGCTCAATGGCTAGAGTCCCTGCCTTCCAAGCAGGCTGTTGTGGGTTCGAGTCCCATCGCCCGCTCCATAAGCTTTACAGAGAGGGTTGTCGGTGAATATTCAGAAATATACACCGAGAGCTCGTTAATTTTTGTGGGCGTATAGCTCAGCTGGTTAGAGCGCGTCTCTGATAAGGACGAGGTCCCTGGTTCAAGTCCAGGTACGCCCACCATGATATTCTCGGGAACTGGCGCAATTGGCTAGCGCACATGCTTTGGGAGCATGGGGTTGTGAGTTCGAGTCTCACGTTCCCGACCACGGTATTTCAGAAATCAGTGTATTTGCTACGGCGCTATCGTCTAGTGGTTAGGACAGCGGGTTTTCATCCCGTAAACCGGAGTTCGATTCTCCGTAGCGCTACCAATTCATTCCATATAACACACAGAGCTTGTTTTCTTTGAGGACATGCTCTTTTTTTATTTGTAAGAATTTCGTCATCAGTGAGTCTTGCATTTCCTTTTTTTCGAAAATTCAATATACTCCCTGCGTCACTTTTTTACACCCATGTCTTTGCTTGATCACCACACCAATATCGGAATCGATATTGATGAGACACTTGCCTCGGCTTTTTCCCTATGACTTGAGTTTTTTCACTCGGCAGGACATCTCCTGAATATCGAGAAATTCGAGGATATTACAGAAGGGATTTTCAGTGCTATTCCGGGTGCAAATATCGATCCCGACCTGAATGATACTCTCTGGAATGAGTTCGAAGGTTCGAACATCGTCCATGCTCCGCTGGTCCCGTATGCGCGGGAGGGGATTACATTTCTCCAGAATCATGGGAAAAATCTCACACTGATCACGTGACGTTCGTCTGAGTCTCCGAACAAGGAGCAGACGTATACATGGATCGAGAAATATTTTCCAGAAATGATCGAGAAAAATCCGATCTACTTCACGAATAATCTGATACGAAAATCACAGCTCTGCAAAGAACTCGGGATCACTCTTCTGATCGATGATGTCATCGAGAATGCGATCGATGTGACGAGCAATGGGATTACCTGTATTCTCCTCGAGAGGCCATGGAATCAAGAAAAAATCTTCACACATCCACTTCTGATTCGTGTAAAAGACTGGACGGAAGTGCTCGAAGTGCTTACGCGATAGTGATGACTCATTTCTGCTTTCTCAGAGTGAGGAGCTTCACGCACTTCTCAGTGCCTCATCCGGCGGTCGTGATGAAGCGCACGATTTCCGCGATATTTCATTCTCCGAGCCCGATTGTCCCGTTATTTTTTCTCTGGTAGAGAAGACGCACGATCTCTCGCTGAAGAAATGGCGTTTCCCGCGCGAAATCCGAAGCTGAAAACGTGTTCTCAGGGAAATGTCCGAGCCACTCGAGAACATGCATATTTATGAAGGTCGAGACTTCTTCGGTGTACTGGATAAAGTTCTCAAGTGCGCGAGGATATTCTGGATTTATCGTGTAAAATCTCGGAAGTACCTCATGACGCAGATAATTTCGCTGGTACTCGGTATCGAGATTGGTCGCATCCTCATGAAATGTAATCACATTTTCCGCTGCAAATCTGGAGATTTCTGCCTTCGTAGTATGGAGGAACGGACGTACAATCCGAAGTGTTCCATGATATGACTCCGGAAGAAGCGCATGAATCCCATCGAGTTTCGTCCCACGGATCAGATGAAAGAGTGCAGTCTCGATCCGATCATCGAGATGATGTGCTGTGAGAAGTACCCCGATATTTTCGGTACGACATACTTCCTCGAAAAAAGCATATCGCTCGACTCGGGCAGTCATCTCGAGACTGTGTCGTGTTTCTTGAGCTTTTGCTCGGATATTTTCCCTGCCGATTCTGTAGGGGATCGCGTACTTCTGACAGTATTCCTCGACGAGAATCCGATCCTGATCACTCGCATCACCCCGAAGCATGTGATCGAAGTGAAGCACGATAAGAGATTTTTTTTCTCGTATCTGCAGGAGGAGAAACAGGAGCGTCATACTATCCACACCTCCACTGACTGCGACTGCGATGCGGTCATGATCTATCCGAAGTGCGTGATATGAAGCGAGAAAAGATTCGTAAAAAGATGTCATCCGAGCTAAATATGAAAAAAATCAAGCACTGCTTTTCGCACACGTTCTTCCACCGTTTCCTGATCTGCATTCGCATCAATATGGATCCATTTTTTCTGAAATTCTGGAAGGCGTGCGATGATCTCATATCCGCGTACGACTTCCTGATAAAATTCCTTCCCCATCCTTTCGAGCTTATCTTTCTGATCATCGAATATCCGTGAGAGTGCCGTATCGATCGGCATATCGAGTGAGAGAATGCAGTCGGGCGTGACATCATGGATCGCCATCGCATTGATCGAGGCAACTGTCTCGATCCCGAGTCATTGCGCATATCCCTGAATTGCAAGTGACGAGAGAAAAGAACGGTCGGAGATGACGATACCCCCATCTTTCAGTATCGGCTTCACGATCGTATGGAGTGTCTGGGCGCGCGCTGATGCGAAGAGATACACATTCGTCAGAGGGAGCATCTCCTCCGTGTCCCAGGACTCTTGCTGAGCGAGGCGTCGGATATCTTCCGCGATCGGCGTCGATCATGGCTCGCGCACGACTCGGACTTCTTTTTCGCGGAATCTCTTCGCGAGAAATGCTCCGAGCTGTTTTGCCTGAGTTGTCTTTCCTGATCCGACGATGCCCTCGAAGACGATATACATGATGATACTGAAAAAAGTAAAAAACTGCTGGCATTGTAGGAAGTTCCTTTTTGAGTTCAAGTTTTTTTCTTTTTGCTCTTTTCTCGTTTTGTACGAGCTCCCCCCGCCCCCTTCATGTGGTTTTTCCTTGCAAAAACCATTTATATTTCTACAATTCATCCATCTTTTTTTCTTCTATGCTTCACATCGATGGACCACAGTTCCTCTCTGGGACAGTACAGATCTCAGGATCGAAAAATGCGAGTCTCCCGCTTATTGCTGGATGTCTCCTTTTTACACGTTCGCATATCGAAAATGTTCCACGTATTGGCGATGTTTTTTCCTTCATTTCGATCATCGAGTCGCTCTGAGTCGAGGTGATATTCGAGTGAAATACACTCACGATGGATACGACTGCCATTTCACTCGAGCACTTCGATATCGAGAAAATCAAGAAAATCCGTGCAGGAATCCTGCTTCTCCCTGTACTCCTGAAGCGTTTCTGAAAGGTCAGCATGCCTTTTCCAGGATGATGTAATCTCGGAAAACGATCGATCGACGATCACATCGACGGACTGACGGCGATAGGATACACGTACACGGGGGATGATAAAATGATCGAATTTTCTGGAGCATTAGCAGAAGGGGATATGACACTCGTGGGAGGATTCGCGGTCACAGCGACAGAGAATCTGATCATCGCGAATGCTTTCCGAAAAGGAAAAACGACGATCACACTCGCCGCGATCGAGCCACACGTCATGTGTCTGATCGATATGTTTCGTACCGCTGGTGTCAATATCCATATCCGATATGATCACACGATCGTCATCGAATGACAGGAAAAAATCCCCAAAGAAATACATACTCGATCGACGTATGACTATATCGAGAGTGGGACATTTATTATTCTCGGAGCGCTTGTGAGTCGTGAATATCTCGATATAGAACACGCATGTATCCATGATCTGACTGCTTTTCTCCTGAAATGTCAGGAGATCGGAGTCCGGTATGAAGTTCGCGATCATGACACGATTCGTGTATTTAACTCACGCGAATATCTGAAAGCGATAAAAGTACAGACCAATATTTTCCCAGGATTTCCGACCGATCTTCAGTCTCCTTTTGCTATCCTGATGACGCAAGCAGAGGGAATTTCGCGGATTCATGAGATTCTCTTCGAGGGGCGTCTGAACTGGCTCATAGAAATCGAAAAAATGAAATGACATGTCGCGATCCTGAATCCGCATGAGGCGATGATCTTCTGACCGATAGCGCTCCGTGGGGCGACGGTCTCGAGCTGGGATCTCCGTGCGGGAGTCGCGATGATCATCGCAGGGATGCTCGCGCGCGGTCGGACAAGTATCACGAATGTCGAGTATATCGAGCGTGGATATGAGGATATTCTCGGAAAACTCAGAAAACTCGGAGCGGTCATCGAGCGCGAAGAATAAGTTTTTCCCTTTTCTCAAAAAATCCCTTCGTGAGAAGGGATTTTTGCACATTATTTTTTCTATTTGTCTTGGACTAGTTCGTGGTCGTACCACTTCCAGCGAATCCTTTATTTCTTCCTCATCTCTGACCCATAGATTCGAGCTGTGCCTGCGCTTCAGGATAGTTCGCGAGGATCGCGCTCATCTCTGCCTGCTCCTGTGTACGAAGTGCCTCTATCTGAGTACGATATGTCTCCCGAACTGCTGTGATCTGATCCTGGACATCTGTCGGAAGTGTCGAGAAGGCTGTATTCATACCAGATCCTGATCCGAAGTCTTCACTATCACGTCCACCACGTCCTCACATCATTCCGCCTCACATCATTTTTCCTCCACCTATCTGTGGCATCGTATTTTCGAGCTCTGGATACTGTTCTGTCAGTGCTTCCATCGCTGTCTGGAACTCTGTCATGAGCGCAGTGCGCTCTTCCTGTGTCGCGCCAGATGAGCTTCGAAGGGCATCCATCTTCGTTCTATATGAATCCATGAGATTCTGGAGGGCAGTCGACGCTTCTGTCGATACCGTGCCCGAGAGCGAAGTGGCGATGGACGTGCTATTGCGCGCGCCGAGTCATCGCAGAGATGTCGAGGATGTCGCACCAGAAGCGGCGTAGATACTGGATCCGATAAGTGCTGTTCCAGTGATGAGGAGTGCTGTCGCTCCGATAAGAATATTTTTTTGCATACTGTGTAAAATTATAAAAATAAAAAATAAAAGATAAAAGGTGTGTATAGGAGAAAAGAATGTGATCAAGATTCCTCTTTCTCTGTCTTGGAGAGGATTTCTCCAGAAGACACAGGTAGTATATCACTCTGAGTTTAAGTGAAGTTAAAATTTATATCACTTCTCTTTTTGCCCCCTGAGACATCCCATCAGAAAAGGGAGAAAGTATGTATATATTTTTTGACATAAAAAAATCCGAGAGAGCAATCTCATCTCGGATTAAAAATATATTGGATTATTCCTCTTCGTGCGTTTCTGGTATCTCCTCTATATAGAGCTTATCTTTACTCGGGTGATAAAAATCGAGATTTTCTTCGCCGATTTGATCGATAATGTACGGGATCAGATCCGAGAGTGGGAGCTCGATCTGGGTTCATTTTTCCATATTCTTGAGCTGGCAGACTTTTTTCTTCGCTTCCATGATGCCGATAATCGCGACATAGCTCGCACCGACGCGATTCGCCTTTTTCAGCTGAGCCTTCATACTTGGTGCTCCAAGTCCGAGGAGCGAGTTAATTCCGCGATTCCGAGCTTCGACACTGAGTGGAAGAGAGAGTTTTTTTGCCTCGTCGCCGAGACTGATCAGAAAGAGCTGAATCGCATCTTTATTTTTTATCTTTACCCCCCGATCGATCATCGCCTCGATCACGCGCTCCGCACCGAATGCGAATCCGACCGCAGGGATCGCCTGCTTGTATCCGATCGACTTCGAGAGCTGATCGTAGCGACCTCCACCTCCGAAGGCATCCTGTGTCCGTCCCGACCCATCGACGAGCTCCCAGACTGTGTGACAGTAGTAGTCGAGTCATCGTACAAGCGTCGGATCTTCCTGGTAGGGAATCTTCAGCAGATCGAGATATTCTTTCACCCGTGTGTAGAACTCGAGTGATTCGCCCTTCAGATAGTCCGTCATCTTCGGTGCGATCAGAAGGAGCTCACGCACATCTTCACTCTTCGAATCCAGAAGACGAAGTGGATTTTTCTCGAGACGCGCGAGATCCGTCTCATCGAGGAGATGCTTTCGTGACTCGAAAAAAGACCGGAGTTCCTCGATATATTTTTCTCGTTCTTTCAGAACTCCGAGCGAATTAATCTTCAGTGTGTACTGTCCCTCGAGTCCGATACCATCGAGGATCGACGTCATGATATGGATCATCTTCGCATCGAGAATCGGATCCTGTTCACCGATGATCTCTGCCCCAATCTGATGAAACTGACGGTATCGCCCCTTCTGCGGACGATCATATCGGAAATGGGGCTCGATATAGTAGAGTGGAACTGGCTGAGTCTCTGCGAGAAAATTCTCGATGTACGCACGCATGACACCCGGTGTGCTCTCTGGCTTCAGCACGAGATCACGTCATTTTTTATCCTTAAATTCGTAGAGCTCCTTCATCACGATATCGCTCGATTCGCCTGTCGAGTGGACGATCAGATCCTTCGCTTCGAGAATCGGCGTCGAGATACGTGTCAGACCGTTTTTACGGAACTCATGACGAGCGACTTTCTTCAGGAAGGTAAAATATCGCTGATACTCACCGAATATATCTTGCATGCCACGGACTTTCTGAGGGATTTCCATACAAATAATAAAGAATACTTCTAATATAGGAAAAACGGGCATGAAAGCAAATCGAAAAATGAGTTGACAGATATGTATTTATTATTGTGATTGTAATCACAATTTACTTTTTTATTTTTCTGACCATGTGATCCACTCCTTCCGTTACTCCTGCCCGTCAAGAAGTCATCTATGACGCACTTCCGATCACTGCTAATCTCAGGGAAGAAATAAATAAAATTCTTGAATCTATTCTTCATGACATTTCCTCTGTGTTGGTGAAACCACTACGAAGTGGTTTTACGCGTAATGGTGAGGAATCATGGTTTTTTCCACTCAATGAAGGGATAGAAAGTTGAGTAATAACACGAGAGGAACTCTGAAGAATGATTCGGAGGGGTCTTGAAAACCATACAAGAAAAATGCTTCTACTCGCTCAAAAATGATATGCAGATCATATCTGATGAAGAGAAAACATCGAAATTCTCGCATGGTGACTCAAGGAAACACAAGAGGGAAAAATTCAACTCTTTTCTCAGGATGGTATCGCAAAAATTCGATTCGATCATGGGGAAGATAGGGGGGCATATCGCTGAGAAAAATATGTAAGAACTCATCTTGGAGAAAGAGATCTTATTGAAGAGTATCTTGAGAAGCTTCTGGATTATGAGGGGCAGATCAGCGCATACGAAGTAAGAAAGATACGTTCCCAGCGTGTAACGAGAGTTCTTGATGAGTGCTGTTGTAGTCACTAGAAATCCTTTTTGCCTTTTCCCGCTTTTTCCATAGTATCAGTGGACTTCGTGATATCTGCATGACTCGAACTACGCCATCATTCGTCCACACGTTCGCTCGGATTCTGAGTATATTTTTTGTCGTTCTGACGTTCGGGATCGTTATCCTCACGTTTTTTCAGCCAGATCTAGTCAAGAGCGTGATCGCATGGATCGGGAATCTCATCGAGCACATAGGAGTGTGGAATTATCTGATCGCATTTCTCTCAGCATGTATCGAGTCACTTCCGATTATCGGGGTCGTCCTTCCTGGGATGAATATCATGATTCTGGTCGGGGGATTCTGGGGAAAAACGCATCTTATCGGGACGCTTCTCTCTGCGAGTGTGGGCGCGATGCTCGGGAATTTTCTCGGATTCTGGCTCGGGAGAGAGTATGGTCGAGAGATTCTCGACGAGCATGGTGAGTGGTTTGGACTCGGCAAGACAGAGGTAAAAATCATGGATCGACAGATCGCAAAAAATGGCCCGTGGTATATTATTCTCGGAAAATTTCATAATGTCGCTCGCGCATTTGTCCCGTTTCTCGCAGGATCAGGTGGTATGCAGTTACGGACATTTTGGCTCTATAATACGATCGGATCTGTCATATGGGCTATCACGGTCAATTGTCTGGGTATATTTTTTATCGATCAGTACGAGATGATTCTCGATAACTTCGGGAAGATTCTCCTCGTGATTATGATCGGATTCCTCGGATATGCGTACTTCTTCCAGAGGGAAAAATGGAATAGTTACCTCCGAGAGAAACGGCAAGAAATAGAAGAGAAAGAGCAGAAACGCGCAGAAAAACGTAAAAATTCCCAGCCAAATTCTCGTACATAAGTTTTCCTCTTTTTTGTCACTGAGATTTTCTTTCTATGATTTCTTTTTTTCCTGCACTTTTTCTCCTGTTTCTGATCGCGATCGCGACGAGTTATTGCGTGACGATCGTGATTCGGAAAATTTTTTTCTCGATCGGCATCCTCGATCGTCCGCATCTGTATCCTGTCGAGGGGGATCGTCCTCCTGCGCCGTATTCACTCGGCGTGATTCTCTGGGTTACACTCGTTATCTTGAGTCCGCTTCTTTTTTTCCTCTTTGACTTTAATGATGTACTGACTCGGAGATTTATCATATTTCTCGCGCTGGGCGGACTCGTGACAGCGATCAGCTTCCTCGATGATATGGACACGATCGGAAAAATCGGATTCTCGATCCCGCCATGGGTGCGCCTCCTTTTCCAGATTGCTATCGGTGCGGTCGTCGGTATTACAAGCATAAAAATCAGCTATCTGAGTAATATCTTCGGAGAGGGGATTATTTTTCTCGATCAGTATTTCTCGACGTTTCATATCGGAGATATCGGTATCACAGTCTACTATATTCCAGTGCTTGTCACGATCTTCTGGTACGTTCTCGTGATGAATGCGCTGAACTGGTCGGATGGGATTCCTGGACTCACGGGTGGTTTCTCACTCGTGTCATTTCTGATCCTCATGGGGCTCGCGCTGAAGCTCTATCTGCTCGATGCGACGCTTCCCAGTCAGGAAAATAGCCGATTCGTGCTTGCGCTCCTCATGATCCTGATCCCGACGACTTTTTTTCTGACACGTCAAGATATTCATCGGACGGGACTTATGGGGGACTCAGGGACGATGATGCTCGCATTCTCACTCGCGACACTCTCGATCATCGCCTGAGGAAAGATCGCGACTGCGATCGCAGTGCTCTGAATCTATCTGATCGATCTTTTTTATGTCGTATCGATGCGGATTCTCTCTGGTAAAAATCCGATGAAGGGCGATCGGACACATCACCTCCACTATCGACTGATGGAGCTCGGGCTGAGTCCGAGTGTGACACGGAACTTCATCTTTGCACTGTCATTTCTCTTCGGAGTCTCGGCGATCTTCCTCGATACAAATGGAAAAATCATCCTGATTCTCATGCTCGGAGTGATCGTCGTCTTTCTGACGAAGATACTGACACTCATGGAAAAGGCCTGATGAAGAAAGTCGAAACAACGATAGGAGGATTCGCTTGACTTATTCGAGAAATCGGTACTATACCCCTGCGCGAGCATAACTCAATTGGCTAGAGTACCGCCTTGCCATGGCGGTTGTTGTGGGTTCGAGTCCCATTGCTCGCTCCATTTCTGTAAAAATAAAATGATCAATTCTAATCCAGATAAGACAAATACGGGCGATAGTCTCTCACAATATATTTGATCTTTTTTTTGAGAAAAAACTCATGAAAAGTTAGAAGAAGTCACTAGGCTCAGAAGTGATCCCAAATGAACACCGCTACAAATTTTTGATTTTGATGATACAATCTATTCAAGAAAACAAACCTTAAAAGTAATAGGCTTACAAAATAATAGATGAGAATATTGAAACAAATGGATACTTGCAAAATATAGCTGAAAACTAGAAGAAGAATGGAGTAGGACTTTTTGAGGGAACCATACTCAATATAGAGATAAAATCTCACTCGACATAGGTCATACTGACTTTCAGAAACATGCTAGCATCTTGTGAGAAGAGAGCTTACGAGCATTTATTACAAATGTATTAGCATGAGTAGGATCACTTTCCACGGAACAAGTGGGGTCAGCGTATCTAGCGTATTGAAGAGAATTTTATTCTGAGAAGAGGGAATCAGAGCAGAAAATATGACTTGTATCTAATTTGGATGACTTAAAAAATCATGTAGCGGAATCAGTCTGCTACGTATTGACAGCGACAACTGCTCCCGAATTAACGAGAGTGAAATTAAAACTCACCGGAATAGATACATGGAGACATAAAATTGTGCCAGACTGAAAAACAAAAATTCTATCTCTCATAGAAATTGTTTTGGAATTGTGATATATTCCCGAAGAAATCATAGTGTATGAAGATAGGCCAGAACATTTCCTTCGGTGTTGACCAGAGTTATCGGGGTTATTATGAACGAAAATTATAGTAAAAAAAGTAGAAATTGGAGAAGATAATAATTTGCAAGTATTGGAAGAAAAAGTGTATGAAGAAGGTGCATAATACCATCGAAAACAACATAAATTCAATAAAACCGTATCTTTCGATACGGTTTTATTATTTTTCCTTTCTTACTGAGCGACGCGCTCGACAGTGTAATGATCGAGATATTGTGTCAGAAGTGGTGGTGGATATGAGATCGCTCGACTCGAGTAATTGATAATCAGTCCCGAAGTCAGTACATTATAGGAGTTATTTCCACGTACATATGAACGGTTCTGGACGAGCTCATTCGCATTTCCATAGAGTGATCCGTCGACTTTCAGGATATTCGCTGTGGTGGATGCATTCGATGGAGGTGTGATTTTTCCAGTCGCACTGCTCTTGCTGATAGCGATGTATACTCCTGCAAGATTCGTGACATTCGGATGGATGACGATATTTCCATTTTCGACGATAAATGCCCAGCTTGCAGTCGATGCATTTGTCTGATACTGGATGTTTCTCTTCAGGATGAGATTTCCATTCTGGACCAGAATCGTCCTGATTCCGGTCAGATTCAGCTCACAGTCGATCGTGAGATCCGCACCTTTTATCACGAGAATACCAGTGTTTCCATTCAGAGAAGAGAGCTGGCTCGCGAGATCAGAACAGTTCGTGATCGTCTTCGGTCCAGTCGATGATATATCCGTCTTGATGAGAAGTGCTCCAGAATTCTGAATCGTCGTCGTACCACCACCCTGGACACCTCCAGAGATATTCGCATTTCCGACGACTGTCGTCGTGAAGTTTCCCTTCGCGAGGTTATCGAGAAATGAACGAAGGAGTGCATCAGTCGATTCTGTCAGCGTGACAGAGCGCATGTATGCCGTCCCTCCTGCGGTATTCGAGATAAATGCTCCAGATATTTTTACTGGTATCGATACGAGATCGATCCCATTCGAGGTCAGAGTGATACCTCCAGCCTTTCCGATGGTACCACCGATGAAGCGATCGCGGAGTGTGAGAGGATTTCCTCCTGTCTCATCTGGATAGAGTTCTGATCCCTTAAAGAGAGTGATCTCTGCGGTATTACTGACAGTATACTTCTGGTATGAACATCCAGCGGATCCACAGTTATATGGAAGGAAATAATCCCCTTGTCCGATGGCGACATATTTTCCATCTCATGTCTTATAGCTTGATGCGGAAGTCCCGATCGGAGTACAGGTCGCTCGTGAGCTTCCTGCAGAAGTCACTCCCTCGCCGTCTGCCTCGAGACAGAAGAGTCGAGTCACATCGAGGAGAAGAGGCATCGTGTATTTCTGATTTATACCGAAGAGAACAGTGTCTGCGACAGAGAAGATAGGCGTCTTACTTCCGACGACGATCTTATATGGATCGGTATCGAAGTGATAGTTCATGAATCCGATTCCGAGTTTTGATGCGGAAAGATTCGGGATACGAATCCATGTGTCGAGGATCGGATTTTCTCCTGGGACTGTCATCGACTTTCGAGTGAGCTTACATGCAGAGCTACAATATGCATCATCTCGATTTCCACTTCCGAGATCACATTCTTCTCCACCCTGCAAGATTCCATCTCCACAGTATGGATTTCCATTTCCTGTACAATTCTGGTAATTCTCGACATTACAAGATGAGAGCTCGCTCATCGTATAACATTTTCCATCGGGCGATCCACTTCGGCATGCTTCCCGATCTTTAAAATACTGGATCGAGCAGACTCGGTCTGATCCGAAACACGCGTGAATGTAGTAGAGTTCATTTCCTGCATCTCCAACATAGAGATATGCGGGATCAGAGTTTTTCGTATCCTTCGTACAGTATTCGCTTGCAGAGCTCGGCATACTTCCATCAGCCTTACAGCGTCCACCTTCGAGTGGATTATCTACCGCTGCGATATTCAAAATCGTCTGATTGCTCGTGGTTGTGACTTTGACTGGGATAGTAATATCTGGAAAACTTGCATTTGCCTGAATCTGGGCTGTCGAAGTACAAGTGACTTTTTTTCCACTTGTAGAACACGACCATCCATTTCCAGATGCTGATCCAGTAATCTCGACTCCTGTCGGAATAATATCCTGTACGGTTGTCGTATTTTTTGTCGTTTTTGGACCTGCATTCGTGACACGGATGACATACTCGAAGCTCGCATCTTTCGCGATATTGACCCCAGGGGAGTTATTCGCATCGTTCAGAGCGCCGTTATAGCGGATATATTTCTTGACAGAAAGATCATATTCACTGACGAATACACAGGCAGGATCTTTTTCCCGTTCTTCTGGTGGAAGTGCCGCACATCCATCTCCTGGTGGAGGTGGTGGTGTCGTGTCACAGTCTGGATCAGATGCCTCACAGACGTATGCGATATTCTGCATCGGCGTCCCAGATGGGACATCGTCTGCGACTTTTACTGTGATCGTAAAATTCAGAGTCGCTCATGCAGGGATTGATGCTTTCGTCTCACAGACGAGATAAGCTCGCGCACGAGACTCTCCATTGAATGTCTTCGTTCCCTTCGTACATGTCCAGTCAGATGAAGGAGGTACTATATTCTCGATCGAGATATACTGCGGAAATGTATCCTTCACGATCGCTCCATTTGCAGGAGTCGATCCTTCATTCTTCATGACATAGTAGTAGTTAAATGTCTCTCATGGAGTGATCGTCACGGCATCATCAGCATTTTGCGAGTCTCCTGCGGAATCTTTTGTCTTTGCGTATTTCTTGATCGTAAGCTTCGTCTCATCATCTCCGATCGTGATACATGCAGGATCTTTCTGTGGATTGTTTGTCGGAGTACAGACCTGTGGTGGAGGAGGTGGGGGATTATCATTTCCACAGATATCTTCACCATTTGGTCCCGTCGGATTGGTCGCTCATGGAGAATCGGTACAGATATATGCGACATTATGCATATCAGTCCCACTCGGTGTGTTACTATCGATCTTTACAGGAACAGTAAAAATATATTTTCCAGAATTTGCTGGGAGCGGAGTTTTTTTCTTACAGACGAGAGCGATCCGAGTCGTTCCGTTATATGTCGTCTTGGTACATGTCCAGTCACTCGTCACATCGGCTCATGATGGATTTTTTACTGAAATTTCTCCATTCCATGAGAGGTGCTCCGGGAACGTATCTTTTACCATGACATTACTCGCATCGACACTACTCGGGTTCTCTATGACATAGTAGTAGTTAAACGCTTCACCCGGGGAGAGATCGACTGGGGCAGACTGGGAATCTCCAGTCGTATTGATTTCTTTCGCGTACTTCTTAATCGTGAGATTCGGTCCATTCGGATTTCCCGGAGTGTAGCTCGCAGTACAGCTTCCGTCCTTTCCATTTGCTTCACATTTCCATGAATAATTATGAGTCGTTCCGTTCAGGACATCCTGAAAACCACTCGGCGTTCCAGTATCACACTGACCTGCAGTGATCGGACTCGAGAGTGACTGTCCATTCAGAGATGATGCACAGACTGGTCATTCAGTCGTATTCTCTGGCTTACAGCTGGCGCTACATCAATTCGTTCCCCAGCCTGCATGTG
>DINU01000010.1 GCA_002426885.1 Patescibacteria group bacterium UBA5532
CCAAAAAATGTCTATTAAGCCTTTTTTTCTTTCTAGAGAGCATTATGTGATACGATCGAGATCCCCGTCGATAATAATCGGTTTCATATCCATGATCTCATCGATATAATGCATCCTCTCACTTCGCTCTGGGATGGGATTATAGAGGTATATCTTTTTTCCATGTCCATACGCGAATCCCATCTCCATGAGTGTACTTCCACCGATATAGTTCGGGATTCCTTTTTTATCTCGATTCAGTACGAGAATCGCATCGGAATCTTTTATATAATTCCAATATCTTTGTATCATATCGACTGATTCTCTCTTTCTGATACTAATATCTCCACCTTTTTCTTTTAACTCCTGATACTCCTCGAATTTCAGTTTTTCATCGAGTATTTTCTGCGTCAGAAAAGGGATATTTACATGCCATCCGCTTACTTCAGCTCGATAATCTCGGGAGAAAAATCGACACTTGAGCAGATCGTGATCGTCATAGTCATGAGAAAAATATTATCGTATACCCGTGAGCTCTCGCACGACTCGCATTTTTTCCTCGAGACGAGCATTCATAATCTCGGCTCATGCTCGAAGTTTTTCCTCGATATATTCTGGATTCTGGAGAAATTTCTCGCGTCTTTCGCGATATGGCGCGGTATATCGCGTGAGAATATCGAGCAGATAGAGCTTCGCATGTCCATAGCCAAAGCCACTATTTTCCTGGAGATATTTTCCACGAAGAATCTCCTCCTCCTCTTTCGTCCCGAATGCTTGCACGAGGGCGAAAATATTACACGTGTCGGGATCTTTTTTCTCATCGACTCCGCGAGAATCCGTGACGATCGACATGACACGTTTTTTCAGTAGGTTCTCATCATCAAAAATCCCGATAAAATTATCATAACTTTTGCTCATTTTTCTTCCATCAATTCCGGGAAGTACGTCGAACTCATCTGAAGTAATGGCTTCCGGCTCCTTAAAGACTTCCTGTCCATACGTCTTATTAAAACTCCGTGCGATATCGCGCGTCATCTCGAGATGTTGAAGCTGATCGCGTCCGACTGGAACGGCATCGATATCGTATCCGATGATGTCCGCCGCCATAAGTATCGGATAATTAAACACTCCCATATTTATGTCTGCATTTTTCGCTTCCGCATCTTTAAAGCTGTGAGCCCGAAGCATCAGTGAATATGGCGTGACATTCGCGAGAGCCCACATGAGCTTCGTAATATCACGGATATCTGACTGGCGAAAATAAATAATCGATTCATCTCCGAAAATAGAAAGATACTCGATCGCGACTTCGAGCGATTGCTCACGTAATTTCTCGCCATCTTTCACACTTGTCAGCGCGTGAAGATCTGCGATAAAAATCGCCGTATCATTTCCTGAGAGGATTTTTTTCAGGGGAAGGAGAGCTCCGACGAGATTCCCGAGATGCATCGATACACCCGTCGGCTTCACGCCGGTGAGTATTTTTTTCATAATAGAAGAAATTATTCGCCTCCAGTATAGAAAAAAGAGAGAAAAAGTCGAGCGTTTTTATGATGACACGCATTCCTTCCTGTTCAGGAAGAGCGTATTTCTTGACGTGTGTTCTTGTTCCTAGAAATTTGAGTTTTTCGCTTGTTTACGGGTATGGATTTTTGCATTCAAGAGAAAATAATCAGAGTTTACTTGGTTTTCTTTTTTGAAAATTTGAGCTTGAGATTCGTTCTTTTGCATGGATTCCTGCTCGTGCAAGATCATAAAGAAGCCTGTTGGTTATTTTTACACCAACTTCTTTATTTTCGTTCTACGTGATACGCGACTCGGATTGCTTGCTTTTCCACTTCTTTTTCATATGCTTCTTCCATGCAAACATGAAATACGACTCTGCGTTTTAATACGCTTTTCAATGAACTTCATCGGCTTATTACCGAGTGTCTGGACGTGAGTGAAAAACGGGATTTTTCCTACTGTCTCTCGGATATTCGTGAGCGGAGTGCGGATTCTCCGTTTTTTGCGCAGATCGAGAATCGATATGGTGCGGATTTACGTACGATTAACTCGATCCGAAATATTCTCATTCATCGGAATGACTGGATTGCCATCCCAGAGCCGACTCTGAAGCGACTCGAAGAGATTCGAGAGGCGATCGCGACGATCGAGAAGAATTTTCATACCCAGGCGATCGATATCTTCGGAAAGCGGGTTTTTACCTGACGTGATACTGATATTCTCTCGCGCATTCTCGATATTATGATGTCGCGCAATTTCTCGCATATTCCGGTCTATACTGAAGAGGGTGCATTTCGTGGAGTTTTCTCGCTGAAGTCGCTTGCGCTCTGGCTGAAGAAAAATCCCGATGCGCCCTCGACAGAAGTTCCACTCCGAGATATCGCGATCGACACCAAGAATTCTGAGTATCTCTTCGTGCGGAATGATACACTTGTCAGCTCGATCGATGCGTATTTTCATGAATTTACGGAAAAACGGAAAAAGCTCGGTGCGATTTTCCTCACGCCTTCCTGAGAACCGAGCGATCAAATCGATGGGATTATTACCGCATGGGATCTTCCGAAGATTTATGAAAATTCTGGGGCATAAATATGCTTGTTTTTCCTAGAAAATATCCATAATATTCCTGATTCTTTTTTTTTCTTTCATATGACACCCCTTCCTTCATCTCGTTTCGAGAAGATTTTCTCTTCCCTTGCGAAGCGTTTTCCACTTCCGACACTTCTCGCACTTCTCATCGCTGGGATCGGATTTTACATGGTATATACAGAGCGTGAAGATATATATCTGGTGCAGATTATCCTCTCGTCACTTGTCACGTTTCTCCTTTCTGTGGGGATTACTCTCGTGACTGAATGAGAAAAAAACACGAAGATGCATTTTCTCTATCAGATTATTGCCATAGTCTATGGGGTATGTTTTTACTTTTTTTATAAAGTTTCAGATTCATGGCCTCTTGATGCGATAATCGTTTTTTTACTCCATTGAGTCGGGTTTTTTACACTTCTTTTTTCTGCTCCCTTTCTCCGTGATATTCTTTCTCAGAAGCAGAAAGAAGAGGAATATTCGAATTATTTCGTACGTGTTGCCTGGAATTTTACCATGTCTGCTATCGTCTGATGCTCTACTCTTCTTCTCGGATTTATCGCACTTGGATCGATCGATGCGCTTTTTGATCTGAACTCCGTTCCATTCAGTAAGCTCTATGGATACTGGCTTGTGATCGCGGGAGCGCTGGTCACACCACTATATTTCCTAGTAGAATTCCCACGAAGAAGCGAGATTATAAAGAATGTATATGAGACGAATGTGTATTTCTCCTTCCTGGTTCGATATATCGCGATTCCATTTATTTTCGTCTATTTTGTCATTCTCTACGCGTATTCTGTGAAAGTTCTTCTGAACTTTTCTGTCTGGCCAAATGGAGAAATCTCATGGATGGTTATCGGATTCTCGATCTTCGGATATCTGGCATATGTATTTTCACGGGCGTATGAGAGTGGTTATTCCACCGTGTGAATGTTCCGGAAATATTTCCCGATCTTCGTCCTTCCTCAGCTCGCGATGCTCGCATATGCGATCGGCATTCGCATCTGACAGTACGATCTCACAGTAAATCGCTATCTTGTCGTGCTTTTCTGAGTTTGGCTTCTCATCATTTCGCTCTATTTCATCGTATCGAAGCGACGTTCGCTCGCGATTATCCCGACGACACTCACGATTATTACACTGCTTTTTTCTATAGGACCATGGTCTATCACAGCACTTCCTCTCGATCGCCAGTATACACGACTGATGGAGAACTTTGAACGAGCCGGTATGGTACAGGGTGAGATGATCGTCCCTGCAAGTACTGGATCACTTGATGCCAATATTTCGTCTGAGATATATTCGGGTATAGAGTACGTCTGTAGCTATGAGCAATGTGAGAAAATCATCGCACTTTTCCCAGATCAGGTAGAAGCACTTCGTACACAGGGTGAAGAAGATTTTAATGATCTCAAAAATGATACTTTCCGCGCAGAAAGAACCTATGACTGACCAAGTCAGTGGGAGATCGTCAATGCGGTCACGAATTACATCAGAATCTCATATAATCGATTTCCTCAATACATAGTTTTTAGTACGTATACCTCCTCCACTCCTATCGATGTGACTGGGTATGAGACACTCCTCTCTCTCTATGGAGAAGATCAAGGGGGCGAGTATGAGAGTTACGTAATCGTCGATACGACTAGGAATTCTTTTGTACTGAAGCAAGCAGGAGAGATATATGGACCATATTCTCTTGCTGATTTTTATCAGCAACTTCTCGAGAAATATCCGAATGGAGATGGAGATATTGATGAATCAGATCTTTCCTATGAGATGGAAACGCCAGAATTTTATATCAAATTTCTATTTAGGACATATACCGCACCAGACGGGTATTCGGATGATGTGGTGGGTGGTGGCTGGGTTGATGGATTTGCACTGATCCGCATGAAGTAATCACATATTTTCTGATCTCCGTGAAGAAATGACTTCTTTCCGGAGATTTTTCTATTCTTTCCAGATTCTTACCTAGATAGCGTATTCTGTATGAAATAATTCCACGTATGCAAAACATAGCAGTCCTCATCCCAACCCTAAATCCAGATGAAAAAATTCTCACACTCGTGCGTGAGCTAAAAGATACTGACATGAATACGATCTATATCGTCGATGATGGATCTGATCCTGATCGACATGCGATATTTTCTGAGCTCCAGACTCTTGGTACTACGATACTTCGACAGCCCATGAATATGGGAAAATGAGAAGCGCTCAAGATGGGAATCAGAGAGATTTCACATAACCCAGACATTGTCGGTATCGTCACAGCTGATGGCGATGGTCAGCATCGTCCACATGATATTCGTCGTGTCGCCGAGAAAATGCTTCAGACAGATGAAGTCGTGCTCGGGACGCGACGTTTTGATAATGCGAATATGCCCCTGAAGAGTCGGATCGGCAATACTTTTTCCTCTCTGTATTTCCGACTGAATACTGGCAAAAAACTCGGCGATACACAGACAGGACTCAGAGCAATTCCGAGAAAATATTTCCTTTTTTCTCTGGATGTCCCAGGGAGTCGATATGAATATGAGATGCGATTTCTCGAAGAAATGCACCACCAGTGACTTTACTATACGACTGTCGATATCGAGACGGTGTATGATGCGAACTGGACGACGCATTTTCGTCCGCTCCACGACTCGTACAGTATCTATAAATGATTCCTTCGGAATATTATTTCTTCACTTTCTTCGTGCGTGCTCGATGTCGCACTCTTCATGCTTCTCGTGAATCTGAATTTCTTCGGAGGAAGTGTGATACTTGCGACGATCGTCGCACGCCTCATCTCTGGGGCATATAATTTTACCCTGAATAAAGTCTGGACATTCGAGAAAAAAGACTCGCATAATACCACTATCGAGTCACGCAGATATCTTATCCTCTTCAGTGTTCAGATGTTTGTCAGTGGCATATTGACCGAGTTTCTCGAGTCACTCCTCGGATCTGGACATTTCTGACTCCTGATCATCAAGATATTCGTCGACTTCCTCTTATTTATAACCAACTTTATCGTCCAGAAAAACTGGGTCTTTTATCAAAAACATTATTCACTTTCTTCCTATGAAAACTCTCAAGCATAAGTACATTTTCGCAATTTTTTACACGCTTTTTCTGATCAGCCTCACGACATGGTTCTTGCTCAAGACTTTTTTCATCACTGAGCGATACCAAGTCATCGAGTCGACTTCTTCCTCTGTGAGTGCAGTCACCACTTCCTCTGTGAGTTCATGATCGGACTCCGCATCGTCTGAGAACACGGTGCTCGTCTCGACAGATACGATGTACGAGGATGAAAATATAAAAATCCAGATTAACACTGTGCGTGAGTATGACACGACGATCTACATTGCGGATGTCGAAGTGAAAAGTGTCGAGTATCTCCAGAGTGCGTTCGCAGAGAATAGCTACGGGCGGAATATCAGAGAGACGACTTCTACGATCGCAGAAAATAATGGTGCGATTCTCGCAATAAATGGAGATTATTATGGATTCCGTAATAATGGCTTCGTAATCAGAAATGGAGTCCTCTATCGAGATACTGCACAATCTTCGACCACACAAGATCTCGTTATATATAATGATGGCCGATTCGAAGTTATCGATGAAGCAGATTCAGATGCGCAGACACTCCTCGATAATTGAGCATGGCAGATATATTCTTTCGGTCCTGGACTGATCCAGGATGGAGAGGTCATCGTCGATACGAACTCAGAAATCTCATGAAAATCGATGAATAGCAATCCGCGAACGGCTATCGGTATGATCGAGCCACTCCACTATGTATTCGTCGTATCGGATGGGCGGACGACTGAAAGTGCTGGACTCTCGCTCTATGAGCTTGCAAGTGTCATGCAGGAGTACGGATGTACCGTCGCGTATAATCTCGACGGGGGATGATCTTCTACGATGGTGTTTCAGTGAGAGGTCGTGAATAATCCGACGACAAATGGAAATACCATCAGTGAAAGAGAAGTCAGTGATATTATTTATATTGGTTCATAACTTTTTCTCTATGTATCCACATAAAAACTTCAGAAAAACACTTTTTACATATGCATTTGCAATGTTTTTCTGCATCCTTTTTAACTACGTCTATTCGTATTTCTGACATGGTGTCATCTCTGAGAATATGCGATTTGCCTTTCTCTATCCATTGATACTTGGAGTTGGTGCTTTCAGCCTTCTTGCTTTCTTCGAAATATGATATGAGCGAATCTCCTATAATCTCTATAATGCATGAATCGTGACAATTACCATCGGGAGTATCTACCAGGGTGTGATAGATATTTCCTGAGCGGATACGACATATTCGCTCTATTATCGCATTATCTGAGTGATTTTCATTCTTTTTGCTCTTTTCTTCTTCGCGAGATATAGACTTTGCGAGAAAAAAGCATAATATCCCTCCATTCTGATTCTCCTGAATTCTTTCGAAAAAATATGGACTGGAGTTTTTTCTTATCGTATCGCTCAAATCTCTGGAAATACTTCCTCTTTCTTTTTACGTCGCGACGGAATTTTATCCCGATTCTCTCGATCTACTATATGACACTTCCGCATGCACATGCTTCGGAAGTCGGGATTTACACCGGGATTGGATTTCTCACTTCTTTTCTCCTTCAGATTCCATCAGGCATGCTTGCGGATCGTATTGGTGAAAAAAATACACTCATCATCGCAAAGACTTTTCTTCTGTTTTCGAGTGTGTGTTTTGCCTTTGGCGTAGACTTTCTTGCATTTGTTTTGGGATCGATTTTTCTCTCTGTCGGGACGGCATTTTATACTGGGGCGAGTTCTTCTTTTCTGAAGGCGACACTCGAGAAGCTGGGTCGTGGTAATGAGTATCGCTTTATTTCTTCGAAAATCCACGGAAATGTGTCGCTTTTTTCGGTTCTTTTTATCGTCGGACTTCCATTCCTCACGGATATTGATATGCGACTTCCGATTTTTGTGGGACTTTTCCTTGATATTATCGGACTTATTGTCGCATGCATTCTGATCCCTGTTCATGGAAAATCTGAGAAATCTGAGAGAAAAACACTTCGTCTCTTGCTGCGTGAAGTTTTTGAGACGAGATTTTTCTCATATGCATTTTTCGCAGGGACAATCGTGGGATTTCTTATGGCGGATAGCGTCTATCGTTCCTTGTACTTGACAGAGCTCTGATATCCGATTATCTATATTGGCTTCGTTATGGGGATGTCTCGGGTCGTCTGGTGGGTGGTTGGAAATTCTGTTCATAGAATCGAGCGATATTTTTCTCTTCGAAATCTTCTTCTTTTTGATACCCTTCTTTTTTCTTTTTACTATATTTTTGCGGCATTTGTGACAAATCCTTGGATTCTCGGAATATGTATCTCACTTGTGGTTTGATGGCTCTGGGGAAGAAGCGAAATCTATACCGATCTTCTGATCGATCGGATTTCTGATAAAAAATATCGTGCAACACTCCTTTCTGTTCGGTCTCAGATCGAGAATATAATCCAAGTTATTATTTCTTTTTCGATCGCAGGAGTAATGGCGATCTCATATTCGCTCGGATTTTTTGTTCTCGGAGTGGCTTTATTTTTTGTTCTCGGAAGTACGTATTTCTTTTTCCTGCGGAAAGATTTTCTATAAATTCCTTAAAAAAATCGTATACTTATACTGCGATGTACTTCTTTATAATTTTTCTCTTATGCAAAAAACTATTACCCACATCGAGCATCCAGATCAAAAACACTGGGTGTGAGATGGATTTCATGTCTCACAGTATATACCATGATATGGCCGAGCGATGTCAAATGACACAAGCCCATTTCTTATGCTCGACTACAATGCGCCGATGGAAGTAGAACCACAAAAAGATGGACATAGACCTGGTGTCGGATTTCATCCACATCGGGGATTCGAGACGGTGACACTCGTATATCAGGGAGCAGTCGAGCATCAGGATACTGCGGGATGAGGTGGCATTATCGGATATGATGAAGTGCAGTGGATGACGGCTGGATCTGGACTTCTGCATAATGAATTTTTTACGCACGAGCTTTCTCGTATGGGTGGATCGGTGCATTTTATCCAGCTCTGGGTGAATCTCCCGAAAAAACATAAAATGATTCTACCACGGTATCAGGCAATAACTCGGGAGAGTATACCAGTAAAAACTATTTCATGAGGATATGTACGTGTTATCGCATGAGAATTCGATGGTGTTCATGGTGTAGCAGAGACATTTTCTCCAGTAGAACTCTACGATATCCGCCTCGAACAGTCGACCACTCTTGATCTTGACTTCCGAGAAGATGATAACGCGATGATCCTGATCCTACAGGGAAGCGTGATGGTCGCAGGGGAGGGATATAGCACGGGGGACATGCTCTATTTCTCACGTGCTTGAGCTCAGATTCATCTCGAGGCTGATGCTGATACGATGCTTCTCGTGATGGCATGAACTCCACTCGATGAGCCAGTCGTAAATTATGGACCATTTGTTATGAATACGCAGAGTGAGATTATGCAGGCATTTACCGATCTGAATGCCGGAAAGATGGGGCGTGTAAAAGATGAATTCTGATTTTAGTCGGAATATTTGCTTTTTCTAGAGTTATCGGTATATTTTCACTAGAAAAAGCGTCTGAGCGGTCATCGCCCGCGAGCTTGTGGAAGAAAGGCAATCGCCGACTAGAACCACTCGGAGTCCCATCTCCGTCATCAAAATACAATCAAGTATCTGCTTTCGGTGGTACCTCTCTCACTCATGAGAGCCAGAAGCACACAGTTTATTTGTGTGCTTTTTATGTATAATCTTTTTTCTTAATCTCTCTTATGTTCCCATCCGTCTCCCCAAAACAATCCTTTCCCGAGCTCGAGTCTGAAGTCCTCGCATTCTGGAAAAAGAACAATATCTTCCAGAAATCGATCGATTCTCGCCCCGAGAATAATCCCTATCGCTTTTATGATGGACCTCCTTTCATCACTGGGACGCCTCACTATGGGACGCTCCTCTCATCGATCGTGAAAGATGCGGTGGGTCGGTACTGGACGATGCGCGATCGACGTGTCGAGCGTGTCTGGGGATGGGATTGCCATGGACTTCCGATCGAGGAGAAAGTCCAGAAAAAGCTCGGACTCACGTCCAATAAAGAGATCGAAGAACGTGGTGTAAAAGAATTTATCGATGGATGCTATGAGTATACAAATTCTACTTCTGTAGAATGGAACTGGTACATCGACAAGATCGGTCGCTGGGTCGATATGGATCATACCTATCGTACGATGGATCAGGATTATATGGAGAGTGTGCTCTGGGTTTTTCGTGAACTCTGGGATAAGGGACTCATCTACGAAGGGAAAAGAGTCTCACTCTACTCGTGGAAGCTCGGGACGCCGATCTCGAACTTCGAAGTCGCGATGGATGATACGTATCAGGAGGTGAATGATCCTGCCATCACGGTCAAGTTCCATCCAGAGCTGATCCGAGCATGTGCGATCATCATCGAGAATGCAGAGTGAGAGGTACTTCTCGGATATAATACAAAGAAATGATTCTGGAGTTTTCCAGGAGGAAAAGCCGAAGTATGAGAGACACATGAGCAGATGGTCATGCGAGAACTCAGGGAAGAGACAGAGATCGATCTCGAGATTCTTCCCGAGCATTCTGTCCTCGAGCAGTATGACGTCTGTGGAGGGAAAATCTTCGATAATCATGTCTATCATATTCACGTCGACTCTGATATCCACATCGGAAATGGCGAACCAGAGATATTTACTGAGTGGAAATTTTTCTCGAAAAACGCCCTTCCAGATGATATCTTCGATCCGACACGATACGCGATCGAGCGGATTTCTGCAGGCGTAACGCATAAAAATCTGCCACTTTCGATTCTCGCCTGGACGACGACGCCATGGACGATTCCTGCGAATATGGCGCTCGCAGTCGGTACAGGTATCTCATATGTCGTCGTAGAAAATAATAACGAAGAATATATCGTCGCGAAGAATCGAGTCGAGCCTGTTTTTAAGGGAAAATGAGAGTATACGATTTTACGTGAATTTACTGGCGATGAACTCGCGGGGGTATCGTATACTCCGCCATTTCCAGAATATTTTTATCATCCAGAAAATGAAAAAAATCACCGCGTCTATACCGCAGATTTCGCGACAGATACCGATGGTACTGGTATCGTCCATATCGCTCCAGAATTCTGAGATGTCGACTTCTGACTGGCGAAAGAGAAGGGTATCACGATTACGGAAGTGATGGATGAAGCAGGGAAGTATACGGAGCAGATTTTTGACTATGAGGGAACTCACTATCTCGATGCGAATCCGATCAATATCGAGCGCATGAAGGCAAATGGTACACTCTTCAAAAATGAGTCAGTGACGCACCGCGTCCCATTTTGTCCAAGGTCAGCGACTCCGCTTGTCCAGAAAGCACAATCGAGCTGGTTTATCGATATCCAGTCTCAGAAAGAAGCACTTCTTGAGGCGAATAAAAAAATCAATTGGTTTCCAGAATATCTGAAATATGGACGATTTGCGAAGGGGATCGAGTCCGCTCCAGACTGGTGCATTTCCCGTACCCGTTACTGGGGTGCGCCGATGCCGATCTGGCAAAATCATGATGGAAGTGAGAGACTTGTCATCGCTTCTCGTGAAGAGATTTTCGAGCGGAATAAGCCGTATGGACAGCTCGAGGAAAGAAAAATAGACGGAAAAATACGCTATTTTTTCACATGAGGAGCCTTCGATGGGACAGAGCTCAACCTCCATCGTCCGTATATTGATGCGATTTTCCTTGCACCAGAAAAATCAGAAAAACCAAAGAAAGTTCTCTGAGTTCATGGATGGACCAGTCGTGGACTTGGTTCAGATGGAGAGGGATTCTGGACGCACCTTCGTGATGTTTTGACTCAGGAAAATATCTGATTTCATGTCCCTGATTTCGATAAAAATGAAGCGACGAAATATTCTCTCTGGAAAGGGAAACTCGATACACTCGATGTAACCCAGTATGATACGATCGTCGCACATAGCTTCGGCTGTGCTGTCTCGATGCAGTATATCCTCGAGCATAAGATCCCTCTCGATCGACTTGTTCTCGTCGCTCCGAGCGGACTCGTCGGGAATAGTTTTCTCGAGAAAGTCCTCCCAGAGATGACAGGAGAAAAGGCAGAACTCAGAAAACTCGTGAAAGAAATCATCGTAATTCACAGTAAAGATGATGGTGCGGAGTCTGCTCCATATAATTATGGAAAATCTCTTTCTGAAGAAATCGGTGCGATACTCGTCACGGTCGATGGTATGAATCATGATTTCCGTAAAGGAAAATCTCTGATCTCTGGAATCGTTCTCTCGGGTGCACCACTCATGCGTATTCCCGAAGTTCTCGATGTGTGGATGGACTCCGGATCGATGCCATATGCACAGATGCACTATCCGTTCGAGAACAAAAGCGCCATGGAAGCGAGTTTCCCAGCAGATTTCATCGCGGAATATGTCTGACAGGTGCGGGCGTGGTTTTATGTCATGCACGTGCTCGGTGTCCTTCTGAATCCGAAGCATGCATCTACTCCGACTCCGAGTTTTACCAATGTCATCACGACAGGGGTTATCAATGGAAATGATGGACGAAAAATGTCCAAGTCTTTCGGAAATTTTCCTGATCCACGTGAGACGATCCTCCAGTATGGGGCAGATCCGATCCGTTTTTACATGCTGAATTCTCCACTTCTTTCTGGTGGAGATATGGACTTTAAAGAAGAAGGGATTCTCGAGACTGTGAAAAATGTCATGCTTCCACTCTGGAATACGTATAGCTTCTTCACGCTCTATGCGAATATCGATCACTGGGAACAAGACACGACGCAGATCTGGTTCTGTCGACATGCCGAGAGTATGTCGAATATAATCAGCAAAATGAGCGATAATAGCGATGATCCAGAACTCACAGAAAAAGGACGCGAGCAGGCGCGGTCAATGTGAGAACGACTGAAAGAACAGGGGATCGAGTTCGATGTGATTCTTCATACTGATCGTATACGCACGCGTGATACAGCACATATAATCGGAGAAACACTCTGATTCTCTGGGGAGTATATCGTGGATGATGGATTCCGAGAGCAAAAAGCCTGAGAGTATGCAAATAAAACACTGACTGAGATGGCAGAAATGATCGGAGTCGATGTATCGGATACTGAGTCACTTCGAAGAGCATATAAAAATAACTCTATGGAAGATGTCGATCAGTATGAGGCTTTTATCCTCAGAGAGTATCAGCGGGTGCTCGATACATATGCATGAAAAAAAGTCCTTATCGTCTCACATGCCGGAGCGCCACGGCCTATTCTCCATGCATATCATGGATTCGAAGAAGATATCTACTATCGGACATCGATCCCGAATGCTGAGGCATTTCGACTTCTTACGACACCACTCAAAAATCCGCTCGATCGATGGATTCTCTCACGACTCCAGATCCTGATCTGACAGGTTCGAGATGCTATGGAATGATATGATCTATCTCGAGCATGTCGTGCGATCGTGGACTACATGGATGATCTCACGAACTGGTATGTGCGTCTTTCTCGTCGTCGATTCTGGTGAAGTGGTATGACCCCCGATAAGCAATCAGCATACTCTACATTGTATATGGTGCTTCTCGAAGTCTCGAAGAATCTCGCTCCATTTATGCCATTTCTCTCAGAAAATATCTATAAATGACTTACAGATAATGGAAAAGAGACACTGAATAGTGTCCATCTTGCCCATGCTTCTTCTCCAGAACGTTTCATGATTTTTCCTGATCTGAATCGTGATATGGAGCTATGTAAAAACATCGTCTCGCTCGGACTCTCGCTTCGTAGTCGGAAGAGTATTCGTGTACGTCAGCCACTTGCATCTGTCACGATCACAGAAAAACTCGATTCATACTATCAAGGGATTATCCGTGATGAACTGAATGTGAAGGAGGTCCGATATGAAGATCCTGAGAAAATCGCGAAAAAGATATGCAAGCCAGATGCTCGAAAAATCGGTCCAAAATACGGGAAAGATGTACAGACGATCATCGTCGAAGCAAAGAATGGGAACTTTATCGAGAAAGACGATGGAGTGATAGAAGTCGCAGGATTTATACTCGAGTCGTGAGAATACACGATGGAGTATGTACCGCTCGAGTGAGCTGGAGATGTAGAGGGAGGAAATGGTAAGGTAATCGCTCTCGATACGACCGTGACTGAGTCACTGAAACAAGAGGGATATGCACGTGACATCATCCGTACAGTTCAGGAAATGCGAAAAGAAGCGGATTATCAGGTAACGGATCGGATTCTCCTCTCGATCGAGAAAAATCCCCTGCTCGATGCGGTCCTCGAGCAATTCAGCACACTGATCACCTCAGAGACACTTGCGACACTTGCTCCACTTGATCGTGGCGACTCCTCGAAAGAGATTTCCCTCTGATGAGAAGGGGAGACCTTCGATATTACACTTATGATCGTACGCGACCGAATGTAGACTCGAGTACATTTTAATATAATTCTGCTTTCCCCTTCGATCTTATGGGGAAAGCTGCGCAGTCAGATATAGGAAAGAGCAGATCACCCAGATGTATGGGATGGATATTCTTTGTCGATTAAAATACACTTTTTGATTCATCTGACTTGGAAAAATAAAAAATCCCCCAAATGGGGGAAAAGAACTTCACAAAAGTACTACAAGATATTCTTATCAACAATATCCATTACAGACAGGAATATCTACAAAAAAGTATTGCCCTGCATATGTGTGTCCATACGGGTTATTATAGTCTCCTTCCCATCTTGGAACGGGATTATTTAAGATGAGGTGTTTTCTGATTCGACCATCAGGATTCCATGTTTGAGCATTTCCCTGATAGTTTTCATCAACAATCCAAAATCCAATTGGCTGACCGTAACTGTCGTAGGCATACTTCAGAAATATTCCTACGTGCCCTGGTTGACCGCTTTGCGGGAATTTGGTGCCTGTGCCATCCCCACTACCTTGTGCCCACCATCCGAAAAATGCGACCATGCGACCACGATGCTCGGGCGATGGATCATATGTTTCATGCCACCATGGGAACCAATATCCCCAATAGTAGTTATACATATCCCACGCTCGCTCCATGACATTTTTCCCTGCACGCCATGTATTTGATCCACGGTTTTCTTGAGTCGCTATCTTAGCAAAAGCGACGCATTGACCGGGATAATCGAAATATTGTTCGCTGAAAGATGGATAGATTGAGGCATTCGGTATGCGTTCTGCATCGAAGTATACCGTATTGGTTGGTTGATTGAGTGAACTCATCCACCATTGCCAGGTATTCGTGATATGAGACCAGCTATCTCGGTAGTATCCAAGTCCCCAGTCAGGGATTACACCCTGGACTGGGTTCTGATCAAGCCATCCACGATATCGCACGGGATAGTTTACGTATACGTAGCTATCTGTTCCACCTTCGACGGTAAGTCTTTCCCGATACGAATATGCTTCGAGGGAACGATCGGTCCCATTCAGGAATAAGTCTGTCACGGAGCTGTCTGCCCGTGGTCGATCTATTCGTTCGAGTCCTGCATACACGTCTGAGAAAAGAAAGAGTAAAATACCCACACAGACATATTTGTACATAACAAAACTCCTTCGTAGTACTGCTGTTAAAGAACATGTCTCCGCTCAAAGATATGTTTCGATAAATAATTATCTACGCATACTTTTTCGATAAAGACAATATGGAGTGTATTGTTTTTTTTTTTTTGCAAGTAAAATCTAAGAAATTATTCATTTTCTTTCCAGAAATGCCTTATCTTCGTTCTTTTTTCCCCATATTTTTCATATTTTCCTCATTCTTTATTTTTCTTACTGCTTGCAGTGTCGAAGAAAATGATTCTATTTCCCCTTCCTCCTCTGGAGTAATTTTCACTGATTCATGAGAGGAACCTCTATTTTCATGAATGCTGCTCAGTACTGAAGAAGTGGAGAGTATTCGAGCGAAATATGCGGGTGGGGCATCCAGGATATTTATCCCATATGCAATATTCGGGGCTGATATCTCGAATCGATATGATATTGATATTTCTTTTGTGTATTCTGCATATATTCCATATGAACCGTATTTTGATGAACTTGGTCGAAATGATAACACCATTTTTCAGCTTATAAATACTATAAAAGAGAGACAAATTTCCTTCTATAATACCCTCTTTCAGAAAGAAATAACCCCAGAAATTATTGCGACAACAAGTGGAAAATATACTTGCCTCGAGATGCGGGGAAGTGTAAAGAAAACACAGGGAATCCTCTGACTTCATACTGAGATTTCTGCGATCTCTGATATCCCTGTGGATTCGACGCTCCTTTCAGAGCAGTTTCCTCTCGGGAGTCCCGCCTCTCCATGATGAGTTACAGTCCGCACGAGTACGTGACGCATTTTCCAAGAATGAAGACTCATAACCGATGAAGAAAATATCTTTTTTCATACCATTGCGTTTCTGCCGACTTGGTATATTTCTTTCTGAGAAAATGGATATTTTATCCATTCTGTCACTCGAGATAATTATGGAAAACCTTACACATACGCTCAGGATGAAAAAACAATTCTTGCGGAGGAGGAGCCACTGTATCCACTCTCGATGAAAGATTGTACGATAAAGAATGAAAATCTTCTGAATCATTTCGTGATCGAATTCCTTCCCTCAGAAATACAAGCATGGAGTGGACAGACACAGGCCGATTATCGCCCTTTTGTCAACCGATTTACCCTGTGACTTCCCGCATGATCGTGAGCCCTTCAGTATGCGCTTTTTACGATGAATTCCTGAAAAGTTATGGAGATTCCAGTCTTCTCCCAGTGAGATGCAGTAGCACGATGACAAATCCGATGTATGAGTGATGGGAGTTGTGCGATAACTTTTGATTCTGAAACCCTGAGCCAGATTCTTTCTCTGGAGCTTTTTTATGATGCAGAAAAGTAAAAGTGGGGGCTTGAGTCTCATGAGATTCGTATGTTCTCAATTCAGCTCAATTTTGCTCATTTATACAAGTGGATTCCTGCTCGCGCGAGGACATGAAAAACTTCGGTTTTTTTCCACAGAGTTCTTCCTAGGATTTCTTTCATGCTTTTGGAGCGTGTTCTGCATATCCCTCAGAATAGACACATCCACAGTATGACTGTCGATAGATTCCGTGCTTTTTCGTGTATTCTACGGAGCGCTCGAATCATCGATTTTTCCGAAATGAAATCGGTAAAAATTCGACACCGTATTTTCCTGCGCTTTTCTTGCCGAGATGAAAAAGTGCATCGAGATCCTTATGAGGCGAGATCGCGAGGGTCGTCGTAAAATAGGGGATTTCCATATCATGCGCGAGCATCGCACTGCGCTCGAGACGCATGTCGTAGCAGTTTTTACACTTTTCTCAGCGTTCTGGCGTGTGCTCGAGTCATGTAATAGCCTCGAAAAATCGCGCCACATCATACTCTCCCTCGATCCACTCGATTCATTCTCGTTTACAGACTTTCGCGAACGCTTTTTTTCGTTTCTCATATTCTGCCTTCGGCTGAATATTCGGATCATACCAGAATGCAAGGATATCATACTGATTCTTCAGATCCATCAGCGGTACTGTCGCATCAGGACCACAGCAGACATGGAGGAGGAGTCTCGGTTTTTTCTCGAGGATTTTTCGGATCGGTTCGAAGGAAAGACGATGAAAACTCGTGATTGTTTCGGGAGTGAGATTGGTCTGATGCGTTTGGGTACCGTATCATTTATGTTTCTCGATCCCGAGCTTCGGATACAGGAGAGAGTAGGTTTTCATGAGTTCATCTCGAAATACTTTCGCGATGATCGATGCGCCTGCGATTTCTTTCACTTTCGCATCTCATCGCACGATACAGACAGGATCGCGCGAGAGCTCTTCGAAGGTAAAATGATCATTTCCGTCGATTAACACCGAGTGAATCATATATGAACTCGATATCTTCCGCCCGATTTCGATGATCGCGCGACGCATACCCTCACGAGTCGCCCACTTGATCCCATGCTCATCGATAGCATTATTATCGACGACTCCGACTCAGAAGTAGAGCGTTGGATTCGGACGTTCACTTTCTTCGATAAGCGCATAAAAGAGTTTTTCTCGTTTTTTCTCGGAAATCTTCTTGCTGTCTCCGATCGATTCGAGAATTTCCCGTGGGAGCGGATTCACAGGGTCGAATGCAAGTGCGCATGCGACGACAGGTCCATACCACGGTCCGCGACCAGCTTCGTCGATCCCGATTTTTATGTGACGTTTCTCATTTTTCATGCTTGGATAGTAACAAGAAGAAGGGAAAAAGCAAGGCTTGAAAAAAGAGAAAAAATGGATACCATGCAGACATATCTTTTTTCTTTTTTATGTTTGCGCTCTTAAAACGGATGGGACTCTTCCTTCTCACGAATCTCTTGGTTGTGGCACTTCTCAGTATCGCGATCATCGTGATCGAAGCTGTGACAGGGATTAATATCACGGGAAATGGCTATACGCAGATTCTGATCTACGCTTTTGTGGTCGGTTTTGCGGGATCATTTATCTCGCTTGCGATGTCGCGCTGGAGTGCGAAACGCATGTATGGTATCACGCCGGTCTCTGCATCTGATGCTATCCATCTCTCCGGGAAAGAACAGGCTGTCTATAATCTCGTCAATTCTCTCGCAACGCAGTATGGTATTACGATGCCAGAAGTCGGATTCTATGAGAGCGACGAGGCGAATGCTTTCGCGACAGGAATGACAAAAAATAGCTCACTTGTGGCAGTCTCGAGCGGACTCCTCCAGAAGATGGATATGTGAGCGATCGAAGGGGTCGTCGCACATGAGATGTCACATATTCTGAATGGCGATATGGTCACGATGACATTACTCCAGGGGATTCTGAATACGTTCGTCGTATTTATCTCTCGGGTCGTCGCGATGTCATGAAGTGACGAAGAATGAGGACATATAAATCTCTTCCTCTATATCTTTCTCCAGTTCGTGCTCGGACTCCTCGCATCGATGGTCATCATGTGGTTCTCGCGTCATCGAGAATATCGAGCAGACGAGGGAAGTGCTGAGAAAGTCGGAAAAGAGAAAATGATCGCAGCTCTGAAGTCCCTTCAGGCACTCTATCCGAGCATGCGACCAGCTGAAGAATCGAATATGACGGCGTTCGCTATATCCGCGAAAGATGGTACAGGAATCATGCGACTCTTCGCATCACATCCTGACCTCGAAGATCGTATCCGCAATCTAGAGAATCGGTAGGATTTTGTGATAGAGTTCTCGAGAAGTGGCAGAGTCATGAAAAAATCTTCCGAGAGAGGGGAGATTTTGTTTTTCAGGAGGGTAGATTATGTATTTTCTTCAGGGAGAAGAGATTGTATTCTTGCTCTTGTATTTCTGATTTTTTTCAGAGATTCATGACCTGTTTCGTTTAGTATTTTTTCTAACTTTCAGTAAAGACTAACTAATGCACTTCTTGCAAAATTCACATGAGCAGTATCCAAAGAATCAATAGTATCCTCAAGAATTCCCAAAGCATTTAAGATATTTGTTATACCACTGGCACTATCACCATTATTAGTGTCGCCTATTTTTGCGAGCATTTTTTCTATCTTCCCTATTTGACTCGAAAGATGGCATAATGTCGTGTAGAGGCTTGGATCAGTTTTGTTTAACCCACTCGGTACAGTTGATGGGTCCGGTTGGTTCCTTGACGGTGTGTTTGTTGTCATGATGAAGAAAATTTATAGTTAGGAGTGAAAAAAGAGAAGAGTCTATTTATTTAGTGACGATCCCGTCCGGGTATTCTTTTTTAAAGGTTTCCATATCTTGGTTAGAGATAAATCATTGTATAAATAACTTTTGCATTACATCATCCCAAGAAATATCTACCCCCATAGTATTATAGGTTTCTTGTTTATGCAAAAAAATGATATAAATTACCTCCATAAGTGCTAATAATTCGTTTTTATTTTCTATATGTTCTATTACGGTAGATTTTCCGAATCGAGCTATCTGAGATAAAATTAACTCAATGGCTCTATAGTAAACTAACTTGAATA